>JBFICQ010000066.1:0-14179 GCA_041581895.1 Polyangiales bacterium | reverse complement strand
CCTGGATCTGCGACCGTCGACCCTCGATGACCCCGATGCGGGTGTGTTCTACACCTCGAAAGTCAAGGAGCGCGTTTTCATCATGTCGATCGGCGGTGATGTTGGCCAAGCGGCAGCTGTGGTCAAAGACGAGATCAAAGAGAGGAAACGCGAGGAGGAGCTCGAGGAAGAAGCAAGGCAAGCCGCGGACCGCCAGGCCGAAGTGGAGGCCGCCGACGGGCTGATCGAAGACCCGGAGATCAAGGAGGCAACCGAGAAAGCGCGTAGAGAGCGCCTTGAAGCCGAGAAGGCCGAAGAGGAGCTCGAGGCGCTCAAAGAACGGAAGAAGCGGGAAGAAAACCTCAGCATCGAGGATCAAGAAGCGCTCCAGAAGTCGACCCAAGAGGGTATCCAGACGCTGACCCCTTGACCCGGCGGGAAGTCCACGCTGAGGTTCGAGCTTTCGATCGATCTCGCCCGGTGATCTCGGCGTCAACTCGGTGTAGCTTCGGGCCCGATCCGTGACCAGGACGTGTGCACGCTACTTTCTGCTGATGGCCGGGATCGCCGGAACCCCCGCGCTGGCCCTTGCTCAGCTCGGTCCAGACGGGAGCCCGATCACGACGTCCGACTACACGATCGATCTCACGCGAGGGGTCGTCATCGGTACATCTCGAGTCACGGGGCTTGCAGGTGCTGCAACCTCGCTCGCGGAGGGTGTCCAAGGCGGCCTTCAGAACCCGGCTGCCGTCGCATGGCGGGGGCCCCAGTGGCCAGACTGGTATGACTACTGGCTCGCGTTCAGCGTGACGTATCCGTTCCAGTCGGGAGACTTCTACAACAGCGGTGACATGTTTGGCGAAGCGCAGAACTTTGAACAGAACGGCCTCTTTTTCTTGATTCCGGGTGTGTACTGGCAGATGTGGAATTTCGGGATCGGGCTCACCATCGACGCGCAGTTCGTCAGCCTGAACGGCGTTCAGAACCCGAGCACGATGCAACCCGATCACCTGCGGCTTCGCTTCACGACGTTTCACATCCAGGCCGGTTACGGATTTGTCGATGGGCAGCTGGTGATCGGCGCTGGCCTGCGCATCCTTCGCGAGCGAGCTTTCTTTTCGGACCGCCTGATAAAGAAGGGCGGACCCTCGTTCGATGCACTGGGCCTTGGGGGTGAGGTCGGGATCTTGATTCAGCCGGATGACAGACGCTGGCGACTCGGAGCCTCGGTTTATCCGCAGATGAACACTGGGCTTCGAACCCGCGGCGACGTCGTTCGAACGGACGGGGACATCATGTTCGGCACGTTCTTCCTTCCGCGGTCCACGAGGCTTCCAACGAACGGCGGCGTAGGATTTTCCTATCAGTTCGGGCCGCGGCCAACGAATCAACCGTGGATCAGCGTCGAGAAACTTGCTGCGCCCGAGCTCGAGCGCTTGGAACGGCGGGAGCGGCAAGTTCGAGAGGCGGAGCAACGGCAAATCGCCGCCGCTAGGCAACGTGGAGGCCCGCACCTCGACGAGTGCATTCGTGTGATCGAAGAAGCGTACAAACGGAAGTACGCCAAGATCAACCGATGGCGCAAGCAAGTGAAAAAGCAAGCCTGGGAGGTGCTCAGGAATCGCTACCGCAATGAGTGGCCCCGCCGCTACCATTTGCTGACGATCGATCTTTGGTTTACGGGTCGGCTGTCGAATGCCGTCGGCGTCGAATCGTTCCTGTTCCAAACCGTCCAGCGTTCCGGCGAAAAGGTCACGGTTTCGCCGCGCATCGGTTATGAGAGCGAGCCCTGGCCGAAGCGCATGAAAGTCCGGGTGGGGAGCTATGTCGAGCCCGCACGGTTCGCGACGTCGACGGCTCGCGTTCACGTCACTTTTGGTTTCGACATCAATGTCTTGAATTGGAACGTTTTTGGCCTCTGGCCGGACGACTATCGATGGCAGATCTCGACATCATTCGACATTGCCGCTGAGTATCAGGCGGTCTCTCTCGGCATCGGTGGGTGGTACTGACCACGGGGACCTGAACGAATAGATGGGCTGCTCGTCGATCCCTCCTTGCTCTGGCCTCGAATCCTCTTTAGAAGGGGGCCTCGTGAAAGTGACGCTTCACAGAACCGCCCTCTGGGCTTGCTTTTTCGCTTCGCTGATTGCTGCCGGCTGCAAGAAGGACAAGCCTGAGACGCCGCCGCCCGAGCTGTCGGTATCGCTTGTCCAGTCTGGGGCTGAGCCGCGTCAGATTCTGCGGTACGCAATTGCACCGGGCACTGTCGTTCGCAGTGTCCTCGAGGTACGCACGGCCTCGACTACGGACGAAGACCTCCAAGACGTCTTTGGCGCCCTGCCGGGAGTCAGACTCGACCTTCACGCGGGGCCGACGGTCTTGCTCCCCGATACCGCGGTCCGCTACGTGCTACGCATTTCGAGAGCGACGGCGATTCTGCCCGAAGGGATCGAAGACGATCGAGCCAACGGCGCGCGAGGAGGTGTTCGTGCGTTGAACAACATGCGCGGCCGCTTCGACCTCAGCGACCGCGGAATCGTGCTGGACTCCGACGTGCCATGGACGAAGGGGCAGGAGCGAATCCATCCTCGGGTCACGATCATGTTGGGCAACATCCGCTCCGCGGTTGCCACCGTGCCACTTCCCGTAGAGCCGGTCGGCGTGGGAGCGGTCTGGGAGGTTCGACGCTCGATCCGGCTTTGGAGCGCATGGGTGGACCAAGTGACTCGCTACGAGCTCGTCGACTACACCGGCGGTCGTTTCCGCGTGCGAATTGAGGTTCAACAAAGCGCACCTGCCCAGGTTGCCGACCTCAACCCCAAGCTCGAGATGCACGTGCGCACTTACGAGATGCACGGCGAAGGGCATGCCTGGGTCGACCTCCACTTGCCGATTGCGCTGGAAGCAGAGCTCGAGTCGCGCTCCCAGGCCGATATTGCTCTGGTTTCTCCAGAAAAGACGGAGCCCATTCAGTCAGCGCGACAGTCGGTCTTGCGATTGACCACGGAGAGTGAAAGGTAGCGGTGATGCTTCGCATTGTGCTGGTCGTGTGTCTCGTGCTTGCGGCGGCTTCTTGCAGTACCAAGTACCAACCCCAAACCCCTTTGGCCGATCCGGGACCGCCGCAACGCGTTCTGCCGACCATTCGGATGATCGACCCGGGGATGACCCCACGCATCCCGCTGCGATACAAGGTTCCGCCGGGCCAAACCGAATTGCTGTACCTCGAGCTGGTCATGCTGCGGGCGATGCACGCGGGCGGTCAGGGTCAGCAAGGCGGCATGCCCCCGGTGCAGCTCGAGGTGAAGATGGGGCCCGCGGAGTCGACGCCCGAGGGATTCATCCGGCACTCCGTTCAGATCACGCAAGTCCGGCTTTCCAAGGTCGCTGACAAGATGAAACCGGCGGCACGAGAACAGCTCAACGACATGCTCGAGCCCCTGCTTCGGGTGCAAGGGTGGAGCGAGATGGACACGCAAGGACGAATCCGACGTGGCGAGTTCCGCGGCGTCAAAGACGTGCCTCCTCGACTGAGCTCGATGCTGGGCAACATCCGCACGGCGCTGCTGACCGTCCCTTTCCCGTCGGAGCCAGTTGGGGTTCGGTCGCGTTGGGAGGTTGATCGCAAGGTCCAGCTGTCCGGGATATGGGTCGATCAGACGGTGACGTACGACTTGATGGAGATGGATCGCAATAATCTCAAGCTGCAGATCTCGGCTCGACAAAGCGCTCCGCCGCAGACGATTGGAAGTGGTCGACTCGAGGCGTACCAAGCGTCGGTCATCGGCTCGTCGTTCGTGAGGCTCGGTCAGTTCACCCCGTTCTCTGAGGCAGAATCCACCTCGCAGATGCGGGTCAGCACGTATGTGCAGGGGCGACCTGAGCTGGTGCGCGTCGAAACGAGAGTCGCAGTGCGGGTCTACCCGGCCGAGGCGGCCCAAAGATTCGACTCGCGGGCAGGGGCGGAGGAAGAGCCAGAGCCCGCCGAGGACCCAAGGAAAGTCACAGACCCGGGGAAGCAAGAGCTCCGCTGGATGAAGTAGCGCTGCGTTTGTGCCCCGGGTCGCGCCCGGCACGACGCGGGACGCGGCCATGAGCCGGACGGCTCGCTTGCAATTGTCGGCCCGGTGCACGGGTGGGCTAAGGCCGACGCAAGCTCGCCTCGTGACTCGTGACCAACCCGAGCGAGTTGCTGTTGGACGGGTTGGCACTCCCCACGCCGCCCCATGGCCGCATCCCACGCCGTGCCTGTGGCGAGACCTGGGGCGCCTTCTCCTCGAAGGACTATCCACGTGTATCGAGGAGAGGGGACTGCGGTCGAGCCGCAAGGCCGATGGGGGCGGAGTAAGCGGTAGCTCCGGCGTAAAAGACGATTCTAACCGGCTCGCGATCTCGGCAGCCCCAATGCCGGTCATGGCCGGCGAAGCCCCCGTTGGCTTGCGGCTGCGACCGCAATATCCATGACGCAGCGCGAGCCGTCCGCCGCGGAGCTGCGTGCCGCCGCCTGCTCGCAACATTTACTTAATCCCGCTCGCGAGCACGCCCGTCCCAGACGGCGCAAGCGCGCAACATCGATGACAAGTGCGGGCTAATGACTCATTGGTCGCGACGGACAAAGAGCGCCGGGTCTAGCTTTTCGACGAGCATGTCCGCCGCCTTGTTGATCTCTTTGGGATCATTGCCGTCGAAGGTCACCTTCGTCCGGTAATCGTCCCCCTGCCATTTCACGTAGCTTCCAACCATGACGCTTGGAAACGCACTCGCGATCTCTTCGAGCAAACTTGCGATTTCGCCCTCGCCGCTCATGGTGTACACGGCCTGAGAATAGAACTCGTGCCCGTGGTCGAGCCGCTTTCGCAAGTCGGCAAATTTCAGCCGAAAGATCTCCGGAACGCCTGGAAGCACATAAACGTTGTCGATGACGACCGTAGGCCAAGGAGCTTCCGCACTCCGCAACATTTCCGCGCCTTCGGGCATGTTGGCCATTCGGAAATGCGCCTCCGTGGCGCGGTCCCCGTAGTAATGTCGAATGATTTTCTCGACCGCCTCGGAACGAACGACGGGCCGGCCGAACGCCGCGGCTACGCCTTCGATCGTCACGTCGTCGTGTGTGGGACCGACGCCGCCGCTGGTGAATACAAGGTCGTGCGAGGAGCGCAGGGCGTTCAGCTCGCTGCAAATTGTGTCGACCTCATCTCCGCAGACCACGACTCGCCGTAGCTCGATACCCAACTCGAAGAGGCCCTGCGCAAGGAACGCGGTGTTCGTGTCTGCGATTTTTCCAGACAGGATTTCGTTGCCAATGATGAGGGCGGCGGCGGTCCGCGGCATCCTATTCCCCGCCTAGCTCGATTCCCATGGCCCGCGCGACCATCACCAGCTCACCGTCCGGTGGGACTCGCTTGAGATTCGCCACCGCAGCCTCCAAAGGCACGGAAACGATGTCCTGTCCCTTGAGCGCGACGACGCGACCGGTGTTGTCGTTGTAACAGAGAAACGCGGCATGCACGCCAAACCGCGTGCCCAGGATTCGATCGAAGGAGGAGGGCGAGCCGCCGCGCTGAAGGTGCCCGAGCACGGTCACACGGATCTCGTGATCGATGCGTCCCTCGAGCAGCTTGGCGAGCTCCACCCCGGGCCCTTGGTGTTGCTGCCATATGCTTTCATAGCCAGCCGTAATGTTGGAGACGGTTCCTCCGGCGGGCTTGGCGCCCTCTCCAACGACGATGATACTGAACGTGTGGCCGGTCGCCGAGCGCCGTTCGATCTGGTCTACGATGCGATCGATGTCGTAGGGGATCTCCGGGATGAGAATGACGTCCGCGCCGCCCGCAATGCCGGCCAGCATCGCAATCCAACCGGCGTCACGTCCCATGACTTCGAGGATCATCGTGCGATCGTGTGCTTCTGCAGTGGAGTGAAGCGCGTCGATCGCCCAGGTCGCGGTGGTCACCGCCGTGTCCAGGCCGAATGTCAGATCGGTTGCCGCCAGGTCGTTGTCGATGGTTTTCGGTATGCCCACCACCGGAACGCCCATTTTCGCGAAGCGCATTCCGATATTCATCGTCCCATCGCCGCCAACTACCGCCAAGACGTCGATCTCGAGCTCGTCGAGCTTGGCTTTGACCCGCTCGGAAACGTCGATGATTCGTTCTTTGCCGTCTAAGCCACGCTCGACGTACGCGAACGGATGGGCCCGGTTCGAGCACCCGAGGATACTACCGCCCTTCGGAAGAATGCCTCGAACGCTCTTTCGTGTGAGCGGAACCACACGCGCGGGCTCCTCGATCAAGCCAGCGAACCCGTCTTCGGAGCCAAAAACCTCGAGCCCTAGATCGATGGACGTTTTGACGAAGGCCCGCAACACCGCATTGAGGCCTGGCGCGTCGCCGCCGCCAGTGAGAATCAACACCCTTCGCACAGTTTCTTCCTCCGTATCACGAGCGAGATTGTCAGTGGTCACGCGATTCCCTCCCACGCTTTGCCGCAACTTCGTACATCGCAATGGCTGCGGCGACCGATGCGTTCAATGAATCCATGGAACCCTCCTGAGGAATGTGAACCACGATATCGCACCGTTGTCGAACCATCCGACGTAAGCCCTTTCCCTCGGAGCCGACCACCAGAACCCGTTTGCCGTGGGCGGGCTCGATGTCGCGGAGATCGATCTCGGCGCCCGCGTCCAAACCGATGATTTCCATGCCGGTTTCGTGCAAGGAAAGCAGGGTTCGCTGCAGGTTGGTGACGCGGGCAATGGCGGCGTGCTCGGTCGCACCGGCCGAGGCCCGTGCGACAGCCGGGGTGATGCCCGCGGCGCGGTGCTTTGGAATCACAATTCCGTCCAGGCCCAAGGTTACGGCGCTTCGGATGATGGCGCCGAGGTTTTGGGGATCCGTCACCTCGTCGAGGGCCACGAAGACCGCACGAGGCCCCGAACGCTCGACCAGCTGGTCGACATCGAGATATCGATACGGATCGGCCACTGCCACCACGCCCTGGTGACGTACGCCTTCAGCCAGCCTATCGAGCTCCGCGCGCTGCTCGACGGCGACCGAAACCCCCTTCGCTCGCGCCGCCTCACGCACGTCCGGCAAACGATCTTTGGACTCCATGAGCACGCGGTGAACCTTGGCATGGCCCCGTAGTGCTTCGAGCACCGATCGCCGGCCTGCGAGGATGCGACTCATCTTCGAAGCGCCAACCTTACTTCTCGGGCCAATGCCGATGCAGCCTCACGCACGTCGGTAGCATCGCGAATCGGCCTTCCAACGACGAGCATGTCGGAGCCCGATGCAAGCGCCGAGGCAGGTGTCATGACACGTCTTTGGTCGTCATCGTTGGCCCCCGTGGGTCGAATGCCCGGCGTGACCAGAAACGCGTCATCTCCAAGCGACTCGCGAAGGGACGCGCATTCGTGTGCAGATGTCACGAAGCCTCGCAAACCGGCGGCCCACGCCAGCTCTGCAAGTCTCGTTGCCGATGGTCCTGGGCCGTCCAGGAATCCGATTTCGCGAAGCGATCGCTCCTCCAGGCTCGTGAGAATCGTCACCGCGAGCAACTGCATCGAGCCTGATGACTGATGTGCAGCCGCGAGCGCATCCCTCCCCGCCGAAGCGTGGACCGTGAGATAGTCGACGCCCAGGGCCGCTGCCTGGGCGACCGATCGGCCCATGGTCGCCGGGATGTCATGCATCTTGAGATCGAGGAAGCACTTCGCTTGTGCGTTCAGCACGACTTCGACCGCGGATGGACCAACCGCAGTGAAGAGCTCGAGGCCTACTTTGAAAACGCCGATGTGCTCGCGCGTCTGCTCGACGAGTTGCCTTGCTGTCTCGAGGTTTGGCACGTCGAGCGCGAGCGTGATGCGGGACGCTGCATCGTGTTCACCCATCATTCACTGGAGCAACGCTACGGTGCAGACTAGAGGCTGTCCAGTCCAGCAAGCGGATCGTCGGTATCTGCTTTGCGTGGCTTGGAGCGACCACGTCGTTTTCCTGCAGGCTTGCTCGGCGATGCAGCCCTCCGTGCCGCTGCTGCCGCTTGCGCTTCCCGCTGCGCCTTTTCTGCGAGGCGTGCTTTTTCCGCTTCCGCCTCGGCACGCTTTTGAGCCTCGAGCTCGGCGGCTCGACGAGCTTCTTCTGCCTCGCGCGCGGCGCGCTCAGCCTCCATCTTGGCTTCGAGAGCCTCGGCCTCCTGCTGCTCAACCGCGGGCCTGTAGATCCCAAAGTAGGCACCCCCGAACGCGGCGAAAACGAGCATCGCCGCTGCCGCCAACAAACCGGGGTGTACTCCCTTGCGTTGTTGCGCGCTGATCGCGGCTATCTCTTTTTCGTGCGCAAGCATGCGCTGATGCTCGTCGGCCTTTTCTCGAGCCTCTTGCTCCAATCGAACCCGCAGCTCTGCTTCCTCGCGCTCACGGAGCAATCGCTCCTCATCCTCGCGGATCCTCCGCTCTTCGGCAGAGCGAGCCTCTTCCTCGGCGCGGAGTCGCGCCTCTTGTTCCTCTTGCGTTCGGCGAGCCTCTTCGGCGATGCGTTCGCGTTCCGCTGCCTCGCTTCGAAGTCGCTCCGCTTCCTCCTCACGAACCCGGTCTTCTTCGAGGTTCATGAGCTCTCGAAGGTTGAAGAGAACAGAAGACTCTTTTTCCTCGGACATGATGATACTTATATTACACTTTTCCGCTGGATTCGGACAAGGGTCCAGCGGGTCTTTTCGAGATGAAGACGCTAGCAATCGCCCTGCCTGCCTGTCAAACGAACGGTTTTCCTCGATTTCCGCTGCCGCCGGAATGTCGCGTCGCGAGCGCGGCACCGGGCGGGTTGTGACTTTGTTTACAGCATATTTTGCCGCTAATATTGGAACCATGCCGGGCCTCGAGAAGTTCCTCCACTACCTCGAACGAGGGGATGTCAGCGAAATGGTCTTTCAAAGCGGTGCGACGGCGGCAGCCAAGCGAAGAGGGAGGCTTCAGCCGGTTACCCGAGAGCCGCTAACCGCCCAGCACATCCTCAAGCTGGTGAAGGAAACACCCTTGGAAGACCTGGTTCCCGATTACGACGGCGCTTCCGCGCCAACGGCGACCCGCATCAACGGAAACAAGTACGTTGCGACCGTCGCCCGCTCCGGAGAGATGCTGATGTTGCGGGTTTGGCTTCCGGAGGGCTTTTCGGTCCCGCCGGCTGCAGCACGACCCGAACCGGACTCGACGAAAGTTCCGATCGCGGCGGTGCGTCCCGCCAATCGTCAGTGGACTTCGGCAAGACCACCGGGGCTTCGGACTGAGCCATCGGAAAGTCCACCCAAGCTGCGCGAAGCGACTTCGGCTCCACGAATCCCCTCTTACCGGCCCCCGCCTGTGGCGGTCCAGTATCCAAAAGCTCGGAGTGTGATTCCAAGGCGCTCGTATCTGCCACCGCCCGAGGCCTCCCCTTTGGCGAAGTTCGTCCCAGCGGATGTGCCGGCCGCGGCACCCCCGGCACTATGCAAGTTATTGATGGTGGCTCGGGCCGAATCTGCAAGCGATGTTCACATCATGTCTGGTGAACCGGTGCGCTTTCGATGCAACGGTCTGCTGGTTTCACGCGGCAAAGCGTTGGACGACAACCAGGCTCGCGCCCTTCTGTTGCCTTTGCTGAACGAACGCAATGCCCATCAATTCGAGGAGCTGGGTTATGCGGACTTCGCATGCGAGATCGAGGGCGCTGGTCGTTGTCGGGTCAACGCCAACAAACAGCGAACCGGAATCAAGGGGTGCTTCCGGCTCATCATGGACGAGCCTCCAACCATCGAGGGCCTCGGCTTGCCGCAGGAGCTTCGGCAAATGCTGGACTACCATCAAGGCCTGGTGGTGGTGTCCGGCCCGAGTGGGGCGGGCAAGACGACGACTCTCGCCTCGCTCGTCGCCCTGTTCAATAACGAGCGACCGGTTCACATCATCACGGTCGAGGACCCCGTCGAGATCATCCATCCGATCAAGAAGGCGATCATCACTCAGCGCGAAGTCGGTTCCCACACCAAGAGCTTTCATGCGGCGCTGAAGGGGTCCCTCCGAGAGGATCCCGACGTCATCGCAATTGGAGAGCTCCGGGACCGTGAAACCGTCGAGAAAGCGCTCGAAGCTTCAGAGACGGGCCACTTGGTGTTTGCGACGATGAGCACACCCTCAGGCGCGACTACCATCGATCGGTTGATCGACATGTTTCCGCCGGACGATCAATCGCAAGTTCGCGCGACCCTGGCGGGCGCGCTCAAGTTCGTCGTCAGCCAGCGTCTGGTGCCGAGAAGTGACGGGCACGGCCAAGTGGTTGCGGTGGAGCTCCTGACGGGAAACATGGCATTGTGGTCGCTCATCCGCGACGACAAGCTCTTTCAGCTGCCGAGCCTTCTGCAGCGCGGGCGCGCTTTTGGGATGATCCGAATCGAAGATTCGCTCAACCAGCTGCTCTCCGCCGGCGTCATCACGGAAGAGGTTGCAAAGGCCTATGCCGACGACGCCAGAGTCATCGGTATGGCAAATTCAGCAAGCGCGCCAATGTCGCAGAATCAGGAACGCGTCCGCAAAGGGACTCGCCGCAATCTCTTTTCCAAGAAGGACAAGTGAATCATGCCCGCGCTCGACCGATACTTTGACGTTCTTCTCGACCGTGGTGGGTCCGATCTCCATCTCTCCGTGGGCTATCCACCCACGATTCGCCTGAAGGGCCAGCTCCTGCCGATTGCCCGAGAGCCGCTCGATCGGGAAACCATCACTCGTCTCATGGACGAGCTCTTGGATCAGGACCGTCGTGAGCACTTTCACGCGTATCACGATCTGGACTTCGCATACGGCTACGAAGACAAAGCGCGCTTTCGCGCGAACTACCTGTACAAGACGACGGGACCGGGCGCCGTGTTTCGTACCATTCCGAGCGAGATCCTCACGACCGAACAGTTGGGGCTCCCCGAGGCGGTCGTTGGGCTGGCGAACAGGAGAGCCGGACTGGTGCTCGTCACTGGACCGACTGGCAGCGGTAAGAGTACGACGCTTGCCGCCATGCTCGACTACATCAACCGTACGCGCGAGGGACACATCTTGACGATTGAAGATCCCGTCGAGTTCGTGCACCGGCCTCGCAAGTGCCAAATCACTCATCGTGAGGTTGGAATACATACCCCGAGCTTTGCCGATGCCATTCGAAGTTCCGGCCGCGAGAACGCGGACGTGATTCTGGTTGGTGAGCTACGAGGACGAGAGACCATGAAGATGGCCCTTCAGCTCGCGAGCTTCGGGATCTTGATCTTCGCGACGGTGCATACCAACTCTGCGCCCGCGACCATCGATCGATTCGTCAATGCGTTCCCTGCGAGCCAACAGCCTCAGATCCGCGGCATGCTGGCGGAATCACTGGCCGGTATCATTGCGCAGCAACTGCTGAGGACGGCAGACGGAAGCGGGCGCATCGCAGCCCAAGAGATCCTCATCGGCACGCCAGGGGTATCGTCGGCAATTCGCGAGGCCAAGACGACCATGCTGCAAAGCCTGATCCAAAGTGGGGGGAGCTACGGCATGCAAAGCATCGACGCGGTCCTCGCCCGATTGGTGGCCGAGGGGAAGGTAACGGCGCAGGACGCCCTCGAAAAGGCTGCCGACAAAGACACCTTCTCGAAGATTCCCGCGGTTGCAGAATCGTTGGCGGGTAGCGTCGTCGCTCGCTGATCCAGTCCGCGGCCCCGGCACGCCCCTCGCCCGCTCAGACATCCTCGGCGGGGATGCTCGAAACCGATTTCGCCGCCCTCGTGGACGTAGACGTCGGCACGACGGATCCACGCCTGTGGAACTCGCGTTCGAGGGCATGCCTGCTGCCGCTCCCCGGATCATCTTCTCGTCGAAGGGCAGTGGGTGTTGCGGGCGGGTGCGGGATGCAGCGAGGCGGGCGGCGTGGGGAGTGCCAACCCGTCTAACAGCAACTCGGTCGGGTTGGTCACGAGTCACGAGGCGAGCTTGCGTCGGCCTTAGCCCAACGGTGAACCGGGCCGACAAGTGCAAGCGAGCCGTCCGCCGCGGAGCTGCGTGCCGCGCCCGCTTGCCGCTACTTCACGTCGAAGTTGTACCGCGCACCCATTCTCGGGGCCCCGAAGGTCGGGAAGCGCACGCTGGCGATCTCCTGGCCCATGCAAGTCTGAAATCCGGTGTCGCCTCCACGAACCGTTGCGCCAAGGACCGAGCCATTGCCCGCGATGGCCAGGTCGACCTTGACGTTACCGAGCTGACCGCCGCTCTGGACCTCAGGGATCACGCACTTGCGATAGAATCGATTGAGGTTGCGGTTCATCGCGCTAGCGACCTGTGCGCCTGTGAGTCGGCCTTCTCCACCGCCTTCGGAGGCGTCTCCGATTTCGACCGCTCGGCTCATCGCCTCGTCGTAGCTCGCGAGCCCGCCACCTCTACGCGCGGCGGCCGGGCGCGAGTCCTTCTTGCGACGTCGAACCGGCCGATCCGGGAGCAACCCCGCTTCCCCGGTGGGAATATCGCCTAGCTTGAAGAGGTCGTCGAGCGCGGTCGAGGACTTCTCCCGGACATCGCTCGACCGCGACATCAGGAAGCCGCCGACCGAAACCCCGATGACCCCCACGAGAGCCGCGGCGACTAGCCACTTGGCGGCTGACGAACGCTTCTCCGATCTGTGTGCCCGCGCTCGTGCCTGTTGTTGCGCAGCAATCTCGTCTTGGTGCTCGCGTTGCAGAATGAACTCACGGAACTCCGGCCAATCGCGGAGCGGCCTTTGTTCGCCGGTGTCCACGTTCAATGTGGCGTCATCGCCGGAGAACCCGCCGATGTTCAACCGTTCGATGAGCTCTCGCGCGTTGAACGGCCCGTGGTCCATCCGGTCCCTGGCTACCATCCAACGCTGCTTCGAATCTGACGACAGCTCGTTCAGCATGCTCTTGAGGTCCCGTTTGGGCGGTGGTGGTGGAGCCAGTGGAGCTTGCGGAACCAGCGAAAACACCGGGACTTCTATGTCTGGCGGGGGCAGTACCGAGGCGAGGTCGATCTCGAAAGCAGCCATGCTCTCCTTTGGTGACGGCGGTATCGAGTTGGCTGCCTGCACGAATGGCGTCAGCGCGGTGCGCACAGCCTCGGGTGATTCGAACCGGTCCTTGGGTTCCGGCGCGAGACATCGGAACAGGATACCATCGAGCTCGGGCGGGATGTCTTGTCGCACGTGCGACGGGGCTACGAAGCGGTTGCCAGGCGGGCGCGTCGTCAGTAGCTCGTAGAGAATCGCCCCGACACCGAAGACATCACTCCGGGCGGTTGCCGGTTCTCCGTTCTTGACCTCTGGGGCGAGGCACGCTTGATCGCTGTCTTGGAACGCGCTCGGACCAGCCGCTTCCAGCAAAACCTGTCCGATGCCGAAGTCACGCACCTTTACCCGACCGTCACGGGTGACCCACACGACGCTCGGGCAAAGGGCTCCGTGTGGTCCTTTGTGGTGTGCATAGCTCAGAGCACTGCACAGGTGCGCGACTACGTTGTAGATCCCGCGGAGCGAGAGCGGCTCACCTTGGCGGTCGCGTTCCTGAATGAATTCGGAGAGCCGGGTTCCATCGATCCACTCTTCCGCAATGAAATGCTCTCCCTTGTCCGTCCGACCCACACCAAACATCTTTGCGATGTTGTGATGGGACAAGGTAGCGGCCACACGGCATGCTTCCCGAAAGTCCGAGGCGGCCTGCGGGGGTATCAGGTCGGCCCGCAGCACGTGGACCAGGATGTCCCGCCTGGTCTGACGGTCCTTTGCCGACCACACGACCGCCTGCGGGTCTTCGTCGACCCGATCGACGACCTCGAACCTTCCCCCTACCACGGCTCCTGGGTGCAATCCTGAGAGCTCGGGCGCTGTCGATGCGATCCCCTCCGGCATCCCCGTTCCAACATAGACGACGGCCGGGGCGGGATTCAACCTCGCGGGGCTGCCCCGTCGCTTTCGGCGAGCTCGACGTTGAGCTCTCGCTCGTGCAGGACCGCGCCTGCCATCGAGTTGATCACGTCCTGGACGCGCTCCTGGGGCACGTCGACCAACGAGTGCGTGTTGCGCACGCGTATACGACCGATTTCCCTACGTTTCAGGCCGGTGCGCTCGCGCAGCAAGCGACCGAGCTCGGAGGCCTTCAAGTCGTCGCTCTTGCCTACGTTGACATACAACGTCGCCGTCGG
>JBFICQ010000065.1:0-14179 GCA_041581895.1 Polyangiales bacterium | reverse complement strand
AGAAGCCTGCATGGCTCGCGGACTTGGCCCGTTACGAGATCACGGGATGGGACGTTCGGTACGCACCGCCGAATCGCGTCCCAACGTGTGACTTCGCGTTCGATCGCGTCCCGGTGCTCAACTCGGCCTTACGCGTGTTGCGACTGTCATATCCCGTGCATCGCACCCCTACCCCCGCCTCCGGATACGAAGAAGAGCCCAGTATCCTCTGCATCTATCGCAACGACCACCACAAGCCGGCTTCGTGGAAGCTAAACCCCCTTGCCGCCAGTCTGATCGAAGCATGGGCAAGGGCAGACAAGCCCGTCACCGAGACCGTTCACGAGGTTGCCGCAGCTCACAAGACCGAAATCGGCCCCGCCTTCGTCGATAAGCTCTCCGCCATGATCGCGGGCGCGCTGGAACGCGGCATCCTTCTAGGCGGGAGAGCCGCAGCTCAGTAACCCTCCACCTTGCTGATGATTTCGTTCATGATTTCGCGGGTGCCGCCCCCAATGGGGTAGAGGCGGGCATCGCGGTACAGGCGCTCTACGACGTATTCGCGCATGTAGCCATAGCCACCGTGAATCTGAACGGCCTGATCGCACACGGCAGAACACATGTCGGTTGCGGCGTTCTTCGCCATCGCGGCAAGAGAGGGGGTTTCCTCACCCTTCAGGTACCGCGTGATGCATTCGCCGGTCAGGGCGCGAGCCGCGGCGATCTGTGTCGCCATGTCGGCGAGCTTGTGACGAATGACCTGAAAGCCAGAGAGGTTCTTGCCAAAGGCTTGTCGCTGCCTGGCGTAAGCCACCGACTCTCGATACGCGAGCTCGGCGATGGCAACGCATTGGCCAGCGATGGAAAGGCGCTCGGTCACGAAATTCGTCATGATCATCAAGAAGCCCGTGTTCTCTTGACCGATGAGGTTGCCGGCAGGCACGCGGCAGTCCTGGAAGGCGAGCTCGGCGGTGTCGCTTGCCCACCAGCCTGTCTTGTCGAGCTTGCCGGAGACACTGAACCCAGGTGTGTCGCTTTCGATCACCAGCATCGACAGACCACCGTGGCCCTCCCCGCCGGTGCGCACGGCCGTGGTGATGAAATCCGCACGACAACCGGAGGTGATGAAGGTCTTGGCACCGCTGACGACATAGTGGTCACCTTCTCTCACGGCTTTGGTTTGGACGGCGGCTACGTCGCTCCCACCACCGGGCTCGGTGATGGCGAGAGCGGCGATTTTTTCGCCAGCCAGGGTCGGCCTGACGAATCGTTCTTTCTGGTCGTCGTTGCCAAACCTGACGATGGGTGGCAAGGCGATCCCGTGGCTGCCGAGGCCCACACAGGTGCCCACCGACTTGCCAGCCAGGACTATCTCTTCGGCAGCGCAAAGCGCGTGGCTGAGATCTCCACCATCACCGCCGACCTCTTCAGGGTAGCCAACACCTAGGAAGCCGGCTTTTCCGGCCAGCCGGTAGAGCTCCCTCGGGAATTCGTTCGCCTCTTCCCAGGTGTGCGCGTTTGGTGCGATCTCCGCGGCAGCGAATCGACGCGCCTGCTCTCGGAGCGCCCGATGCTCATCGGTCTCGAACAGATAACCCTTTTTCGGAGCTTCCATTCGAGGAGCCTACGCCAAGTTGCGGCCTACTCACTCCTCGGAGGCCGCGGCCGCTACGGGCTCGGGCTCGAGGACCGCCGGTGTGCGCACGATGGGCTTCACCGCGTCGTCGGCGACGACCATGTCGATCTTGTTGTAGGCGCCAAGGCCAGTGCCCGCCGGGAGCAGACGGCCCATGATGACGTTCTCCTTGAGACCGCGAAGCGCGTCCACCTTGCCGCTGATCGCAGCCTCGGTGAGCACCTTGGTGGTCTCCTGGAACGATGACGCGCTGATGAAAGAGTCGGTCGACAGCGAGGCTTTGGTGATCCCCAGCAAAAGCGGCTCCGCCACGGCGGGCTGCCCGCCCTTGGCGATGACGCGCTCGTTCTCGCGCTCGAACTCCGCCTTCTCGACCTGCTCGTCCGGAAGGAACCGGGTGTCGCCCGTCTCCTTGATCCGTACGCGACGTAGCATCTGCCGGACGATGACCTCGATGTGCTTGTCGTTGATTGCAACGCCCTGCAGTCGGTAGACCTGTTGGATTTCGTCGACCAGCCAAGCGGCGAGCTCTTTCTCGCCCTTGACCTTGAGAATGTCGTGCGGGTTGGCCGGACCATCCATCAACGGCTCGCCGGCGCGCACGTGGTCACCATCTTTGACGGTGAGGTGCTTGCCCTTGGCGATCAGATACTCCTTTGGCTCGCCGACCTCCGGGGTGATCACCACCTTGCGCTTGCCCTTCGTGTCTTTGCCAAAAGTGACGATGCCGTCGATCTCGCTGATGATCGCGTGGTCCTTCGGCTTGCGTGCCTCGAAGAGCTCGGCGACGCGCGGCAAACCCCCCGTGATGTCTTTCGTCTTCGTGGTCTCGCGGGGAATCTTGGCGATGATCTCGCCCGCTTCGACCGTGGCGCCGTCGGGAGGGATGATGTTGGCCCCGACAGGCAGGAAGTAACGAGCCATGTTCTCGCCGACCCCCGTGGTTTGCGTCTCACCGGTTTGCGGATCCTTGATCGAAACGCGCGGACGTGCGCTCGGGTCGCGGGATTCGATGATGACGCGCCTAGAAAGACCGGTCACTTCGTCGAGCTTTTCCTCCATGGTGACCGCCTCGACGACGTCGCCGTACTTTACGATGCCTGGAACCTCGGTGAGGATCGGGATGGCGTATGGGTCCCACTCGGCGAGCATCGCGCCTCGCTCGACCTTGTCGCCCTCTTTGACCTTGACGAACGAACCGTAGGTCAACGTGAAGTGCTCACGCTCGCGCCCCGACTCATCGACCACGGCGATTGCACCGTGACGGTTCATGACCACCACCGTGCCATCGGCCTTGGTGACGAGCTTGGCGCTGTCAAACTTCACGACGCCCCCTGAGCGAGTCTCGATCGAGCTCTGCTCGATCTTGCCGCGAGCGGCGGCACCACCGATGTGGAAAGTCCGCATGGTGAGCTGCGTGCCGGGCTCGCCGATCGACTGTGCACCGATGATGCCGACAGCCTCGCCGATGTTCACGTCGTACCCGCGACCTAAGTCTCGGCCATAGCACATGGCGCAGACCCCGCGGCGCGTCTGGCAAGTCAACACGGAGCGGATCAACACACGCTCGATGCCGGCGGCCTCGATGCGAGCGACGCGAGCCTCGTCGATCTCTTGGTTGGCCTCGACCAGTGGCTCGTCGGTGACCGGGTCGGTGATGTCTTCGAGCGCGATGCGACCGAGAACACGCTCGCCGAGCGGCGTGACGACCTCGCCGCCTTCTTCCAGCTTGCTGACCCAGATCCCGTCGAGAGTCTCGCAATCGTAGTCGGTGATCACGCAATCTTGGGCGACGTCGACGAGCCGGCGCGTCAGGTAACCCGAGTTGGCGGTCTTGAGGGCCGTATCGGCCAGACCCTTTCGCGCACCGTGTGTCGAGATGAAGTATTGCAAGACGGTCAACCCCTCACGGAAGTTCGCCGTAATCGGTGTTTCGATGATCTCACCGGACGGTTTGGCCATTAGACCTCGCATGCCGGCTAGCTGACGAATCTGCTGGTTCGAGCCACGCGCGCCGGAGTCCGCCATCATGAAGATCGAGTTGAAGCTAGGCTGCGTCGTCTTTTCGCCGGTCGCCGGGTTGACGATCTCATCCGTACCGATCGAATCCATCAGGTCACGGGCAACCTGGTCGGAAGCCTCGGCCCAAATATCGACGACTTTGTTGTAGCGCTCGCCGTCGGTGATCAGACCCTCTTGGTACTGCTCGACCACGGTCGTGACATCCTTTTGCGCCTCCGCGAGCACGTCCTTCTTCGAGTCCGGGATGATCATGTCGTCCATGCAGATCGAAATCCCCGCGCGTGTCGACATCTCGAAGCCCATGGTCCGAAGGTGGTCCGCGAGAAGAACGGTGTTCTTGTTGCGGCTCGCCCGGTAGCACTCATCGATTAGGGCGCTCAACGACTTCTTGTCGAGCACTCTGTTCACCGATGGGAACTCCATCCCTTCAGGCAGGATGTCGCTCACGAGGACGCGACCAACCGTGGTGTCGTGAACCTTGCCCTTGTAGCGATATCGAATGCGGGAGTGGAGCCCGACCATGCCCTGGTCATACGCCATACGGACCTCGTCGGACGACGCAAAGATCCCCGTGAACACGCCCTCCTTCTCCCGGCCTTGACGGTAGGCGCCCTTCCCGAACTGCTTCTCGCGCGTCATGTAGTAGAGGCCGAGAACGATGTCTTGGGTGGGATTGATGATCGGGCGACCGCTCGCAGGCGAGAGGATGTTGTTCGTGCTCATCATCAGCACGCGGGTTTCCATTTGGGCCTCGACCGAAAGTGGAACGTGAACCGCCATTTGGTCGCCGTCGAAATCGGCGTTGAAGGCGGTGCACACGAGCGGGTGCAGCCGAATCGCCTTGCCCTCGATCAGCACGGGCTCGAATGCCTGGATGCCGAGTCGGTGAAGGGTCGGAGCACGGTTGAGCATCACCGGGTGCTCGGTGATGACCTCCTCGAGGATGTCCCAAACCTCGGGCTTTTCCTTCTCGACCAGCTTCTTTGCGCTCTTGATGGTCGTGACGTAGCCGCGCTCTTCCAGCTTGTTGTAGATGAATGGCTTGAAGAGCTCGAGCGCCATCTTCTTCGGCAGCCCGCATTGATGCAGACGGAGCGCCGGGCCTACGACGATGACCGAGCGGCCCGAGTAGTCGACTCGCTTGCCGAGCAGATTCTGTCGGAAGCGGCCCTGCTTGCCCTTGAGCATGTCCGAGAGGGATTTCAGTGGACGCTTGTTCGGACCCGTGATCGTCTTGCCGCGACGACCGTTGTCGAACAGCGCATCAACGGCCTCTTGCAGCATGCGCCGCTCGTTTCGGATGATGATCTCAGGAGCGTTGAGCTCCATCAGCCGCTTCAGTCGGTTATTGCGATTGATGACGCGGCGGTAGAGGTCATTCAGGTCCGACGTCGCAAAGCGACCGCCATCGAGCGGAACCAGCGGACGAAGGTCCGGAGGCAACACGGGAATCACCGAGAGCATCATCCACTCAGGACGGTTTCCCGAGTCTCGGAACGATTCGACGACCTTGAGCCGCTTGGCGAGCTTCTTGCGCTTTGCCTCACTGGTCGCCTCTTTGAGGTCCAACCGGAGCTGCTCAGCGAGAGCATGCACGTCGATGTCGCGGAGCATTTCGAGCACCGCTTCGCCGCCCATCCCGGCCTCGAATGCGTCGTCGCCGAATTCATCGAGCATGTCGTGATAGCGGTCTTCCGTGAGGATCTCGCAACGCTCTAGTGGAGTCTCTCGTGGGTCGAGAACGACATAGCTCTCGCAGTAGAGCACCCGCTCGAGGTCCTTGAGCGTGATGTCGAGGATCGCTCCGATGCGGCTTGGCAGGCTTTTCAGGAACCAGATGTGCGCAACCGGCGTCGCCAATGTAATGTGGCCCAAGCGCTCACGACGCACCTTGCTTTGAATGACTTCTACGCCGCACTTTTCGCAGACGATGCCGCGGTGCTTCATGCGCTTGTACTTGCCGCAGATGCATTCGTAGTCTTTGACGGGCCCGAAAATCTTGGCGCAGAACAGGCCGTCACGCTCCGGCTTGAACGTGCGATAATTAATCGTCTCAGGCTTACGAACCTCGCCGTGCGACCATTCGCGGATCTTTTCTGGCGATGCCAGCGAAATGCGAATCGCTGAAAACGCCAGCGGATCTTTCGGCTTTTCGAAGAAGCTGAAGATATCCTTCATAACTTACTCTTCCTCCGCAGCAAGGACGTCATCCGATCTGCGCCCCAATTGACTCGTTTCCACCAACTCGACGTTCAGGCAAAGCGCCTGAAGCTCCTTCATGAGAACATTGAAGCTTTCCGGCAGCCCGGCTTCGAGCGAGTAGTCCCCCTTTACGATCGACTCGTACATCCGCGTGCGCCCTTGCACATCGTCGGACTTGACCGTCAGGAACTCCTGGAGCGCATAGGCGGCACCGTACGCCTCCATGGCCCAGACCTCCATCTCGCCGAGCCGTTGCCCGCCAAACTGCGCTTTGCCGCCGAGTGGCTGCTGTGTGACCAGCGAGTAAGGACCGATGCTTCGGGCGTGAATCTTGTCGTCCACCAAATGGTGGAGCTTGAGCATGTACATGATGCCCACCGTCACGTCCTCGTGAAACGCCTCGCCAGTGCGTCCGTCGAACAACACCGTCTGGCCGTTCTCCTGAACGCCAGCAAGCCTCAGAAGGTCTTTGATCTCGTCTTCGCTCGCCCCATCGAAAACGGGCGTCGCGAGCTGCAAACCATGCTTCCACGTCTTGGCCAGCTCGACGACTTGGTCGTCCGGGAGCGCATCGAGGACCCCGATGATGTCGCCGGTTTTGAAAATCGTCCGAATGCGCTCTCGCAGCTCCTGGGCCGAAGACTTGTGCTCGATCATCTCTTGGAGTTGGTTGCCCAAGAGGTAGCCCGCCCAACCGAGATGAGTCTCGAGAATCTGCCCCACGTTCATTCGGCTCGGAACGCCAAGTGGGTTCAGCACGATGTCGACCGGCTTGCCGTTGGGTAGGTACGGCATGTCCTCCTCCGGAAGGATCCGGCTAACGACACCCTTGTTCCCGTGACGGCCCGCCATCTTGTCACCCACCTGAAGCTTTCGCTTGATGGCTACGTAGACCTTCACCATCTTGATGACCCCGGGAGGAAGCTCGTCGCCCTTCCCGAGCTTGTCGATCTTCTCCTGAAAGAGCATCTTTACGGCGTCGACCTGGTCGTCCACCTGCTCGAGAATCGCGTCGGTCTTGTTCTTGTCCTTCTCGACCTCGATGTGCGCCCAGTACTTGTGGGGAATCTCGTCGAGGTCGGCATCTGTGATCTTGTGGCCCTTGGCCAACAGTTGCTTGCCCTTGTCGCCGACGAGCTTGGCGGTCGTGGCATTGCCGACGAAGTACTTGCGGACCCGGTCGTGCGCAGAGTCGAGAACGATCTTGATCTCGTCTGCCATGTCTTTTTCAAGCTTGGCCCCCTCAGCCTCCTCGATTTGCAGCGAACGTTCGTCCTTCTCGGTGCCTTTGCGCGCGAACACGCGAGCATCGATGACGATCCCCGTCACGCCGGGCGGCACTTTGAGCGAGGTGTCGCGAACGTCGCCGGCCTTTTCACCGAAGATCGCGCGAAGAAGCTTCTCTTCCGGAGAAAGCTGAGTCTCGCCCTTGGGCGTGATCTTGCCGACTAGGATGTCGCCGGAGTTCACCTCGGCCCCAATTCGCACGATCCCCGATTCATCGAGGTCTTTGAGGGCTTCCTCGCCGACATTCGGGATGTCGCGCGTGATTTCCTCTTTTCCGAGCTTGGTGTCGCGTGCAACGCACTCGAACTCCTCGATGTGAACCGATGTGTAAACATCGTCTTTGGCGATTCGCTCGGAGAGCAGGATCGAGTCCTCGAAGTTGTACCCACCCCACGGCATGAACGCGACGATCACGTTCTGGCCGAGTGCAAGCTCACCACGATCGGTGCTGGGCCCGTCGGCAATGACATCGCCGGCCTTCACGCGATCACCGGGACGCACGATGGGTGTCTGGTTATAGGCCGTATTCTGGTTCGAACGCTGGAACTTGTTGAGGCGGTAGATGTCGGGGAATGCGCCCGCGAGGCCCTCGGCCTTGACCACGATCCGCGTTGCATCGACCGACTCGACGACGCCGTCTTGCTGCGCCACCACGCAGACGCCGGAGTCTCGCGCGACTCGGGCCTCGATGCCCGTACCCGTGATGGGAGCGTGTGTACGCACGCAGGGGACAGCTTGTCGCTGCATGTTGGAACCCATCAAGGCTCGGTTGGCATCATCGTGCTCGAGGAATGGAATCAGCGACGCGGCAACCGACACCAGCTGGTTCGGCGACACATCCATCAACTGCACACTATTTGGTTGCACCATCACGAACTCGCCGTTGTAGCGTGCGCTGATGAGCTGACCTTCGAGCTTGCGAGTCATCTTGTCGATGACCGCATTGGCTTGCGCGATGTAGTGTCCCTCTTCCTCGAGGGCGGAATACCAGCGCACGTGCTCGTCGAGCACGATGCCATCTTCGACCTTGCGGTAGGGCGTCTCGACAAAACCGTACTCGTTCACTCGTGCGTAAGTCGAAAGTGACGCAATTAGGCCGATATTCGGCCCTTCCGGCGTCTCGATCGGACAGATGCGACCATAGTGGGTCGTGTGAACGTCGCGAACCTCGAAGCCCGCTCGCTCGCGCGTCAACCCACCGGGACCGAGCGCAGACAAACGCCGTTTGTGTGTGACCTCGCTCAACGGGTTGGTCTGGTCCATGAACTGCGAGAGCTGGCTCGACCCGAAGTACTCTTTCACCACGGCACTGACGGGCTTCGCGTTGATCAAGTCGTGCGGCATGAGCGTCTCGATCTCTTGAGACATATTCATGCGTTCCTTGATGGCGCGCTCCATTCGCACGAGACCGATGCGATACTGGTTTTCCATCAGCTCGCCCACCGCGCGAACGCGCCGATTGCCCAAATGGTCGATGTCGTCCACTGAGCCGCGTCCGTTCTTGAGCTCGATGAGGTTCTTGACGGTCTCGAGAATGTCAGTGTTGGTGAGCACCGTATGATCGAGGCCTGGAGTATCCTCCTGCTCGGCTTCTCGATAAAACTTGTAGTTGAGCTTGAGGCGCCCCACCTGGCTCAGGTCGTAGCGCTCGGGGTTGAAGAAGAGATTATTGAAGAGATTGCGCGCCGTATCGAGCGTCGGCGGATCGCCGGGGCGGAGGCGCCGGTAGATCTCGAGAATCGCCTCGTCCTGTGACTGAACCTTGTCCGCCAAGATCGTGTCACGGAGATACGAGCCGACGTTGAGCCCGTCGATGAAAAGGACTTTGAACTCGTTGATTCCAGCCTCGCGAAGGGCGTCGATCCGCGCCTCGGTGACCTCCTCGTTGACCGCGAGCAAGATCTCGCCGGTGTCCTCGTCGATGACGTCTTCGGCGGCCACCTTGCCGATGACCTCCGAGAAGTCGATCGGGAGATAATCGAGCCCGGCGGCCTTGAGCTTGCGGATGGCCGCACGCGTGAACTTCCGGTTTTTGCGGACCAAGACGTCGTCACCAACCGAGATGTCGTGGGTCGCCCGCTGCCCGGGCAGCAGGTCATATTCGATCGACTTGGCGTACTGATCCTTCGACAGGATGTAGATCGTCTCGGTGTCGTAGTAGTAGTTGAGGAGCTCTTGAGTGCTGTAGCCCAGAGCCTTCAACAAGACCGTCGCGGGCATTTTGCGACGCCTGTCGATTCGTACGTAGAGCAAATCCTTTGGGTCGAACTCGAAGTCGAGCCACGAGCCTCGGTACGGAATGATTCGCGCTTGATAGAGTAACTTGCCCGACGAGTGCGTCTTGCCCCGGTCGTGATCGAAAAAGACACCCGGGCTACGGTGGAGCTGGCTGACGACGACGCGCTCGGTTCCGTTGATGATGAACGTCCCGTTGACGGTCATCAGCGGGATCTCACCGAAGTAGACCTCTTGCTCCTTGATGTCACGAACGGCACGCTCGGTGCTGTCGCCGCCGCTGTCGTAGATGATCAACTGAATCGTTACCTTGATCGGGGCGGCGTACGTCATTCCACGCTGCCGACATTCGTCGACATCGTACTTCGGCCGTTCGAGCGTATATCCGCTGAACACGAGCTCGCTAGTCGCGTTGAAGTCGCGAATCGGAAACACGCTGTTGAACACGCCCTGAAGACCGGTGTCGCTCCGCTCATCCCTCAGGATGTCCGTTTGAAGGAACTTGTCGTAGGACCGCTTTTGAATGTCGATCAAGTTCGGAATCTCGAGGATGTGCTCGATCTTCCCGAAGGAGTGTCGCATTCGAAAGTTCGTCTGAATCGTCGCCGCCATTTAGTGAGACTCCTGCCGAACTGGTATCTGGAACTTTAGAGGCAAGTGTTTAGAGACAAAGAGGCGACAAGGAGACCGTTCGGCCTCCCGCCACTTTGCGGAAAGTCGTGAACTGTTGTGCTGCGCGTACCGGGACCGCCCCGGCCGGGAGATTAACCCGGTCGGGCCCGTGTGCCAAGTCCCGGCACCGGGCTCCGAATGGTACCCCATGGGGTTACTTGACGGTGACCTTGGCGCCCGCGTCTTCGAGCTTCTTTTTGATTTCCTCAGCTTCTTCCTTGGAAATGGCCTCCTTGACGACCTTTGGAGCGGCCTCCACCAAGGCCTTGGCGTCTGCCAGGCCAAGCTGGGTGATCTCGCGAATGGCCTTGATCACATTGATCTTTTTGCCACCTGCGTCGCTCAGCTCGACGTCGAATTCGGTCTGCTCTTCGGCTGGCGCCGCGTCGCCGCCCGCCGCAGGACCCGCCACGGCCACTGCTGCCGGAGCTGCCGAAACGCCCCACTTTTCCTCGAGCTCTTTGACCAGGTTCGCGACTTCCATGACGGTCCAGGAGCTCAGCTCCTCGACCATCTGTTCTACGTTCATATTTGCCATCGTTGACTCTCCGCTAACCGTGCGTGCCACACGGTTAAATCTGGGTTTGGGTTACTCGCCCGCTTCCTTGCGACGCTTGGCGTCGAGAACCAGGGCGAGGTTTTGGGCCGGTGCATTGATCTGGCCGACCAGGTTTTGCATGGGCGCCATCAACTGCGCCAACAGCGATGCGCGGATCTCTTCTTTGCTTGGAAGCGTCGCCAGCTCCTTCTCGACACGCTTCGAATCGAGGACTTGGCCTTCGAGAAGACCACACTTGACGATGAGCTTTTCGGGCTTGTCTTTTGGCTGAAGCTCATCGGCGAACTCCTTGCGAAAGCTCTTGATGACCTTCGCCGCGACCGACGGGTCCTCGAAGCTCCAGGCGATTGCGGTCGGGCCGACGAGATTTGCGGCAAACTCTTCGTTATCGGCCAGCTCCGACCCTTCCAGCGCTTTGCGAATGACGTTGTTTTTGACGACCTTGTATTCGACGCCTGCCTCTCGGAAACGGGCACGAAGGTTGGTAATCAGCTCCACGTTGACGCCCCGGAAATCCACCAACACCGTGGCGGTGGCGTTGCCGAAGCTCTGACGAACCGCGTCGACCTGTGCCGCTTTTTCTTCTCGACTAAGGCCCATGATTACGCCTCCACCTCGATCGTGCTCGGGTCAACCTTGATGCCAGGTCCCATCGTCGAGCTCAGGGTGACACTCCGGAGATAGGTGCCTTTCGCAGCTGCGGGCTTGGCCTTCACCAAAGCGCTCACCAAGGACCTCACATTGCGAGCGAGCTCCTTCTCACCAAACGACTTCTTGCCCACCTGCGCGTGCACGATCCCGGCCTTTTCGACGCGAAACTCGACCTTACCTGCCTTGGCCTCACGCACTGCCTTGTCGACGTCGAAGGTGACAGTCCCGACCTTTGGATTGGGCATCAAGCCTCGAGGCCCGAGGACACGGCCGAGCCGGCCCACCTGTCCCATCATGTCGGGTGTGGCGATCACCGTGTCGAATTCGAGCCAACCTTCGCCGATCTTCGTGACGAAGTCGTCCGCACCAACGTAGTCCGCTCCGGCTTCCTCCGCCTCGGCAACTTTTTCTCCTTTGGCGAAGACCAGGACCCGGTTGGTCTTGCCTGTGCCGTGGGGGAGGACGACGGCACCGCGGACCATCTGGTCGGCGTGCTTCGGATCGACTCCGAGCCGCACCGCCACGTCTACCGACTCGTCGAAGTTGGCGAATGCCAGCTCTTTCACCAGCGAAACCGCCTCGCCCAAGTCATAGCGATGACTCCTATCGGGCTTTTGAATTGCAGCCGCGCGCTTTTTTCCGGCTTTCATCTTGCTCCTTGCGACGACTGGAAGCCGCCTACCACCGATAGGGCCCTGGGTGGTTCAGGGGAGCGATCCTTCGCTCGCGAGTTAGTCGGCTAGCTCGACCCCCATGGAACGGGCTGTTCCGATGATGCTCTGCATACATGTTTCGAGCGAGCCCGCGTTGGTATCCTGCAACTTCGTCTGGGCGATCTCCTTGACCTGCGCCATCGTGATCTTTCCGACCTTGTCCTTGTTGGGACGCGAAGAGCCCGACTTGAGATTGAGTGCCTTCTTGATCAACACCGCGGCCGGCGGCGTCTTCATGATGAAGCTGAACGAGCGATCCTGATAGACCGAGATGACCACGGGGATGATCAAACCCGCGTCCTTCTGGGTCTTGGCGTTGAACTCCTTGCAAAAGCCCATGATGTTGACGCCGTGCTGACCGAGCGCGGGCCCAACCGGCGGAGAGGGGTTCGCCTTCCCTGCGGGGAGCTGAAGCTTGATCTGGCCGATGACCTTTTTCATGAGCGCGGGGTTCTCCGGAGCGGCGTGTTCTGCCTCAGGGCACGAAAAATGCAAGCCGATTTCGCTGAAAAGGGAGCAACTCGGTCTTTTCGAAGGTTAATGGGGACTTGGGGCTGTGCCTCCCGTGCTTCCACGGTCGGGCCGGCGACCCCCCACGCTATCGCCCCGGCGCCTTCGGCGAGCAATGGGCCCCGCCCCACCACCCCCACGCTATCGCCCGGGCGCCTTCGGCGAGCAATGGGCCCCGCCCCACCACCCCCACGCTATCGCCTAGGTTTTTTCGACCTGGCCATACCCCAGCTCCACCGGGGTCGCCCGGCCGAAGATCGACACCAGGACTCGGACCTTGTGCTTCTCGTGGTTTACTTCCTCGATGGCACCGGTGAAGTTCGCGAAGGCACCATCGGTGACCCGCACGTGGTCCCCCTTTTCGAATTGTACCCGAGGCTTGGGCTTGGCGGCGCCCTCTTCCACTTGTTGTTCGATGGCAGCGATCTCGCGCTCCGGGACCGGAGAAGGGTGTCGTCCTCCGACGAAACCGTTCACCTTGGGGGTGTCCTTGACTAGGTGCCAAGTCTCATCGGTCAGATCCATCTGGACGAAGATATAGCCCGGGTAGAAAGTGCGTGAGCTCAAGCGACGTTTGCCAGCACGGCTCTCCTGCACGTTCTCTTTCGGGATGAGTATTTCCCCGAAACGGCTCTCCATCCCCGCTTGCTTAATCCGCTCCTCGAGCGAGAGCTTCACTTTGTTTTCGTAGCCCGAGTAGGCTTGGACGACATACCACTTCATTGCGATCACACGTTGTAGATGAGATCCGTAATCGTGGACCAAATCGTATCAAACACCCCCAGAATCACCGCTGCGATGATGGAAACGATCAAAACGACGATGGTCTGCGCCCACGTCTCTTTACGCGTCGGCCACGTCACTTTCGAAAGCTCGACGCACACTTCGGTGACGAACGTGTGAATCTTTGCGGACCGATACGCGATCACGGCCGCAATGAGCGACACGAGCCCGGACGCGACGGCGATGGTCGTGGCGTTCGGCTCCGGCACCGCGTCCACCGTGTCTGCGAGGAGAGTCCAAATCGCCGTGCTGCTCTTGATGAGAAACCAAGCGAGCGTGATGGCAACACCGAAGTACGAGAACTGAACCCAACGCTCGACGCCTAGCGTTCCGGTAGGTCTCGCTTTGTCTTGTTCTTTCGTGATCGCCATCGTCTCGATTCCTCGCGGCAGGCCAGGAGGGATTCGAACCCACAACCCGCGGATTTGGAATCCGCTGCTCTACCAATTGGAGCTACTGGCCTAGGAGATAATGTGGGGGTGGTGGGGCGGGACAAACTGCCGGGCCGAAAGTCCCTCCGGGATCCATCGGCGAAAGGCCCACCGGCCTCATCTTCTCTTGGGCCACCGCCCATGTACTTCGATTCGCTCTATTTGCTTTCCTTGTGTTCCGTGTGCCGGTTGCAGTTACGACAAAATTTTCTCAACGCAAGCCGCTCCTGGGAACCGGGTTTCTTCGCCTTCGTGGTCTGATAGTTGCGCGCGCCGCATTCCTCGCAAACGAGGGCGACCTTAACCCTCTGCTTGTTCACTTTCTTTCGGCATTCCCGTCCGCGTCGCGTCCACCCCGCTACTCGATGATCTTGGAGATGACGCCCGCGCCGATGGTGCGGCCGCCCTCACGAATCGCGAAGCGCTGCTTTTCTTCCATCGCCGCCGGGGTGATGAGGTTGACCTTCATCTTCACGTTGTCGCCGGGCATCACCATCTT
>JBFICQ010000064.1:0-14238 GCA_041581895.1 Polyangiales bacterium | reverse complement strand
TCAGTCGATCGCTCTCGAGCGTGCCCGGGCGGACTTCAGCGAAAAGATCGCGGGCCTCGAGCGTTCGGTTGCGAAGGCGCAGGAGACGATTGCCAGCCTCGCGGAAGACAAGGAATCCGCGAACAAGCGCTTCGAAGACGCAAAAGCGCGGTTGGTGCGCGAGCAGCAAAAGGCACAGGGCCTCGAACAGTCGCTTGCCGAGGAGCGCGAAGGACGCGCCGCCGACGTCGCCGCGCTGCAAAGCACCCACGACGCCGAGCTCGCAAAGACCGTTCTAGCGCAGGACGAGGCGCTCTCGCTGGTCAAGGCGGAGTCGGCTGCTGCGATCGCGAAAGCCCAAGAAGACAGCGAAGCGGCGCTTCAGGCAGCAGCCAGTGAAAGAGAGACCGCGATTGCAGCGCTTCGAGCCGAGCTTGCCGACGAACGGTCTGCGGTTTTGGCGCAGGCCTCGGCGGAGGCGGAGGCAGCCAAACAGGGGGCCCTTGCGGTGCTTCGAGAGGAGCTCGAGACCGGAGCGGCAGCCCAAGTTGCCGAGATCGAAGCCGCCTGGAAACGTACGCTGGCGGAGCGAGAAGCGGCCCTCGAAGGCGAGAGGCAACTGGAGCTCGAAACACTCGAAAGCGAGCACTCGAAGCAGCTAGCAACGCTCGGTCGCAAGCTGGCCGACACCGAAACCGAGCTTTCGGGAGCCAGAGAGCGCGAGCAGCTCAATGCTGAGCGCAACGCTGAGCTTGAGGCGAAGCTCACCGAGCTCGAAGGGAAGCTGACCGCGACTAGCGCAGAGCTTGCCGAAACACGGGAGACCCAAGAAAGGCTCCAAGCCGACCTCGGTGAAACCGTCGCCGTTCGAGATTCGCTTCAGCAGGAGGTCGATACGAGCCTCGCGCGGGTAGCGAGGCTCGAAGGCGACAAGCGCGATCTCGAGTCCCGCGTCGGGTCGCTCGAGGCGGTGAAAGCACAACTCGAATCGAAGCTTTCAGACGCTGTTCAGAAGATCGCCACGGACGAGGCGCTTCTCGAGCGTGTGCGCAAGGCAATGGCCATCGGGCTTTCGCTGCTCGAGGAGCAACGCAACAACGTCGTGGGCGGAGCTACTTCCGAGACCGAAGGCGTTTCTGAGGACGCAGAGTAGGGGCAGGCCGTGTCGACGCGAGCCCCGGTGCGACCAGTCCCGGGCTTCGCTGTCGCGTAAGGCGTACCAAGGTTCCCAGGCGGCGGCGTGCCAGTGGCGGGAGTGGTACCTCCGCCAATAGATCGAGGAACGCTCCGGCATTCGGAGGTCGCAGGGTCGACTCCGGTTCCAGCAAGGACTCGATGGCCGAAACGAGCGCGGCGGGGGCTTGTGGCGCCATCGTTTGGAGCGGCTCATGCAGCCCCTTTCTGGCACGGTCGAGCGTTTCGATGTCGTTCTCACCGTCGAAGGGCCGTCTACCCGCGAGGCACTCGTAGAGCAGGACCCCCAACGAGAATAGATCCGTCCGTGCGTCGCAGTGCCGGCCAACCGCGTATTCTGGCGCCATGTACGGGATCTTTCCCTTGAGCGCCGTGCTTTGCAGGCTGCCCGGGCGGTCTGTCTCCTTGGCAATGCCGAAATCGGAGAGCTTGATTTCACCCGCCTTGCTCAGCAGGACGTTCGACGGAGAAACGTCACGATGAACGATCCCGGCCGGCTTGCCGTCTTCGTCGGCCGTGTGCGCAAAGTCGAGCGCAAAGGCGAGCGCCGTGCCTATGTACGCGGTGAGAGCGGGGCTGAGGGCCTCTCCATGCTCGCGAAGGTGAGCCAGCACGCGTCGAAGGTCCGTGCCCTCGATCAGCTCGAGGGTCAGGTAGTGGGCGCCCTCCACGACGCCGAAGTCGAGCACCCGCGCGATGTGCACGTGATGCAGGAGGGCCGACAGCCGCGCCTCGCGCAAGAACATCTGAATGTACTCGGGATCGTTGCGGAAGGTCGCGAGGATCCGTTTCAGGCACACCCGCTGCTCGAAGCCGGCGGGGCCACGACGAATCGCAAGAAACGTTTCGGCCATGCCGCCCACCCCGAGTCGGCGCACGAGCTCGTACTCACCAAAACGTTCTGGGGCAGCACTCACCATGAAGGCGTCAAGCTAACACAGCCCCCGAGGGTGTGTGGGAGCTCAGCGGAGCGCCTCTTCGAGCGCACCGAGGCACAGCTCGATGTGGCGCGGGGTCGAGGATGCGCCCATGAGCCCAATTCGCCATGCCCTTCCGGCAAAATCTCCCAAGCCTCCGCCGATCTCGAGGCTGTGTTCGTCGAGCAGTCGGGCCCGGACCGCTCGGTCGTCCGCGCCCGCGGGGATTTGCGCGAGAGTGAGGGGAGGGAGCCTCACCGACGGCCCCACCGGCAGCCCGATCCCGAGCCGCTCGAGACCTGTCCACAAGGCTTGCGCGTGTTCTCGGTGCCGACGGTACCGTGCCTCCAACCCCTCTTCGAGCACGAGACGAAGCGCTTCGTGAAGCGCATAGATCATGTTCACGGGCGCAGTGTGGTGGTAGACGCGCTCGGTGCCGAAGTAGCGGCCGATGAGAGAGAGGTCGAGGTACCAGCTCTGGACGGAAGTCTTTCGATTTTCGACCGCCCGCTGCGCACGCTCCGAAAATGAGACTGGGGACAGCCCCGGCGGACAGGACAGGCACTTCTGAGTTCCAGAGTACACCGCGTCGATCCCCATGCGATCGACCTCGACCGCGACCCCGCCAAGCGATGTCACCGCATCGACCACCAACAGAGCGCCGCAGGAATCCGCGATCGCACGAAACGGCGATAAGTCCTGAAGAACGCCGGTCGACGTTTCGGCGTGTACCAGCGCAAGCACTTTGTACGCTCCGCGCTGGGCGGCGCGGGCCACGTCATCCGGATCGATCGCGCACCCCCATGGCGCATCGACCACCGTCACCTCGGCTCCGCAACGACGAGCGACCTCCACCATTCGCCCGCCGAAGACCCCATTGCGACAGACGAGCGCCCGATCCCCAGGTTCGAGAAGATTGACGAAGCATGTCTCCATCCCTGCTGACCCCGTTGCAGAGATCGGCAGCGTCAGCCCGTTCTTGGTAGCGAACACCTGGCGCAACATCGACTGCGTCTCATCGAGGAGCGCCAGGAAGTACGGATCGAGATGTCCTACCGTCGGCCTCGAAAGCGCCTCCAACACCTCAGGCGGGACATCCGAGGGCCCTGGCCCCATCAACACACGAACCGGTGGCGTCATCCGGGGACCATAGCCGAAAGTCCGTGGTCCTGTTGAGTGCCTCTGCGTCGCACAGTGCGCCGGTCCGCGCCGCCACCAATGGGGGCTTCGTCATCAAGGAACGGTCCGCGGCACAGGCACGCCCTCGCCCGCTCAGACATCCTCGGCGGGGATGTTTGGAAACGAGTCTAACGCCCTCTTGGTTGTTGGTCTCGGCAGGATGGCTCGACGCCTGCGGAACTCGCGTTCGAGGACATGCCTGCTGCCGCGGGCCGAACCAACTTCACCTCCAGGACAGGCGTCGGCGCGACCCGGGGCACCTCTTCCTCGAGAAGAGGGTACTGCGCGCGGCGCCGGGCTGGGATGGGAAGCACAGCGAGTGGGGGGAGCCCTCGTTCAGATCCGCAATGAGCCGCAGGGGCGACCGGGTCCCGCTCGCGAGCACGCCCGTCCCAGACGGCGCAAGCGCGCAGCACTAACGACGCAGACCGAAGCCCCCGTCGGCATGCGGTTCGGCCGCAATATCGACGACCCAGCGCGAGCACGCCCGTCCCAGACGGCGTCGCGTTCAATCTCGGTGACGCCGAGCGAAACCCCCATTGGCTTGCGGCTTCGAGCGCAATATCGATCGGCTCAATGCAGGCGGCGGTACACCCCGACGACCACGCCCAGGATCTGTGTGCTGCGCCAGTCGTTCTTGGGTATGAGGATCGGCGCCATGTCTTTGTTCGCCGGCTGCAACCGAACGTGCTCGCGCTCGGGATAGTAGTACTTGCACGTCGCCTCGTCCCCCACGAGGGCGATGATGACCTCGCCGCGATTGGCGGTAAGCTGTTTGCGGACGAACACGAAATCGCCGTCGAAGATGCCCGCGTCGATCATCGACTCCCCGCTGATGCGAAGCCCGAAGACATCACGCTGACCTCCGATCAACATTCGGTCGATGCGGACAGTATCGTCGGGATGTTCGATCGCTTCGCTCAGGGCGCCCGCTGCCACGCGACCGACGATGGGGATTTCGATGAGGTTGTCGTTTGCCGCCGGTGGACGGCTGCTCGGCTTGCCGTCCGGTGTCCGCATCAGACGGAGGGTTCGGGACTTCATGTCTTCCCGGGTTAGGTAGCCCTTGCGTTCGAGCGCGCGAAGATGGTCGTTGACGCCGTTCGTGCTTCGAATGCCGAGATGATTGCCGATCTCACGCAGCGTGGGCGGATACCCACGGGCGTGAATCGAGTCCGAAATGTACTCAAGAACTGCCTTTTGCCGTTGCGTCAGCTTCTGCATGCCTTCCCCCGCGAGTTGTCACCGATGATTCCTTTGCTGTGCAATTCGTCCTGCACAGATGTCCCCTGTAAGATTGGTCAGGTGGGATAAAGGTACAGATGGTCGCCAACTTTGTCAAAGAACAGGCGATCTTCGCCCTTTCGGTGAAGAGCTCACGCGGGCTCGGGCCCGTTCGAGCCGTCGTCATTCTCGTTGGACGCGTCGCTATCCGGAGACCCCGGCCTTTGGCTGACCTTCTCCTCCCAGACCTCGGAGATGACCTCGAGCGGCGAGAACCCGAGCAACCCCGTGATTCCCTGCCCGTCGGTCAGGCCTCGCCAGAACCCGTCGACGATGCGTGCCACCTCGTCGGGATCCATCTCCTCGATTGCTTGGAACGCAGCCTGCCCGAGCCCGATGAGCCCGTTCAGCCCGAGGGCAGCGGCCCCAAAAGCCGGAAGGGGATAAATGATGAGATCGCGGCTCGCGTACGACAACGCCCATGCGCCCGGCTGTCGTTCGGCGAATATCGTTCGTGCCGTCGGGAGCTCCATGAAGAGACCGACGTGCACGGGGCCGAGCTCGCGTTCGACCGCCTGCACGACGACTCGGTGATCACGTCGCCAAGCGCCTCCGAGCGGCCCTGTCCATTGAGACATCGCGCGCGGCCCAGCCAACGTGTCGAACTGGCCGCCGTGCCGTCGGAGCACGGCGCCCGTCCAGAGCTCGGGGCCGTCGAACACCCCGAGGATCGCCGAACGATCGGCGGGAAGTAGCATATCGCTTGCGGGCCTGGCCGACGGTGCGGCCGCAACGAAGATGTCCGGGAGCGGGTTCGGCCAAACTCGCAGCAGGTTTCCGTTCCCAAGCTCTCGTAACACCCGTGCGAAGCGCATCACACGGGACACGAAGTCCTGCTCGGGGTCGAGTGGTTCAACCAGGTACTCCGCAATGCCCGGCATGGCCCGTTCGCGCATGACCATGCAAGCGCCTACAGCAGTCGCCTCGCAGAACGCTCTGAGATCGTCGAGCGCCGGCAGCGAGGTCGGATCGACACTTCCCTCGGCCGTGTGAAAGGCGGCGACGGGAGTGCCGCTTGGGTCGACTACGACGACCAGGGCTCCCCGGAGCTTGCTCGCCGAGCCGTCCAGCTCGCCCAGCAGCAGCGACACCAGGCGATCCCAGGAGAGCTCGTCAAACCCGAAGAACGCAAAGTCGTCGCTGATCACCGGTCGAACCTAGCATGCGAAATAACCCCCCGCCTTTTTCGCGCGACGTCGAAGATCGTTTACAAGATCGTCGTGGGCTTCGTTTGGGTCGGGATCGGAGGTGCAGCGGGCTCGTGCCTTCGGTACGCGCTCTCACAGCTCCTAGGCGCTTTCTCCGTTGCCGAGGGTTTTCCGACGGCAACCTTCACGGCGAACGTCCTCGGCTCCCTCGGGCTCGGCCTGGTGTTCGTGTTGGCCGAGGATCGCACCTGGTTCGGCAACGACCTACGGCTGCTGCTTGGGACAGGAGTCATGGGTGGCTTTACGACCTACTCGACGTTCAACCTCGAGAGCATCGGGCTGATGCAACACGGGGCGTGGGGCAGAGCGGCGCTCTACATGGGCGGCACGGCAGCCGTGTGCTTGGTCGCAGGAGTCCTCGGGGTCATCCTCGGGCGGGTGATTCGGGGCTCGTAGTCAGCAAGGCTTCCACGACACTCGAATCGGCGAGGGTGGAGATGTCGCCAAGCTGGTCGCTTTCGCCGGCGGCGATCTTCCGGAGGATCCGACGCATGATCTTTCCGGATCGCGTTTTCGGAAGGCCGCTCACCACGCGAATCTCGTCTGGGGTCGCGATCGGTCCGATTACCTGGCGGACTTGTTCTTTGAGCGCGCCTTGGAGCTCTTGTGCCTCCCACTCCGTGCCCGCGATTGGGACCACGAAAGCGAAGATGCCTTGACCCTTGATCTCGTGCGGGCAGGGTACGACGGCGGCTTCGGCTACGGCTTGGTGTGCCACGAGGGCGCTCTCGATCTCGGCCGTGCCGAGGCGATGGCCAGAAACGTTGATTACGTCGTCGACGCGCCCGGTGATCCAGTAATACCCATCTTCATCGCGTCGGCAGCCGTCGCCCGTGAAGTAGTAGCCCGGGTAGCGGGAGAAGTACGTCTCGAGAAAGCGCTTGTGATTGCCGTGGATCGTACGGGCCTGTCCCGGCCACGGCCGAGCGATGCAGAGGTAGCCCGCCACTTCGTTGCCTTCGAGCACTTGGCCTTTTTCGTCGAGAAGGACCGGCTCGATCCCAAACAACGGAAGGGTCGCCGAGCCGGGTTTGGTCGGTGTCGCGCCGGGGAGGGGGCTGATCAGCACGCCACCGGTTTCGGTTTGCCACCAGGTGTCGACGATCGGCAGCTTCCCGTTTCCAACGACCTCGCTGTACCACCGCCAGACCTCGGGGTTGATCGGCTCGCCCACCGTGCCGAGCACCCGCAGCGACGCGCGGCTCGATGTTCTTAAGGGTTGGTCGCCTTCGCGCATGAGGGCGCGGAGCGCGGTCGGGGACGTGTAGAGCGTCGTCGCTTGAAGGTCGTCGATTACTTTCCAATAACGGCTCGCGTCGGGGTAGGTCGGCACCGATTCGAACATCACGGTCGTCACACCATTGGCGAGCGGCCCGTAGATGATGTAGCTGTGCCCCGTGATCCATCCGATGTCGGCGGCACAAAAGTGAATGTCGTCTGGGCCGATGTCGAAGACGTATCGGAATGTGGATGAGACGTACGTGAGATACCCTGCCGTCGTATGGACCAGCCCCTTCGGCTTGCCAGTCGATCCGGACGTGTAGAGGATGAACAGCGGATCTTCCGAAGCCATCCATTCGGCAGCACAGGTGACGCGCTGCTCGGCCATCGCGTCGTCCAGCCAGAGGTCGCGCCCCGGGTGCATGGGCACCTCGGTGTCGGTACGGCGCACGACCAGTACCTTTTCGACCAAGCTGAGGCCTTCTACGGCGTCGTCGGCGATCGCTTTGAGGGGAATTCGCTTCCCGCCGCGCAGGCCCTCGTTGGCGGTGACGAGCACCTTCGCCTCGGCATCGATGATCCGATCACGCAGGGAATCCGCGCTGAACCCCCCGAAGACAATCGAGTGCACTGCACCGATTCGCGCGCAGGCGAGCATCGTATACGCGAGCTCAGGAACCATCGGGAGGTAGATGCAAACGCGATCGCCCTTCTTCACCCCGAGCGACCTCAACAGATTCGCCACGCGGCCCACGCTGCGCTTGAGCTCGGAAAAAGAGATGTGCTCGTATTGCCCTGGCTCGTCTTTGACGAAAATGATCGCCGTCTTCTTCGGATCCGTGGCGACGTGCCGGTCAACGCAGTTCACCGACACGTTGAGCCGCCCTCCGGAGAACCACACGAATTCGCCCGGTCCGTACTCCTCGAACACCCCGTGGGGCTCGTAGAACCAGTGAAGGGTTTCGGCCTGGCGGCGCCAAAACGCCTCAGGGTGAGCGAGGCTCTCCTCGTACAAGCTTCGGTATTGACCGAGGCCGGTGATGCGGTTGCGGGAAGCCAAATCGGGTTGGGTCAGCGTCATGGGGGCACCTTGGGGCTCTTCTAGCCTCAAACCGCGCGTTTGAAAACGTATACTGCAGCCGTGCCGGCGCGAGAAAGGAGGTCGACCGTCCTCAGAGGTTCCGAAGTCTTTTTCAGCTACGCGTTTCGTCCGCTCTTCCTGCTGGCGACGCTTCACGCACTGCTCGCCGTGCCGATTTGGGTCTGCGGGTGGCTGGGCTGGCTGCCGATGCCGACCATCGTGGGGGGTAATCCGACTTGGTGGCACGCGCACGAGATGCTTTTCGGGTTCGCGGGAGCTGCAGTCGGTGGGTTCCTGCTTACCGCCGTTGCAACCTGGACCAAACGTCCCCCGGTTTCGGGCGGTCTGCTCCTGGCGCTGGCGGTTTCGTGGCTGAGTGCTCGACTGCTCCTCTTCGTGCCGGGAAGCGTGGCTCCGGGATGGGTGACTCCCGCAGCCGCTGCCGCCGACATCGGTTACGGATTGCTGCTCTTCGGTTTGATGAGCCGCGAGGTCATCGCGGTCCGCAATCGACGAAACTACAAAGTGCTCGTGCTCTTGGCACTGCTCGTCGTCTGCAATGCTGCATTCTACGTCGGCGTCGAGGGCCGAGGCGGTTGGGTCGATCCCGCGCTGCTCGCGGCGTTGTGGGTCTTCATTCTGCTGATTTCGATCATCGCGGGGCGGGTGATCCCCGCGTTCACCGGTAACTGGCTCCGACTTCACGAACCGCAGCAGGCGGATGGCAAGTCCAGTGCGCCACCTTCGTTCGATCAACTCGACCTCGTGGCTGTCGTCGCCTTGATCGGGTTTGCCGCGCTCACCTTGCTCCCGGCGCCACCGATGTTGATCGCGCTTACGGGTTTGGTCGCCGGCTCGCTTTCGCTGGCGCGGGTCGCACGTTGGCAGGGGTTCCGGGCGAGGCGCGATCCATTGGTGTGGATCCTCCACGTCTCCTTTCTTTGGATTCCAGTCGGCCTGCTGCTTCTGTCGGGCGCCGCGCTCGGTTGGTGGCCGGCAAGCGTCGGCGTGCATGCGCTCACCACCGGGGCCATCGCCACCATGATCCTCGCCATCGCGAGCCGTGCGGCATTGGGCCACACGGGAAGGCCGCTTCGAAGCCACCCCCTGGTCAACGTGGGCTATGCGATGGTCACTTTGGCAGCCGTGCTGCGGGTGCTGGTCCCGGGGGCCCCCAATGCCCGGGTGACGCTCTTGCTCTCCGCCGCCAGCTGGAGCGTTGGATTTGCCTGTTTTGCCTGGCGCTACGTCCCAATCCTGGTGGGGCCGCCGGTCGAGCGGCGATTGCCGGTCCGGTCCGGTTGAGCTGCCAACCCGCGGGTTCCACTTGCGTATTTACCACCACGAAACAATCTGGAAATAATCGGGGGGTACACCGTGGCGGAGCAGGCGGTTCTGGTTGGGCTGCCCCAAGTTCGGAGGTCCCATGAAAAAGGTGGAAGCCATCATCAAGCCTTTCAAGCTCGACGAGGTCAAGGATGCCCTCAACGAGGTAGGCATCAAAGGCATGACCGTGACGGAGGTCAAAGGATTTGGCCGCACCGGCGGTAAGCGAGAGGTCTACCGGGGGTCCGCATACGTAGTCGACTTCGTTCCCAAGGTGAAAGTAGAGATCGTGGTTCCCGAGTCATTGGTGGTCTCGGTGATCGAAGCGGTCGAGAACGCGGCCAAGACGGGCCGCATCGGCGACGGCAAGATCTTCGTCTCCAATATCGAGGAGTCCGTTCGAATCCGAACCGGGGAGCGTGGCGAGGCGGCGGTATAGGCCGATAAAGACCGAAATTTCGCAGACTTGTCGATCCCCATAGGTTTGACGCGGTGCAGTCGGGTCAGATACCCTTTTTGGGACGCACCGGTTCATGGGGATGAGCGCTTCACGATTGGCCGCGCAGACCGTACGCGCTCTGCCGCGCAAGCGCCTTAGCAAGGCGCTCGGCAGGCTTGCGGCTTCCGCAGCGCCTCAAACGTTGGTCGGTGCCGCCATCTCGGCGTTCGTGAAGGCCTACGACGTCGATCTCAGCGAGGTCGACATGCCGCCCGACGGGTTTCGGACCTTCGACGATTTCTTCACACGGAGGCTCGTTGCCGGCGCCCGGGTGGTCGACCCCAATCCCAAGGCCCTGGTTTCTCCGGCGGACGGGCGAATCGAGGACCTCGGCAGGCTCAGCGCGGGGGCTGAGCTCCGGGTGAAGGGGCAAACCTATTCGGCCTCCGACCTCATCGGCGACGACGAGGCGGGCGCCCTCTACGAAGGCGGGCACTATTTCATCGTCTACCTGCACCCGCGCGACTACCATCGCGTACACGCGCCGACACGTGGTGACGTCCGATACGTCCGGTACGTGCCTGGGACCTTGTTTCCGGTGAACCGGATCGGTACCGATCACATCGCCCAGCTTTTCGCACGGAACGAGCGGCTTGCTATTGTGCAACAGAGCGTGGTCCACGGACTGGTGACCACGATCATGGTGGGGGCGATCGGTGTGGGACGCATCGGGCTGAGCTTTGACGATCTGGAAACGAACCGGGGGGATGCTCCAGGTGTGCGCAGTTACGTCGATTCACCCGTCGCTCTGGACCGAGGCGAAGAGCTCGGCGTCTTCCACATGGGCTCTACGGCTATCGTGATGACGCCACCGACTTGTGCGCTGGAAGTCGTCATGGAGTCGGGTGCCTCGGTTCGCATGGGAGAGGCAATGGCCATTGGGGGCGTCGATGAGCAGTGACGCGGCGGACAAGCCCGACGAGCTCGGGACGCCCCGGAAGACGTTCGTCTCGCGCGGAAGGCGCGCGCTCCGCGTACCGATCACCGACATCCCTCGTGCGAAGTTGGCCGACGACGCGACGACGGAGTCGGCCGTTGAGGGCAACGGTAACGGTGCCAGCCATGAGGACGAAGCGGTCGACTGGGATCGCCGCTCTGGCGTGACCGCCGCGGTCGGAGTCGATCGCGAACCAACCGAGCCTTCCCTTCAAACCGAGCCAGATCCTTTAGGCGCCGAGCCCACCCCTGAAGAGCTCGCCGCCGAAGCATCGGAAGCGTCGATCGATGTGATTTTCAGCTACCCACCGGAATCGCCTACGAACGGTCCGTCAACCGACGTGGCGCCTCCGCCCCCTGCAGCTCTCGAGGAGGAAGGTGCGACGCCCTACGAAGGACGGTACAGCGAGCCGCCCGAGGAGCTCTTCTTGGACGACGCGGATGTGCTTTCTCGAAGCGACATCGCGCCAACACCGGAAGTCGCGGGGGATATTCTGATCCCCATCCCGAAGCCGCCGCCACCACCAATTGACTCGGCCGAAGCCGCGCCAACCGAGGTGGAGTGCGACGAAGAGGTTCCGTGGTACGAGAACTTCTTCGGGCAGCACTATCTGCGGACGGTGCGCACTCCGACGCCCAAAGAGGTCGCGGTGGAATGCGACTTCATCGAACGAGCCCTCAGTATCCCCGAGGGTTCCCGCGTGCTCGATGTCGGGTGTGGCCTCGGGGTGCAGGCCGTCGAGCTGGCGTCTCGAGGGTACCACGTGGTCGGTCTCGACATCTCGCAGACCATGGTTGCGCGCGCCTACGATGAAGCCGAAGACCGAGGGCTGAAGGTCGACTTCATCCGCGGCGACATGCGTGATGCCTCTTTCAAGGAGCCCTTTGATGCACTCCTCTGCTGGGGCACCACTTTTGGCTACTTCAGCGAAGAGGAAAACGAGCTCGCACTTCGCCAGTTTCACCAGATGCTCAAGCCCAAGGGCATGCTTCTTCTGGAAATCGTCAACCGCGACTTCATGATCGGCTCACAGCCCAACCAGGTTTGGTTCGAGGTCGATGGCGCCGTGTGCATGGAAGAAACCGACTTCGACTACATCACCTCCCGGCTACGAGTCAAACGTCGCGTCGCCAGCCATGATGGTCAAGAGCGCGACAGGCTCTACTCGATCCGCCTCTACGCTCTGCACGAGATTCGCGGGATGTTCGAGCGGAACGGTTTCCGCGTCGACGAGGTAAGCGGTCGAGAGGCCACCCAAGGCGTGTTCTTCGGTACCCATTCGCCGAAGATGATCATCCGCGCCGAGCGCCTACCGGGCCCGTTCTCTACGAGCGCCAGCACACCGCCTACGCCAGTCCCCAAAGGCGCGTTGAGCGAATTCCCGCCAGACGACTTGCCCTAGAAAACCGTTTCGACCTTGGCTTTTGCGACCAAGCCGCAGAAGGACCTGAATGGTTCGGGTTTCGTCGTTGCGGATCGAGCGCTTGGAGGGGTAGGGTCGCCAACCGATGCGACTAGTGAAGGGCACAGTGCTCGGCGCGATCGCGTTGGCTGTCTTGGTCGGCTCGCTTCTCTACTGGGCGGAGCCCCCCGACGAGCCTTCCGAGTTGGTTTTCGTCGGCGGGGACATCCTCACGATGGCCCAACCGCCCGTCGTTGACGCGATGTGGATCAAGGCCGGTCGAATTGAGGCGCTCGGAAGCGAGGAGGAAGTGCGTGGTGCGGCCGGGTCGCGCGCGAAAGTCATCGATCTCGAAGGTGCCGCGCTGATGCCCGGGCTGATCGAGCCGCATACCCACCCGCTCGCGACTGCGCTTCTCGGTACGGCGATCGACGTGAGCGGATTCACCCATGGCTCGCGTGCTGAAGTGATGCAGGCGCTTCGAGAAGGCGTTGAGGGCTTCACGCCACAACCGTGGATCGTAGCCTTTGGCTGGGACCCGGTGATGGTGCCCGATCTCGAGCCTCCGACCCTTGCGGAGCTCGACGACATGTCGCCAAATAAGCCGCTATTCGTGCTCACGCAGATGGCGCACGAAGCCTACGCGAATAGCGCCGCCCTCCGTGCGGCTGGCGTCACGAAGGACACTCCAGATCCACCTGGCGCATCATTTGGACGCGACGACAACGGCGACCTCGACGGCACCATCCACGAAGTCAATGCGATCGATCGAATGGTCAGCGCCATGCCTGCGATCCCGACGGCGGTCGCCGAGCTATTGCTGCGATGGCAGTACGCTTCGTACGCAGCAGCCGGGTACACGACGATTGGGGTTCTCGGGCCCGTCGGACGAGCCGACGATCCAATGGCGATGATCCGTCGCCTTGCCGACGACCCTCACGTACCGGTCCGGGCGGTCGTCTTTGGGCTTCCTACGCAACTCGAAAACCTGTCGGGGCCTCCGGTTTCTCCGAACGCACGATTCACGCTGCGCGGCGTGAAATTCTGGATGGACGGCTCACCGTATACCGGGGGTGCCGCCTTCGAGGAGCCTTACGAGGACACCGAGCTTGTCCGCGAGCGCCTTCATCTGCCACCCGGCCACCGCGGAGCGCTCAACTACGAGCCGGAAGCTTTCACCGAGGCGTTCGAACGGTTTCATCGAGCCGGATACCAAGTTGCGGTTCACACGCAGGGCGAACGTGCGATTGCGAGGGTGCTCGATGCCGCCGAGGACGTGCTCTCTCGTTCTCCAAGGGAAGACCACCGACATCGGTTGGAGCACAACGCCCTCATCAGCGCCGAGCAAATTCGGCGGGCCAAGGAGCTCGGCTTCGAGCTGAGCTTTTTCATCGACCACATCTACTACTACGGAGACCAGCTACACGATCTCGTAGGCGACCGGGTCGAGCGGTACATGCCGGTTGGCACGGCATTGCGCGAGGGGCACCACGCGACCATCCACACCGACAACCCCACGACCCCGATCGGTCCGTTTCGGGCCATGCGTACCGCGATGCTGCGGGTTCCTCGAGGTGGCGGAGCACCTTTGGGCCCAGACGAGCGGATCAGCGTCGACGAAGCGCTCCAAACGATGACGATCCACGCTGCGCGTCAACTCGGGGTCGAAGACGCGTGCGGCTCGCTCGAAGTCGGCAAGGCGGCAGACCTCGTCATCCTGTCGCAAAGTCCACGAAAGACCTCCCCCGAAGCGTTTGGCGAAATCGAAGCGCTGCAGACGTGGATTGACGGACAACCGGTCGACACGAGAAAGATCTCTCGGCCAAATCTCGAAATCGCGACGCAAGCGTTACGACAGCTTGTTGCACAGGAGCGCTAGGGCACGATCAGCGGTTGGCTTCCCAGTTGCCCGCTTGCTGCTCGATCAGGTCGAGGATGTCGCCCATCGCCACGGTCATGTCGACCAAGTGCAGCCCCCAGCCTTCGGTGAACTCGCCTTTGATGTCATCTG
>JBFICQ010000063.1:0-14569 GCA_041581895.1 Polyangiales bacterium | reverse complement strand
AGAATTTTATCTTCAGTGTTCGATTCTAGTCGGGGCGAGAGGATTTGAACCTCCGACCTCACGGTCCCGAACCGTGCGCGCTACCAAGCTGCGCTACGCCCCGTATTTCAAGCTCGGCGGAATCTAGCGTTGTGGCGGAGACCTGTCAACGCGCTATCCTACATGAACCCACATCAAGATCTGGTACGCATCCGCCCAGGGTCCCGACCCGGGAACCCAAGGTCCGAGATCGAGGAGATGCGTGAGCGAGGTCGATCCAAAGGGCAGTGATTTCCGAGCGAAAGAGCGTGGCCTCGCTGGCTCGAAACCCCGAAGCTGGGCACTCTCGGCAACCCGGACTCCCTCCTCGCGGAGCGGCGAGCAGACGGCGTAGAGCAGGGTTCCGCCGGGTCGAACCCGGGCCGCGGCGTGCTCGAGGACGGGCCGCTGGGTCTCACCCATCTGGGCCGCATCGTGCGGACCGATTCGCAGTAAAATTTCAGGCCGACGGCGCAGGGTTCCGAGGCCGGTACAGGGAGCATCAACGAGAACCCGGTCGAACAGTCCGGTCACTTCGCCCGGACCGACGGTCCAGTCCACGCGGGCCGATTCGAGCGACGATCGGTCGAGGCGAAGCCTTACGAGCTCGTCCGGAATCCGACGAAGCTTATGCTCGTGGAGGTCGGTGGCGACCACGCTACCGGACGGCCCGACGGCCTCGACGAGTTGGGCGGTCTTTCCGCCGTGCCCGGCGCAAGCATCGAGCACTCGCTCCCCTGGGAGGGCCCCTAGGAGGTCGCCAACCAGCTGCGCGCCTTCCTCTTGCACGGCGAAGTCGCCTTCCAGGTAGCTCTCGAGCTCTCGAAGATCACCCCCACGGCTCACGCGCAAGCCTCGCGAGGCAAGGACGGTCGGAACGACCGAGGCATCAGGTCGAGCGGCCCGAATCGATGTCGCGACCTCATCGCGGTCGGCGTGGGCACGAACCCGAAGATCGAGGGACGGCGGATCATCGTGAAGTCTCAAGAGCGCCTCGGCGCGGTCTGCGCCAATCGAGTCCCGCAAGGCCTGTTCGAGCCATGGGGGAACGCAAAGCTTCGAAGGAAGTTGCGGGTCCACCGGTCGGGTCTGCGCGATCTTTCGCAGGATTGCGTTCGTGAAGCCCGCGAGCCGCTTGCCTCGTTTTTGGCCGACGAGCTCGACGGTATCGTTGACGACCGCATGGGAGGGCACTTGGCCTAGATGCAGCAACTGGAAAACCCCACCGAGCAGGGCGGCGTGCGTCCAGGGATCGACACGCAGCGAACGAGAAGCATGCCGTTCGATGGCAGTCTCGAGCTCCGGCAGGACGCGCAGCACGCCATACACGATCTGGGTGGCCAGCGCGGCATCGGGACGGCTGGAAGAAGAACGGCGGAGCTCGGCGTCGAGCGCCGGCGCAGCCCAGGCATCGTCCTGCTCAACCCGATGAAGAACGCGGGTGGCGATCCGTCTCGCCGGCGCAACCACCAGAGGAGCTTACTCGGGTTGCGAGGGCGGGCACGGCGATTGGAGGGCGTGGCTGGCGCATGATACCGTGCCGGCGTGGGGAACCGTTCAAAACGACGGCGAAAGCGGAGGGCGAGACGATGAGTGCCTTGGTGCTAGTGGCCGATCCGGATCCCTTCAATCTCCGGCTGCTCCACGAAGCATGTGGGGCGGCTGGGTACGATGTCGTGACCGCAGCCGACGGACCCGAAGTGCTCGCCATGGTGGCTCGGAGGCAGCCCGACCTGTTGGTGCTCGATGCGAACATGTCGGAGGTGGACGCCTTCGCGATCTTGCGGATTCTCAAGGCTGATCCCGGACTGCAGAGCATTCCCGTGCTGCTCGTTACCGAAGAAGCCGATCTGGAGTCGCGTCGCCGAGGGATTGAGCTCGGGGCCGAGGACTACCTGACGCGCCCGTTTCGCGTATTCGAGATTCAGCAGCGTGTGCGCAACGTACTACGCGCCACGCGCCGCGACCGACTCGGGATTCCCGAAAGCACACCGCCTGCGGATCAGCGTGACCCAGTCACGGGCGCCGGGACACCTTCGCAACTCTTGATCAGCCTCGACTACGAGCACACCCGGGCAGAACGGTATGGGCACCCGCTCACCTGTATGGTGGTACGTCTCGGAAACGCGGACGTGATTGCTCAGGCCAGTGAAGACGGTACGACGGACGAAGTCATGGCTCGGATCGGCTCGGGATTGCGATCGTGCATTCGTGCTGTCGACCATCTCTTTCGTCTCCGGCGCGACGAATTCTGTATCCTGCTTCCGGAGACCGACGCTCACGGCGCAGGATACGTGCTTCGCAGATTGGAGAGCCAGACTGAAACTGGAGAGCTTTGGGCAAAAGCGGTCGCGCCTCGCCCTGCGATTGAGATCGCGTTGACGAGCACTCCTGCGACGTCGGTAAAGAGCGGTGACGACCTCCTCAAGCAAACGCGTCACAAGCTCGAGACGAGCGAGCAGAGCCGAGGCTCTATTTAGAACGCCGAAGCGAATCGGACGACCCACAAAACGACCCCGCAGCCCGCGACCGCCAACGCCCATCGATCCAACAAGAGGCGGTTGATCACTGCGGCGAAAGACCAACCGCGTGCCACTGCCAAAATCCCCATCGGGACAGTCGCGCACACGATCACGAACAAGACCAGGCCCAGGGGATTGGACGCCGCGGCAAGCCACCATTGCCCGCGGACCCCATGCGCGAACGCCGTGGTGAGGCCGCAACCAGGACACGGAAAGCCCGATAGCGCGAGAAACCCACATGGAGGAAGGCCCAACTGAGTGTGGGTTCCGTACCCGCTCGGGTCGGGCTCGATCCAGGCGGCCACGACCAGCACCACGATCCCGCCGATTGCGAGGCACGCCCACAGAAGGCGCTCCAGACCCGAGGCCGAGCGGGGTTCATTCGAGGGCATCGGTCTCACGCCAGTCGGGGTTTCGCTGCAATCGACCGTCGACGCAGATGACACAAGGCACGGTACAACCAGGCTCGCCGATCTTGCGGGCCACGTCCAATCCGATGGGGTTGGTGTTTCCGGCCGCATGGTCCGCATAATGCGCGTGCAGACATTTCACGCCTCCAGAGGAGCCGCCTACCCCGCCCGTCGGCCGAGGATGCACCCCAGGCGACAGAATCGCGTCGCGTTCGCGCTCGTATCGCTCGTGGGCCGAGGCAAGGCGCGCCGCCATGGTTTTGTCGACCTCGAGCTTGGCTTGCGCAGCGCGGATGCCGCCTTCCGCTTCGAGCCGCGCGATTCGACGATGCGCGAGCGGACAGGTGAGCCAATACCGCGTGGGAAACGGCTCGCCGTTGTCGAGGATCGGTGGAACTTCCGCGACGATCGGCAATCCCTGGTTACAGCGGCGAAGCACCCTCGAGGTCGCGCGCAAAGGCCGCCCGATTTGAAGGGCGAGGACCTCGCTGTCTTGCTCCCGCGCGATCATCGGATTCGCATGCGGTCTTTGACCTCGGTCCAGAAATCCGATTCACCGACGACTTCGACCATCATCACGGCCTCGGCGGCTGCTCGGTCGGTTCGCGCGCCAGCGCGCTCGAGACGCGTGCAGATGTCTTGTCCGATGGTCAATCGGGTGGCGAGCTCCGTTCGGACGAGATTGAAGTTGTAGTCGTCGGCCCATTTGAGAGACCAGACTTCGTCGGCCAACCAGTCGCCGAAGACCTCGCGCTTGCTCCGCTTCTTGGGAGAACGAGCCTCTGCCCGATCGAACGCACCTGCCCACGGCCGGCCGGGAGGGCGTGGCTCATGTTGGTTTTGGAGGCTCAAGATCGTGTCTCCTACCCAAGCCATCGCCACCCCGAACTGGGTGCCGTCGCGGGCACCCATGAATTCCATCGCCTGTTTTTGCCAACTGCTGCCGTGGAGCTTCGGAAAGGGTTTCGCGTCGAGGATTCTGTGCAGTGCCTCGCGACCCAGAAACCGGCGCAGGTAGTCGGCCTCGATCGGTTCCCACTCGGAAAACTTCAACCGCTTCTTTGACGTCAGCGGAATGCGTTTGATTCGGCGATCCGCGACGGGCCGCTTGCGGCCGTCACAAATCGAGCTTTCGACCGCCTCTGGGCGCAGCTCCGGTCGGTCTCCCATCGTGCGGCAAGGGCATCGGTGCTCGGTGGTCACGCGGCCTCCCTGCGGGGTTGCGACCAGACCGAGCGGAAACCGTCGACACCCCTCGGGCTTGGCTTCGAGGCCTTTTTGAGCATGCACCGAGCAGCGCTGATCCGACATGAGGAATACGCACCCGCCGTCTGCCGCCGTCCTGAGCATGTAATCCTCATGGTCGTCATCCCAACCGGCCGAACGACGATCGATGCGACGCATCTCCGCCATTTCCTTCTTGGTGAGCGGCCCGAGCCCGTGGATGTCCGTGCAGCAAAGACCATCGCCGAAGCAGGTGTACCGAGCGCCTGGACGCACGAGCATCGGTCGCACTGCGGTCTTTTTCTTTTTGTTTCCAGCCATGGTCTAGCGGGTGCTCTCCGTTAACCCTTGGGAAAAGGGGACTGTCCCCTTTTTCTGGGATATCATTTGAGGGATGGCAGCGAATCCGTCACCGCTCGTGGGATACAACACGAACGTGCGCCATAAGGGAAACCTCTACCACATTCAAACCGAGGATTCCGGGGTGAAGCGTCCACACGTCATCACACAGCTTTTTGCGGATGGTGGCCGCATCATCGCGTCCGAAAAGACCTCCTACGAGGAGCACGTCGGCACCGAAAACCTGTCAGAGCTCGTGAAGAAGCTCATGCAGGAACAACACAAGCGCGTCTTCATCGCGCTTCGCGACGGGGTCTACGACGAAGATGGTGATGGCGACGCGGCCCCGGGTCCAAGCGCGGACAAGCCCGTCACGACAGAGGTCTTGGAGCATGCCGCAGCTCGGCTCGTCGAAGGCTCACCGAGCTACGAGCGCGTTCGGCCTCCTTCTGGCACCAACCGAAGGGTTTCCCAACCGGCGATGACTCCCTTTGGGCACGACGTCCTGACCGAGAAGACTTTGGATGAAGTGATTCTCGCCTACCTCGCCCAAGATCTGGAGACCGGCTCCTGAGCCCTCCCCGGCCCGACACGATTTCATGATGGGCGTTTTTCGCGATCGACTGCTTCAGATCCTCCAAGATCCCCGCGTCGCCAAGGTCTTGGCCGATCCGCGAGCCCAGCAGGCGTTGATGGCGGCGCTTCGCTTCCGGGGTCGGGTTCAAGAGCGATATGAGCAGCGTTTGGAACGCTTGGCGCGCCGGCTCAATCTCGCAACCGCTCGCGAGGTACGGGAGCTCAAACGCACCATTCGACGCCTAGAGGAGGAGCTTCGGGACAGAGCTTCTTGACCAGTGAGGCAAATCCTCCGGGCGCTCCACGCTATTCGTGCACGAGAACTTTGTCGCCGCAAGCTTCGGCTAATACCGCCCGAAGGCGTTCGCGCAAATTGGATCCTTTTTCGACGAAGTGATGGATCCCAAGTTGATGAAGGAGCTGGACATCGTGTTCGGCCGCTCCCGCGCTCACCGATATGATCGATGAGCTTTCAGCGAGACCTTCACCTTTCAGCTGCATACAGAGCTCGACGCCGTTCATGCGCGGCATGTGCAAGTCCAAAAGCATCACGTCCGGTTCTGCCTCCTGCACGGCGCTCAGGGCTTCTTCCCCGTCGTGAGCGACGCGCACGTCTACAGGTCCCATGATCTGATGAACATAGAAAGTTAGAATGCGTGCGAGGTCGCGATCATCATCGACGATCAGGACCGAGGCAGGCGATGTTTCCTCCTCGGTAGGACGCCCGCTTTCCGGGAGATCGCTTCGTCCCCGCTGATCGCGAAGCGCTCGCATCTGCCAAGCAACGGCCTCCGCACTTTGAATGCGCACCTGAGGGTTGTGATTCAACATTTCGTGAACCAACTGACACAGCGCAAGAGGGATATCGGAACGAAGCTCGGCCAACGCCCTTGCGAAGCCTCGTTCATGCGACGCTAGTATTTCGCGGATCGTGTTTCCTGGGTAAGGTCGCACGCCTGCCAAAAGCTCGTAAGCGACCACGCCCAAGCTGAAGATGTCCGAGAGGTGCCCATTGCCGGATTCTGCCGTGCTCAAGATCACCTCGGGTGCCATGTATGGAGGCGAGCCCGCGACAGTCTGTTTGTTGTTCACGTCGAACTCGGGCAGCACCAAGCCGAAGTCCATCAAGACGACGCGGTGCGAAGGCGTGAGCATGATGTTGTCCGGTTTGACGTCCCGGTGGACGAGGCCAGCGCGATGCACGACGCTCAAGCCCTCGGCGACGGGAAGCAGAATTTGCACCGCTTCAGCCGAGCTGAACTGCTGCCCGGAGCTCGACCGCGTAACCGCGTGCTGCGTCATCGAAACGCCGTAGATGCGCTCCATCACGAGGTAGTCGATCCCCCGATGCTCGCCCAGGGTATGGACGCTCACCAGGCTCGGATGCTGAAAGGCTGCCAACGCACGTGCCTCGTTGCGCAGCGGCGGCGTGAGCGGGTTTGGCCAAGCTGCTTTGATGGCTACCCGCCTGTTCAACACGTGGTCGTGGGCCTCGAAGACCTGCCCCATGCCGCCGCGGCCGAGGAGCTGCATGATCTCGTACACGCCGTCCAGCAGCTCGCCGGTAGCAAAGATCCGGTTTTCCCCATCGATGTGATGGTCGCTCGCAGCCACGGCCCTTCCCCTCATCTCCGGCATATCAGTATTTATACACTATATCGTTGTTACTGTAATATGCAACCTCACAGGTCGACTGCGCGAATCTCAAAGCCGTCGAGCGGCGCACCGAGAAACCTCGATGCGCCCGTGGCAAACTCGTCCGGAAGGTCGGTGACGAGGACCTGCAACGAACCAGCGCCTCCCCCCTTGTCGTCGCGCTGGGTCTCGAGGAAGTCGGCAAGCGCGGAGGCTGTGGCCTCTGCACTGTCGACGATCGCCAAATCGTGGCCGAGGAGCCCGCGAGCAACCTGGTGGATGGTCTCGGACAAGAGCGGGTAGTGCGTACAGCCCAGCACGATCGTGTCGACGTCGGCCTCTGCCAGCGGCTGGAGATACCGCTTGGCCGCCAAGGTCGGCACCTCCCCGCGCACCCAGCCCTCTTCGGCCAGAGGAACGAGGAGCGGCGCCGCCTGCGCAAACACACGAATCGCATCGTTTTCGTCGTGAATCGCGCGTTCATACGCTCCGGATGCAACCGTCCCTGCCGTGGCGAGGACTCCGATACGACCGCTGCGTGTCGCTCGTGCTCCGGCGCGTGCACCCGGCGCAATCACGCCGATGACGGGAATCGACAGTTGCTCCTCGAGCGCCTCGAGGGCAACTCCGCTTGCCGTATTGCAGGCCACCACCAGGAGCTTGATGTCGAAGCTCATCAACCGATCGGCGCACCCAAGCGCGTAGCGAACCACCGTGCGGGCGCTGCGGGTTCCATAGGGTACGCGCGCGGTGTCTCCCAAGTATACGAGGTTTTCACCGGGAAGCGTCGCGCGAATGGCGCGAGCGACCGTAAGGCCGCCAAGGCCCGAATCAAAGATTCCAATCGGCTTTGCCACCCTGCCCCGTGTGGGCCAACGTTACACAAGCACCCCGAAAGAGCCACCATCCGGGGCGTCTCTGATAGGCTGGACGAGTATGGCCGCACTGGCACTGATTTCGACGGACTCGAATCTGTACGACGAGCTCATGCGGGGGCTCGAAGGGAGCGGGTGGGCGATCGACTGGCTCGAGTCGAGCGCGATCGACGACGCCACAATCGAGCACGACGTGGTGGTTTTGGACGCCAGGCACCCCGAGGCAGATGGGTGGCAAGCCCCGAGGGGTAAGCCGGTCCTCTTGGTTCTTGAAGAGGGCGAGGACACCGAGAGGTTTGACGAGCTCAGCAGCGACGTCGTGTTTCGAGCTGCGCCAGCCGCGGAGTGGCGCATTCGGCTCGAGAGACTTCGCGCCAGGGCACCTTTCGAGAATCTGCAGTGCCGCCAAGTTGAGGCATTGGCATCGCTCGCGCGAGGTGTTGTCGTGGTCGGGCGGGACCTGCGAATCGTCCTAGCCAATCCGCGGGCCTCCGAGATCGCGGGGCACCGGGAGGAATCGCTCCTCGGAGAGAGGCTCGAACGGCTGGTCGCCCCCGAGGATTGGTCTAGCGTCCGCGAGACGCTCGAGCGTCGAGAGCTCGCCTACGGGATCGACGTTCATCTGATTCGCCGCGAAGGCACGGAAATCCTCTGCACCTCTTCGTTTGCTCCCATGATCGGAGAGGATGACCATACGGTGATTTCCTTTGAAGATGTGACCGACGAACGCCAAACCGAACGCGAGCTTCTCAAGACGATGGATTTCCTGGGGTCCTTGATCGACGCCAGCGTCGACGCGATCATCGCGACCGACATGGAGCAACGCGTGCGGCTTTTCAACCCCAGTGCCGAGAGAATCACGGGTCACCATGTCTCCGATGCCGTGGGCGCACTGACGCTCGAGGATCTCCTCGGGCGGGGAAACGCCGAGTTGGTAACGCGGAGGCTGTTGGCGGACGACCATGGCGGCGATGGGCGGCTCGAGCCGACGATGCTCGAGCTCGTGGACGTCCACGGGGCCCACATCCCGGTGCAACTGTCGGCCTCCTTGATCTACGAGCACGGTCAGCCGTCGGCCATCGTGCTGATCTTCGCGGACCTCCGCGACCGCATTCGCGTCGAAGAGCGGCTCGCGGAGGCCCAGAAGAAACTCGCGTTCCCAGAGAAGCAGGGTGTGCTCGCCGAGCTCGCGGGCACGGCCGCTCACGAGCTCAATCAACCCCTCACGAGCATGATGGCGTATGCCGAGCTGCTGCTGCGCCAATCCAAGCCGGGCTCGACAGGGGCGAAGGCTGCCCAGGTGTTGATCCGCGAGGCGGAGCGCATGGCGGAGATCGTTCGGAAGATCGGAAAGATAACGCGATACGAGACCACTTCGTATGTAGGTCAGCAGAAAATCTTCGATCTGGACCGCGCCGCAGACGCGCCGAGCTCGGACCCGGGACCGGAGGGCTGATGGACGATCCCGCCCCGAAGAAACCGCGACGACAGAGCCTGCAACCCCGGGTGTCGGCCGTGAAGTCGATCGTGAGGCCACGGCGAGGGACCGGAGAGCCCGCGATGTCCGAAATTCTCGCGGCTTTAAGCCAAGCACAGAACGAAACCCGAGGTATCGCCGCAGACGAAAGCATTCTGCGCGCGTACGTCCATGCCCTCGAGAGTCTTTATCCGAAGATCCGGTTCGCGATGCGCCTCGCTCGGCACAAGACGACGGAGCCTGCCGCCGTCGTTCAAGCGGCCACCCATCGGCTTTCAACCAAAGCGCTCCGCGCGGTCACCATCACGGAAGCTGGCCTCGTGCGCACGGGTCTTTGGGAGGCCGACCCTGCCCTGGGTGAGTTGAGCCTGCAACGCACGTATCAACCAATCCTGGAGTCTACGCCGGACGACGCACCTTTCTCGGACGGGTTCGACGCTCCCCTCACTCGAGGGAGCGATGTCATCGGAGTCCTGGCCGCTGAATTCGACCGCCGCGAACCCCTCCCGACGAGCCTCGAAACCGCAGTCATCATCGCGGCCAGTCAGGCGAGCGCGGCGCTCGAGGCCGGCAGCCTTCGTCGCGAAGCGAGCCATCTCCGCGACTATGTCGACAAGCTTCTCGAGCACGCCAACATCCCGGTCCTCGTCGTCGGCCGAGATCGAGGTATCCGGGTCGTTAGCGGCGCATTCGCCCGAATTACCGGGATGGCGCGCGAAGGCCTGGTGGCGAAAGATGTATTGCAACTCGCCCCGCAAAGTGAGCGCGTGCACGTGCTGTCGGCTTTCGTGAACGCGCTACGCGGGCGTAACGTCGCCCCGTTTGAGCTTCAGCTTCCCAAAGCAGAGGGCGGATCTGCACGCCTCCTATTCAAGCTCGCCCCGATTTTGGACTCCGAGGGACACGTCGCAGGCGTGATCGCGATTGGGCAGGACCGCACCGAGGTGCGTGAGCTCGAAGGCCAAGTCATTCATGCAGAACGGCTCGCAACCCTCGGCCAACTTGCAGCAGGCATCGCGCACGAGATCAACAACCCACTCACCAGCATATCCGTTTACGGCGAGTATTTGCTCGGTAAACTCACGCGAAGTGGAGCCGAATCGTCCGATGTGAAGCGAATGGAGCGGATCTTGCGAAGCTCGGATCGCATCATGTCCTTTACACGGAACTTGCTAACCTACGCTCGACCCTCGAAGGAAGAGGCGCGGGAACTCGTGGTCAACGAGATTATCGACGAAGCGGTCGACTTCTGCGAGCACCTCACGGGAGAGGCGAATGTCACCGTCATCCCCGACTACGCAGAAGGCCTTCCTCGAATCCGCGCGGTGCCCGGGCAGCTTCATCAGGTGTTCGTCAATCTGATCACCAATGCTTGCAACGCGGCTGACGAAAAGGGCGGAGTCGTGTCGATCCAAACGCGTCGCCACGGCAATGATCAGATCGAGATCGTGGTTGAAGACAACGGCGTCGGCATCTCAGAAGGCCATCTCAGGCGGGTGTTCGAGCCTTTCTTTTCGACGCGGCGAAAGGGCAAAGGAACGGGGCTCGGGTTGTCGATCGTCAGGAACATCATCGAACAGCACCGAGGCCAAATCGAGATCGACAGCAGGCCGGGTGAAGGAACGAAGGTTACGATCCTATTGCCCAGCCTCGTCGATTCCTAAACATCTGGAATTGTTTGTTTTTTGCAGAAGCATCTGGGTCTTGAACGCGGGGTTCTGGAATCAACCGTGCCGCCTGAAGGTTGAAGCCCCATAAGGAGGTCATGCTGATGAGTCATTCCAAGCCCCGGCGCCGCGGGGTCGCCATTCTTGCCGCTGCCGCTGCGGCGGCAGCGTTGGGCACCGCATACGCTTCGCCCAAGAAGGCCACCATTGACCCGGAAGCGCTGGCGAGGGCCACCGCATTCGAAGATGCGCTCACCGGAGTTGCCGAGTCCGTATCGCCGTCGGTGGTAAGCATTCGAGTCGAGGTTAACCGGGCGCAGCAGATGGGCTTTCCGATTCCGTTCTTTGGAATGCCCGACCGGGGTGGCATCGTTCGGGGGGGAGGCTCCGGGGTGATCCTACGGTCCGATGGGTACATTCTGACGAACAATCACGTCGTTCGTGAGGCGAACCGCATCGATGTGACCCTCCAGAGCGGCGAGAGCTACGTGGCAACCCTCATCGGCGCGGATCCACCGAGCGATCTTGCCGTTCTCAAGATTGAGGCGACCGGCCTCAGGCAAGCCGAGTTCGCCTCTTCGGAAAACGCAAAGGTTGGGCAATTGGTCATCGCCATCGGGTCGCCTTTCGGGCTCGACTACACCGTAACTACGGGAGTGCTTAGCGCGAAGGGTCGAGGTGGTATCGGCGCCAACGAAATCGAGGACTATTTGCAAACTGATGCGAGCATCAACCCAGGCAACTCCGGAGGCCCACTAGTGGACCTCAACGGGGAAGTTCTCGGAATCAACACGATGATCATTGGCCGCGGCTCGGGCATCGGCTTCGCAATTCCGTCCGAGATCGCTCAGCGTGTCGCAAAACAACTGATTCGGCATGGGACGATGAAGCGCGCATGGCTCGGTGTCTCGTTTCAAGAGATCACTCCGGAGCTTGCTTCGCACTTCGGGGGTGATTTCGAGGGAGGGGCTTTGATCAACGGCGTTGTCCCGGATGGCCCTGCCGACAAGGCTGGTTTGAAGGCGGGTGATGTAATCGTTGCCGTCGACGATACGAAAATCCGAGAAGGCCATGATCTACTTCGCACGGTGCTCCGCCATGACGTGGGCGAGCGGCTCACGCTCAAAGTTCGGCGAGGCACCGACACCCGGAAGGTGAAACTGGTCACGGGCGAGCGCCCCACCGAGAAGGACGCACAAGCCCAGCCGAAGGGCTCTGATGACGACAGCGCCTTGGGCCTTTCGTTGCAGGAGATCACACCGATGCTTCGACAGCGCTTCGGGTACGAAGGCGAAGGACGAGTGTTCGTCCGAGGGGTGCAACCCGGTTCCGATGCTGACCGCGCGGGACTACAACCGGGCGACATCATCTTGCAAGCCGACCAACGACCGGTGCGTTCCGTCCAAGACGTGCAAATGGCGCTCAAAGACGGCAAGGCCCTGCTCTACGTCGAGCGGGACTCCAGGCGCTTCTTTCAATCGATCGGTCGCTAGACTGGGCAGAGTCAGCGGGCGATCGTGACTTCGATAGCCGGTCCCCGTGCTTCCACTCTGTATGCGGGACGGCGCCCCGCGACAAAACGGATCGTGAGCTCCGAGAAGTCGCCTCGATTGAGGATCCCCGCGTGCTCCACATCGGGATGAGCGGTGGCGATGGGGCCCGCTCGAGACAAAGAAAGACTGCCTGGAACCATGACCGAAAACCCGTCGTCCTCGACCAGGCCGTCCATGGTGGTCACCGGATTGCTCATCCGAAGCACATACCTCTCCCCGCCCGGCACTTCGTCGGCCCCAAAGGCGAGCCCCTGAACGCGCTCAGGCGGCGAGGGCACCGTCGCCGTCGCTACCGAAGGCTCGATCGCTGCCGCGGACTCTGCCTCCGGCGTGGACCCGGACGACTCCGCCGCCTGCGCGGACTCGGCCACGGGCTCTGCTACGTGCTCTTGGTGCGCAGCCGTCCCAGAAGCAGCCCAGAGGTAGATCCCCCAGCCAGCCGAGACGATTCCGGACGCGAGGGCTGCGAGGGTCAGATAGCGCCTCCGGGTGCGACGCGAGTTTTTCAGATGTGCCCGGGCAGCTTGGCTACGGGGAACCTGCTTGCGACGCGGTTTGCCATCGAGGCGAACCCGCAACGCCTCGATGAATCGCGCCAGCACCGTCGCGCTGCGACGCGCGGCCGCTGCAACGGACGGAATCATGTCGTGCTTGATGGCCCTCCTCACGCTCCGCGCTGAGCTCGATAGCCGGTCCGAGGCCGCGCGCGTATACCCACGCAGACGCTCCACGGTGGGCTTTTCAGGCAATGCGTCGGCGCTGGGATCGTAGCGAACGATGCGCGGTGTGTCCTGGATCCGAGTGCTCGAAGTGCGCCGGTTGGGTCGCGAAGCCCGAGGCGCATCGTCTGGAAGCGTGTCTCGTTCCAAATCTTCGGGTATGGACTCGGTCGACCCCTCGGGTTCGTAGCCGATGTTCAGTACGAGCTTCGGGGTCTTTCCGTCGAACTTGAGCTCGACCGCTTCGAGGTGTCCGCGGCGACCGGCGGTCTCGTTCTGCACCACGTTTCCGATTGCCAGGAAGGGAAGGCTCTGCTCGACCGCAAGCTCGCTGTCGGTTTCAGACGTGATCTCGGCCACGATTGGTGAGCCGACCCCGTCGAGCCGCAGTCGAACGGCCGGTGCCTCGGCCGAGCTGCGACCCCACCGCTGGATGAGCGCTTCGATCCGGGTTTGATCTTCGTCCGAAAGTCGAGTGAAGCGAATGCCGAACTCGCCAACCTGTGGACCGCTATCGTGCGCCCACACCACACGGCCCACCATTTGAATCGGCGCCCCACCAATCGGACTTTCGAGCTGGCATCGAAGCGTCGACCCCACCTGCGGAAGAACCGAGGCACGCATCGAGATCCCACCCGGACCTACATTCAGCCCGTCCGCCTCGAACTCCTCTTCGTGAAAGCCCTCCGGGTATAGCCTGATCAAAACCTCGTCGAGCTGCACGCGCGGAGGTCGAGGCGCTTGGTAGTAACCAACGGATGTGTTCATCGAATGCCTCTTTGGCGCGACGCTGGCGTCACCCCGCCTCCTCTGGTCCCAAAAGTACGGCGACCCGTCCACTTTTCTGCAACCCGGTTCCTTGACCGCGCTGTGCTCCGCCCCCAGCCTTGGCGGCCACGATGGGCGTGCGTATCGCGGTGCAGTCGCTTTGGGCGAAGGGAGAGCCTTCAACATTCGTCTACGAGTTTGCCCAGTCTCGCATCGTCATAGGCCGGTCGCGCAGCGCAGATGTTCAGCTCCCCCACTTGGCCGTGAGCGCAACCCACGCGACCATCCGTACGCGGGACACCGGCTACATTCTCGTCGACGAGGGTGCGACGAATGGAACGCGCGTGAACGAAAGCCTGGTCGTCGCGGGACGCCCAAAACCCCTTCGCACCGGGGACATCATCGACGTCGGCGGGTACCGGCTCACGATTGAGCTTGGTGTCCCCGTGGCGCAGACGATCTCCGCCAGGCTCACTACCGACTATGCGCGCAAGATGTTGAAGGAGCAGGAGGACGCGGGTAGCCACCGGTCGCTGGAAACCCGACTCGAGGTGATCCAAGCCGGGGGTGATCAACCAGTCGAGCTCCTCCCTATTTCAAAGACAGCCCCGAGTGAACCGCCACCGCGGGCTTCCACTCCGCCTACCGAGAGACCAGTTGCATCACGACCTCGGCTCGGCGCCAGCGAGCTGGTCGTGTACTCCCTGGCAGCGCTTCTCCTTGCGGCCAGCGTCGTGGTGATGTTCTTCCTGACCCGGCGCTGAGAAGCGCCGCCTCGGAGGGTGT
>JBFICQ010000062.1:0-14974 GCA_041581895.1 Polyangiales bacterium | reverse complement strand
GCGAACGGGCTACGAAGGGCGGGTAGGCGCTGCCGAGGGTGGGACCTTGTTCCTGGACGATATCGGCGAGCTGGCCGCCACGGCCCAGGCAAAGCTGCTGCAGCTTCTGCAATCCCGAAGTTATTTTCGGTTGGGCGAATCGAAATTGCGGCGTGCGGACGTGCGTATTCTCGCGGCGACCAACGCCGACCTCGACGAAGCCGTCCGCGATCAGAAATTCCGCGAAGACCTCTTGTACCGGTTGCGAGTCCTCGACGTCCGAGTTCCGTCACTCGCCGAGAGGTCGGAGGACGTGCTGCCTTTGGCCAGGCACTTTCTCGCCCAAGCCTGTGCCCGACATGGATTCGATGGGTTCGCGCTCTCCCCGGCCTCGTTGACCGCCGTTCAACTCGCGGAGTGGCCGGGCAATGTGCGGCAGCTGGCTCACGCGATCGAGGCAGGGGCGGTTAACGCTGTCGTTTCGGAATCGAAGTTCATCGAGCCCGAGCACCTCTTTGGAGCAAGCGAATCGCCCGCGAGCCTCGAGGCGCAACCCCGGTCGTTGCAGACCCAATTGCATTCGGTTCGCGCACGGATCGTCACAGCTGCTCTCGAAGAATCCGACTGGAACGTAAGCGAAGCTGCGCGTCGTCTCGATGTTGCGCGCTCGCACCTCTACAAGCTGATCCAGGCGCACAACATTCGCATGCCTCGCCAACAGCGTCCTTCGCAACGACAATCGTGAGCCGCGGCGTCCTCTCCAGAGGACACCTGCAAACATAAACGGCGCATTCCCGCGGGCTCGTGACGGCACGCAAGTTGCACGTTTTCCCCGAAGTGATGTCTCCTTATGCAGGCTTGGCGATGTTCGACTCCCGCGGAGAGCTAGTTTCCCATACCAAGTCGTTTCCTCTCGCAGTGCCCCCGCCGGCGGTCCCGCGTCTGGTCGAGGCCGTGCGTACGCTTCAGGCCGCGCGCCGCGAGCGCCAGTGGCTGCTCCTCGGGGGCAAGCGGGTGCTGCTCCATGCGCTCGATGGTCCGCAGGGCGGTTGCGTCGCCACGATCTATGAGATGCAGAAAGGCGACTCGCACGCTAAGCAAGTCCTCAGCCCGCGCCAGTACGAAATCGCCGAGTACGCCGCGGCCGGTGCGACCGCGAGCGAGATCTCCAGGCTCCTCGAGATCAGCGTTCACACCGTGCGCCAACACCTGAAAGAAGCCTACCGCCGGCTCCAGGTCGGCAACCGAGTCGAGCTCAGTCACGCCCTCGAAACCGGAGTCCAACCTCGGCAGAGACCGGCCGTCCCGCTCACGCATCGCTAGGCCAACGCTTCGGCAAAAATTGGGCGATCGCCATGGGTGTGCCATGGTCTGTCGTGGGGGATGCGCACCAGCACGAGAATGACGGTCGCTCTGTTGGGCGTCCTGTGGCCCGCAGGCGCACTTGCTCAGGAGGTCGAGCAGTCGGCCGGCATCGGGAGCGTGCTCCGCTCGGTCAATCAGAGCTTCGGTGCGAATGTGGTCGCCCCGATCGCCAATGTTCTCTTCTTCGACCTGATCTTCTGGGATAACGGCACCGAAGGCGAAGCGAAGCTCCCGTTCATCGTCTTCTGGCTGATCGCGGGCGCGACCTTTTTCACGTTGCGGTTCGGCTTCATCAACCTCCGGGCATTCCGCCATGCGTGGGTGGTAACGACGGGTCACTACGACAAACCCGACGACCCAGGCGAGGTCACGCACTTCCAGGCCCTCTCCTCCGCGCTCTCCGCGACCGTGGGCCTCGGCAACATCGCGGGGGTGGCCGTGGCTGTGGGGGTTGGCGGCCCGGGCGCCATCTTTTGGATGATCGTGGCGGGTTTCTTGGGCATGTCTTCGAAGTTCGCGGAGTGCACTCTCGGGCAGCTTTACCGCGAAATCAGCGACGACGGGCACATCCTCGGGGGCCCGATGCGCTACCTGCAACGAGGCCTCACCGAGGTCGGCCTTCCGCGCCTCGGCCGCTTCCTCGCGGTGCTGTTCGCCGTGATGTGCATCGGCGGAAGCCTGGGTGGCGGCAACATGTTCCAAGCAAACCAGAGCTATGCGCAGGTCGCTCTGGTCCTGCCCTTTTTCGCTGGGGGTTGGGGAGCGCTCAGCTACGGCCTAATCCTCGCGGTCTTGGTCGGCCTGGTGATCATCGGCGGCATCCGACGGATAGGCCGGGTGGCAGGGGTCGTCGTTCCCTCGATGGTCGCCATTTATCTGACCGCAGGGCTGTTCATCATCGTCACCAATGCGGACCAGGTCGGCCCTGCGTTTGTGACGATCTTCGACGAGGCCTTCGAGCCGCGGGCCGGACTGGGGGGCTTCTTGGGCGTGTTGGTCACCGGCTTTCGTCGTGCGGCATTCTCGAACGAGGCAGGCGTGGGGTCTGCTTCGATCGCTCACTCGGCCGCCGCCACCGACGAGCCGGTGCGCGAGGGGATCGTCGCTCTTCTCGAGCCTTTCATCGACACCATCCTCGTCTGCACGATGACCGGGTTGGTGGTGGTGATCAGCGGAGCCTATGCAAGCGGTACCGAAGAGGGCGTTCTCATGACATCCAAGGCGTTTGCCACGGTGTTGCCATGGTTCCCGAAGGTCTTGAGCTTGGCGGTGTTCCTGTTCGCATTCTCGACGATGATTTCGTGGAGCTACTACGGCGAGCGCTGCTGGACATCGTTATTCGGTGCTCAGACCTCGATCCTCTACAAGGTCATTTTCCTTTTGTGCGTGGTGCTCGGGTCGGTGCTCAAGCTCGGGAACGTCATCGACTTCTCGGACCTCATGATCCTCGGCATGTCGTTTCCGAACATCCTTGGCGTCTACATACTCAGCGGTAAGGTCAGCCGAGAGCTCAAGAGTTACTGGACCCGTTACCGCCGGGGCGAGATGCAGCCGGAACGCTAACTGCTAGGCTCGATCCATGTCGGAATTCGCAGCGCGACGAAAACGATTCCTCGAGGCCATCGGGGACGGCGTGGCGTTGTTTCCCTCGGCACCGGCCGCGATCCGAAACCACGACGTCGAGCACAGCTACCGGCAGGACAGCGACCTTTTCTACCTCACAGGGTTCGAGGAGCCGGAAAGTGCCCTCCTGCTGACCAACCAGCACGACGAGCACAGCCAGGTGCTGTTCGTGCGCCCGCGCAAGCGCGAACGGGAGATCTGGGACGGCCCGCGGGCTGGGGTCGAAGGCGCGGTGCGGGACTTCGGCGTCGATGTCGCCTACCCGATCGACGAGCTCCCAAAGCGGCTTCCGGACTACCTCGGGAACGTCGAACGGCTACACTACCGACTCGCCCAGAACCCGGCGGCAGACGCTAAGCTTTTCGATTGCCTGAGTTTCCTTCGACGAGGCGGACGCCGCGGCGTGACGGCGCCCGAGACGATCCTCGATACTTCGATCCACCTTCACGAGATGCGTCTTCGAAAGAGCCCGCAAGAGCTCGACACGATGCGAGGCGCCTCAGCGATCACCAAAGAGGCGCACCTACGCGCCATGCAGATCGCGGCTCCTGGCCTGCACGAGTACGAGGTCGACGCGGAGCTCCTTCACGTGTTTCGTAAGCACGGAAGTCAGCGTCCGGCGTATGACAGCATCGTCGGGTCGGGACCCAATGCGACCATCTTGCACTATCGCGCGGGTAATCGAGTGATGAATGACGGCGAGCTGTTATTGATCGACGCCGGGTGCGAATACGACTACTACGCCAGCGACGTCACCCGTACCTTTCCCGTCAACGGTCGGTTCTCCGGCGAGCAGCGCGCGATCTACGAGGTCGTGCTCGCCGCGCAAAAGGCCTCCATCGATGAGGTGAAACCCGGCAACTCGCTTCAAGACATTCACATGACTGCGATCCGAGCCATCACCGAAGGGCTCATCGGGCTTGGGCTTCTCGAGGGCGATCTGGAGACGCTCGTCGAGGAAAAGAAGCACGAGCCGTTCTACATGCACCGGACTTCGCATTGGCTCGGGATGGACGTTCACGATGTCGGTCGGTACTTCGTCGGGGGGGAGCCACGAAAGCTCGAGCCGGGGTTCGTGCTCACGGTTGAGCCGGGCATCTACATCGCTACGGACAACGAAGAGGTCGAGGAGCGCTGGCGCGGCATTGGGATTCGCATCGAGGACGACGTCGCGGTCACGGCATCGGGTTGCGAGGTGCTGAGCGAAGGCATTCCCAAGGAGCTCGACGAGGTCGAGGCGGCCTGCGCGTAGTCCACCGGCGCGCCGTGCCCCGCGGGTGGGGTGTGGTATGTCGCTCGACATGGCAGAGGACCTCACCATTGCGTTCGTGGGTGCCGGCAACATGGCGGGCGCGTTGATCCGTGGCTTGATCGGGACGGCGACGATCCCTGCGACCCACATCATCGCGGCAGACCCCGACCAGGCCCGCCTCGACCTGCTCGAGTCGGACCTCGCGATTCGGGTCGCCAAAAGCAACGAGGCCGCGGTCGAAAAGGCGAACGTCGTCGTCCTCGCGACAAAGCCCCAGGTCTTCGGCCAGGTCCTGCCAAGCGTCGCCGCATCGTTGAAGCCGGGGACTCCGGTCATTTCGATCGCAGCAGGGATTTCGACGCGGATCATCGAACGGATGCTCCCGGAAGGCACACGCGTCGTTCGCACGATGCCCAACACGCCGGCCTTGGTGGGCGCGGGCGCCACGGCGGTCGCTCCCGGAACGCATGCCACCGAGGAGGATCTCGCGCTCGCCAAGAAGCTCTTTGAAAGCGTCGGCACCGTGGTGCGGGTGCCCGAGTCGCAGATCGATGCCGTGACCGGGCTGAGCGGCTCGGGCCCGGCGTATGTGTTCGCGATGATCGAGGCCCTGCGAGACGCAGGCGTTCGGGAGGGCCTTCCCGAAGCGACCGCCCTCGAGCTCGCCTCGCAGACAGTCTTCGGCGCCGCGCGGCTGTTGCTCGAGCGTGGCGAAGCACCCGAATCGCTTCGGCAAAAAGTCACGAGCCCCGGTGGGACCACGGTCGCCGGCCTTCAGGCCCTCGATGCCCAAGGGTTTCGCGACGCAGTCCTCGGCGCGGTCCGTGCGGCCACACAGCGTTCGATCGAGCTCGGCAAGTTCGCCGACGACTCGACCGACTAGCGGCATCAGTCAGGCTCACGCTCGCCAAAGAGAGCAGTCCCGATCCGCACCATGGTCGCACCTTCCGCGACCGCCGGCTCGAGGTCGTGCGTCATGCCCATCGACAGAGTCTCGAGTCGATGGTCCTCGGCCAAGCGGCGCAACTCCGCGAAGCTCGGTCGGGCGTCCTCGGGGTCGTCGAAGTGTGGAGCGACCGTCATCAGGCCCCGAAGCGCAAGGCCCGGCAGCTGCCGCGCAACTTCGACCAACGGAGGAACTTCCTCGGGCGTGCAACCCGATTTTTGGGTTTCCCCGCCCACGTTGACTTGAATCAAGACTTCCAGGGTATACCCGCCCGTCTCGGCGCGAGCCGAGAGAGCCTCCGCAAGACGAATCGAATCGACCGTGTCGACGGTGGCTCGAGCGCGCTCGATTAGCTTGATCTTGTTGCGCTGAAGGTGGCCGACGAAGCGCCACCGGAGGCCAGGAAGGTCTCCGAGCGCGTCGGCCTTCTCGGCCAGCTCCTGCGCGTAGTTCTCACCGAACACACGAAGGCCCGCGTCGTAAGCCTCGCGAATACGCTCCTCAGGGTGTGCTTTCGAGACTGCGACCAGCTCGACCGAGCTCGGATCACGGCCCACACGTTCGCACGCGCGCTCGATCCTCTCTCGCAGGCGAGCGATGTTCGCGGCGATGTCGAGGCTCAGGGCCATTGGTCCAACACCCCGTGCTCGAGGAGCAGGTTTACGACCTCAGCGGCCGGCAACCCAACCACGTTGGTGTACGATCCCTCGAGACGCGTGACAAAGCCGCTCGCAACCCCCTGGACCCCGTACGCACCAGCTTTGTCGCGGCTTTCGCCGGTGGCGACGTAGCGGCGAAGCGCGGCCCGATCGACGTCGCGAAACCACACGCGCGTCTCGACGTCACGACATTCGAGAACGCCACGACCGACTTGCCCCAGCGCGACCGCCGTCCGGACGACGTGGTCGCGGCCGATCAGCAGCCCGAGCATCCGAAGCGCATCGTCGTCGTCGACCGGCTGACCCAAGCGTTGTCCGTCGACGCACACCACCGTGTCGGCCGCCAAGACAAACACCGCTCGATCGTCGAGCGAATCCAGCACGTCGGTGAGCTTCGCGACGGCGGCGGCGCGTACGAATGCGATATCGTCTTCGGCCGCCAGGGCGCTCTCGTCTGCGCCGCTCGGGCGCACCTCGAAGGCAAGCCCCAAGGTTTGGAGAATCTCTGCACGACGGGGAGACGCGGATGCCAAGACGAGCCGATGCGCGCTCACGCCTTGGCCTCGCAGTGTGCCCGATACCGACGCAAGTAGCTCTGGCTGACTTGCTCGGGATCGAGCTTCAAACACTTCGCGAACTCGGTCACGAAGCCGCGAACGTAGACCGCAGCCGGCAACTCGTCGAACTCGTCGTCCTCGATGCATCGCAGGTAGTTGGTGCCAACCTTGGTGCGTTCGCTGATCTGTTCGAGACCCGTACCTTGCGACTCCCTCACCGCGCGCAGCAAGGCGCCCGAGAACTCGGTATCCGGAGTGATCGTCGGCGCCGGGGGGAGCTCTCCGGGCGGGATGCTCGTGTCTTTGGCCTTGGTCTCGGCCTCCGGAGCCTCGGGAAAAACCGAAATCTCGTATGGGCGCCGGCGGGCAGGGTCGAGAAGGACGTCAAAGGCTTCGTCGACCCGCGCCCTCGCAGCCTCGAGCCCTTCCTGGTCGAACAGACCGAAAGTCACGATGTTGTCCGGATCGAACACCGCGCACATTCGCTTGTGCGCGCGACGGATCTCTTCGTCAGTGGCTCCTCGTTCGACCTCGAGCACGTCGTAGTGGGAGTTGCAGGGCACGTCACGCCACGGCGCACGATCTCGTCGGGGCTCCTGCGCCGCAAAGAGCCGACGTGCAATCTTCTCGATGTTGCGGCTCGCGCGGCTTCCCGGGCTTTCGAGAAGCAGGGGCCGGCGCTTGCGCGAAGTCGTGCGCACCGCGTCGTCGTGCTCGATGTAGCCGAGGTATCTCAGGTGGACTCCAAAGCGACGACGCACGGCAACGCTGATCTGATCGCCGAGCTCGAGGTCGGCGCGAAGGCGCGCCTGGTTCACGATGAACGGAAAATCGAGGGCATTCATCTGGCTACGAAGGGAGTGGCCAAGCGCGGGGGATCGTCGCTGCACCAGCGTGGTGATGTCGGCGGGAATGGGTGTGTGGCCAGCTTTGGCGAAGGCTTCGTGAAGCATGCTGCGGTCGTCTGAGTCTTTGACGTCGTCGAGCGCGAGGTGAGCAAATGCTCTTCGAACCAATCGATAAAGGCCTGTCACCGCATTTGGCTCGGGCATCGTTACCGCGAGCCGATGCTCCGCGCTGCACCAAAAGCGCACCGCCGCGTCGGTCGCGGTCGACCCCATGTCCACGACGGCAAAGTCCGCGTCCTGCTTGGCGAGCCGACTCTGGAGCTCCCGAAGCGAGCTCCGCCGGGCACTGCCTCGGTGCGGCTCGCTCAGGCCACCATCGATGAGCTGAAGCCCTGGAACCGGACCCTCCATCGGTTCGCGCAGCGGCAAGGTGTTGACCATCTCCGCATCCAGCTCCGCGCCGGCGAACAAGCTCTCGGCCTCGTCGCCGAACGCCGGGGCTGGCGCGATATACGGCGCGACGCGCGGCCCCACCCCGAGCGCCGCATGAAGATCGGCGCCTGCAGGATCCGCATCGACCGCCAAGACGCGCTTCCCGATGGTCGCCAGATAGATCGCCAAGTTGGCGCTGAACGAGGACGTGCCGACGCCGCCTTTGGACCCGAGGATGGCGATCGTAGTCGGGCGCATCGAAGCGCTCTTACCAACCGCCCGATCATCGCGCAACGAAAGCAGCTATCGGTTCAGTCTTCGGCGTCCACGGCCGACGGCAGCGGGAATGGATAGAACCGCGGACATCGATGCTCGCCCGTCACGTCCTCGTCGACGGTATCGGTCTCGCACGCGAGATCCGCAGAGCGCCAACGGTCTCCACTGCGGGGCTCTTTGCGCCCGCTCTTGGCGCGCATCCGCCCAATTGGAGCGCTTATCTTGGGGTGGTTCGCCATCGATCTCTAGGCTCGTGCGGCCATCTTTAACACTAACGGATGTTTCCGGCTCGAGCACAACTCGAAGGCAATTATCGAAAAGGACTGTTAGATTCGTCACGCATCGTGGGGTCGAACAGTCGAGAAGAAGTGGTGGAGGGCGTGGTCGAAGACGTCCTTTTTCGGAGTGATGACGGGCGCTTCACGGTAATCCGACTCGTGGTCGGCGACGCGGACAGCAACGACGAACGGCCAACCGCGGTTGGCGACCTCGGCCAGATCGCCCCCGGCGAGAACGTACGCCTCGTGGGTCGCTGGACCGAACATGCGGTCTACGGCCCTCGCTTCCGGGTGACCTCCTTCACGCCCACCATCCCAGCCACCGAACAGGGCATGGTTCGCTACCTCGGTTCGGGCCTGATCCCGGGCATCGGCCCGGCCCTGGCGGCCCGTCTGGTCGAGCGATTCGGGCAGGACACCCTCGATGTGATCGCGACCCAATCCGCACGGCTTCGTGAGGTCCCGGGAATCGGCAGGCAGCGCGCCCAGTCGATCGCCGAAGCGGTCCGGCAACGCCGGGTCGAGGCCGAGACGATGAGCTTCCTTCACGCGCTTGGGATGGGCCCCGCCACCGCGCGGGAAATCGTGCGGAAGTACGGCGCCGACGCGCCACGCGTCGTCCGCGACGACCCATACGTCGTTGCGGAGCAGATTCGAGGGATCGGTTTTCGCACCGCGGACCGAATCGCCGAGGCCCTCGGGATCGCGGGCGACGACATTCGCAGGGTCCAAGGAGGCATTCTTCACCTAGTCGGCAGGGCCGTCGACGAAGGGCACGTTTTTGCGACGCGCCAACAACTGCGCGAAGGGCTCGAGCAACTCGATGTGCCGCAAGATTCACTCGACGAAGCCTTGCTCCAGCTTCGCGCACGCGATTTGGTGGTCGTCGAGGATGATGCCGTGTACCCGCCGGTCCTCTACCGCGCCGAGCGCCTGGTCGCCGAGGCATTGACCGAGCTTGCGCGACGTCCGAAGACCAGGCAGCCGCTCAAAACGCACGATCCGAGCCTCACCGACACGCAGCGGAGCGCAGTTCAGGCGTCGCTAGAAACCCATCTTCTCGTGCTCACCGGCGGCCCAGGGACCGACAAGACCACCACGGTCCGCGCCATCGTGCAGGCACACGAAGCGTTGGAGCGGCGGGTGGCACTCTGTGCGCCGACCGGTCGCGCGGCGAAGCGCCTCTCCAATGCGGCAGGGGCCCAGGCCAAGACCATCCACCGTCTCCTCGAATGGAACCCGGCGACGGGAGGCTTCAATCGCGATCAACGGATGCCGCTCGATGCAGAGCTGATCTTGGTCGACGAGGCGTCGATGCTCGATATTCGACTCGCCTCACAACTCCTGGCCGCGATTCCGGTCTCGGCCACACTGGTGCTCGTCGGGGATGTGGATCAGCTTCCGCCGGTCGGTCCGGGACAACCGCTTCGCGACCTGATCGCCTCGAAGATCTGTACGACGATTCGACTGCACGAAATCTTCCGCCAAGCTCAGCTCAGCGCGATCGTTCGCGGCGCGCATGCGGTGTTGCAGGGCCACATGCCGGAGCCGACTCCGACGGGAACGCGGGCCGATGGGGACCTCTTCCTGATCCCCGCGACGGATCCAGACACCATCGCCGAACGGCTGGTGCAGGCGCTGAAGCGCATGTCGGTGGCCTACGGTTTCGATCCGCTTGCCGACGTCCAAGTCGTGACGCCCATGCGCCGAGGCCCACTCGGGACACACAGGCTCAACGAGGTGCTGCAAGAAGCGTTTAACCCGGACACGCGGGACACCACGACCCTGACGGCGTTTCGACCAGGAGACAAAGTCATGCAGCTCCGCAACGACTACGACAAGGAAGTCTTCAATGGTGACCTTGGCGAGGTGGCGCGGATCGAAGGGGGTGTTACCTACGTCCTCTTCGATGGCCGCGAGGTCCAATACAAGGCCGACGAGCTCGACGCCATCACCCTCGCGTATGCCTGCACCGTGCACAAGGTCCAAGGGAGCGAGTTCCCCGCGGCGATCATCGTTCTTCACAGCACTCATTTCGTGCTCCTCAATCGGGCGCTTCTCTACACAGCGCTCACGCGCGCCGAAAAACTCGTGGTGCTCATCGGAGATCGCAAGGCGATGGCGCGCGCGGCGCGCAATTCGATCACCTACGAGACCAACTCCAAGCTCCTCGAGCGGCTGCGCGCCATCGGCTAGACAGCCTACTGCCCCTCGTCGAACGCGGAAATAACCGCATCGTGGAACACAGGGCGGAATCTTCGTATCTCCGTGTTGTCATCGGAGACTGCAACGCGATTCGTGAGGAGGACGATAACCAGCTGACGGCGTGGGTCGCACCAGATCGAGGTTCCCGTGAAGCCGAGGTGTCCGAAAGCGTCCGCGTCGATTAATTCACCCGCCGCGCTTCCCTGGTTTGCCTTGCCGTCCCAGCCGAGACATTGAACCCCGCCGGGACGCTTCGAAGTAGCATGACGGACACGCTCCTCGGCCATCACCCCCATTCGGCCACGCAAGGCGCCGATTTGCGCGGCCCCAAACCGCGCGACCGCGTGCGCGGAGCCGAACATTCCAGCATGCCCCGCGACTCCGCCAAGCGCGGCGCAGTTGTCGTCCTGAACTTCACCGCGGAGCTCGCGCGCGCGCCACGCCGACCGACCGGTTGGTGCGCACCGAGCCTTCCATCTCGGGTCCTCACGTGTCGAGGCGAAGAAGACCTCCGTGTCGAGGCCGAGCGGCGCAGCTACCTCGAGCATCACCAGGTCTTGCAACGGTGCTCCTGTCGCTCGTTCGAGCGCAATGCCTGCCAGGATGTAGCCGAGGTCGCTGTAAACCGGACCGCCTACTTTTTGTCGATCCCAATGGTGCAAGAGATCGGTCAGGATCCACGCGCGCGCTTCGTCACTGCCCGGCACGTGCGGTAGTGTTTCGTAGAACGGAACCCATGCCTCGAACCCTGCGCGGTGACTCAGGGCCTCTTCCCAAGTGCGCTCCCCGACGGGCGCACCCTCGGCCTCGGGAACGAGAGACGCCACGCGGTCTTCGAGCGCGAAAGCCCCGAACTGATGGAGCCGAAGGGCTGCCGTCGCTACCCAGGGCTTCGTCAGGGAGGCGAGGTCGTAGACGGTGTCGTTGACGACTGGACCGAGACCTTCGCCGAGCAGGCCCGAGCAGACGTCGGTGTAGATCCATACCCCCTCGCGCCACCGACCGACGCAGGCGCTCGCGCCAGGAAAAACGCCCTTCGAACAACCCCCTTCGAGCTGCTTGCGAATCGCGCTCTCCATGCGCATCGACAGATCGTCCCCCACAACCGGTGTCTACCCAATCGCGAGTCGATGGTCTACAGGAACCCAAAGGTGTCCAAGCTTCCTTTCCTCACGGCGGATATCGCTCCAGTCGAAGCCGATCTTCGTGCCTCGCCGGAGGACTTCGAAGTGGAGGAGATTCCGGCATACGAGCCCGCGGGCACCGGCGATCACGTGTTGGTACTCATCGAAAAACGCGAGCTCACGACCCGTGACGCCGTGCGCCGGATCTGCGAAGCCGTCGACGCCAACCCGCCCGACGCGGGGTGGGCAGGGCTCAAAGACCGTCGCGCAGTCACTCGGCAATGGGTGAGCTTGTTCGGAGTTGCGCCCGAGAGGCTGCGAGCGGTCGAGGTCGAAGGGCTTCGCGTGCTCGAAGCGGCCCGCCATCCTCACAAGTTGAGAACTGGTCATCTTCGGGCAAACCGCTTCTGGATCCAGCTTCGCAACGTCGACCCGTCGGGAATCAAATTGCTGCGACCGGTATTGAGTCGAATCGAGGCCTCGGGACTGCCCAACTACTTCGGAGAACAACGATTCGGACGGGGCGGCGACAACGCCAAACGCGCGCTTCGATGGGTACTGGGCAATAGTCGTGCGCCACGGAAGGCGTTCAACCGAAAGCTCGAGATGTCCGCCCTACAAAGCGAGCTCTTCAATCGGTGTGTCGCCGAGCGCGTCACCCTCGGTGCCCTCGGGCGCGTGTATCCCGGCGATCTGATGAAACGCCATGACAGTGGCGGACTGTTCGCAGTGGAGGACGAGCTCGAGGAAACACAGGCGCGCGCCGACCGATGGGAGATCAGCCCGACAGGTCCGATCTTCGGGACGAAGATGCGCTGGCCCCAAGGCGAGGCGCGGGTGCGCGAAGAGGCACTCCTGCGCAGCGTCGAATTAACCCCGGAGCACCTGGTGAAGTGGAAGCGCATCGCGCCAGGGACTAGACGATTCGTCCGCGTTTCGGTGCCGAAAATAGGCGTGACTGTGAGTGACAACACCGTGAAGCTCGATTTCACCCTACCCGCCGGCGCCTATGCCACCATATTGTTGCGCGAGATTCGCAAGCGGGATGCGTAAGCGCCCGGGACCAGCTAAGAAGCGCCCTTCCAAGTAAGGACATCTATGATCGACATTCAGGAAAGACTCACAGCCTTCGCCATGCTCGGCGCGACGTGGGTCATGTGGCTTCTGATCGTTCTTTCCATCATCGGCGTGGCGATCATCTTCGAGCGCATCTATTACTTCTTCTCCTCCCGCGAAGATGTGCGAAAGCTGCAAGAAGACCTGCGGCTTCTGCTCGCGAAGAACGACCTGGCTGGTGCTCGTGAGCGACTCTCCCAATCGAAGTCTTTTCAAGCGAGGATTGTCTATTCAGGCATCGAGGTCGTCAGCGACGGCCACGATGCGGTGGCGGAGCGCCTGGCTGGAGCCACCTCGATCGCCCGCACGCAGATGGAGCGCAACCTCGGGTTCCTTGGAACCGTCGGCAACAACGCTCCCTTCGTCGGTCTGCTTGGCACGGTCATCGGTGTCATTCGTGCTTTTCACGCGCTCGACGAGAGCGCCGGCAAAGTGACCAGTGGATTGATGGCAGAGGTCGGCGAGGCTTTGGTCGCGACGGCGATCGGCATTTTGGTCGCTTTGCCTGCGGTGGCTTTCTTCAACTTCTTTCAGCGGCTCATTCGGTACCGGCTCACCTGGGCCGACGCCCTCGGCCGCGACCTTCTCGCCTATCTCAAGGGCGCTGTGAACAAGGAGCAGGGCTGAGCATGGCCGGCGGCGCACGACCCGAAGAAGACGACGATCTGATTACGGACATCAACGTCACGCCCTTGGTCGATGTGGTGTTGGTGCTTCTGATCATTTTGATGGTGACAGCGACCGCGATCGTCTCGAAGACCATTCCAATGGAGCTTCCAAAAGCCGCGACCGGCGAACAAACGCCCTCCACTTTGGCCGTGTCGATCGATCAAAGCGGGCAGGTCTTTGTGGATACGATTCCCGTCACGGCCGGAGAGCTGAGGGCCCGAGTCCGAGCGGCGCGTGAGGCGACGGAGGATCTGCGGGCGGTGATCGCTGCCGATGGCCGAATCGAGCACGCGAAGGTAGTCCAGGTCATCGACATCTTGCGTCAGGAACGGGTCACCAAGTTCGCGATCAATGTGCGACCCGAGGAGATTGGACGCTAAGACCGAGGCTCGATGACCGCGATGGCGACAGGGTTCGGCGACACCACCAACTGGGCTTCCGAGGCGGCATGGGTGGTGTTGGCAATCCTCGCACACGCAGCGCTGATCGGAGGCTTGCCTCCCCCTTCTAGGGGCCCGGGACTCGTCGCGCCGAGCGATGTCGTCGACGTGTCGTTCGTCGAAGAGAAGCTCGAAGAGCCGCAGCCCGAAGAGCCGCAGCCGCCGGTCGAGCCCGAAGAGCCGAGGGAGCCGGAGGAAATCACGCCGCCCCGAGAGCGCAAGACCTTCAAAGCCCCGAAAGACGCGCCCAAGGCCCCCGAGGAGCCGCCCGCGGCGGCACGAGAGACGCCGGTCGCATTCGACAACGTGGTCCTGACCAACGAGGGCGATGGCGAATCCTCGTGGGCGATCGAGCAAGCCTCGGGCAAAAGCGTCGAGGGCCCGATCGGGAGCCCCAACGCGGCGGTCACCGGACGAAGCAAGAGCGGCATCGTCGGGGGGGTCATCGGGGGCACCGGAACGGGGGTCATCGTCGACGTAGGGGACCTCTCGAGGCGCCCGATTCCGCCTGCTTTGAAGCGAAAGCTCGAACGACTCTACCCGAAGAAGGCTCGTGCGGAGGGCATCGAGGGCGAGGCGGTGATCCGGCTGCAGGTCGGTGCTGACGGCTTGCCCGCCAACATTCGTGTGATCTCGGAGGAACCAGCCGGATATGGCCTCGGCGACGCTTGCGTGAAAGCGCTGAGGGGCGAGGCCTGGCAACCTCCACTCAACAAAGAGGGCGAGCCGGTGAGCACCCGCGTCACCTACCGTTGCGGCTTCGAGATTCGCTACTGAACCGCTTTGGGTTTCGGCACTTTCTTTGACCCGTTCGAGCGCGCGAAGGTAGGTCTTCGGGCATGCGCTGGACGTTTCTTTCCCTGGCCTTGCTCGGGCTCGGCTGCTGGCCTCAGGGGGACGATGAGCTCCCGGGTGAGGTCATCGGCGAGTTCGAGGCGGTCGGCCTGATGGTCGAGCAGAGCTGTGGTGCCGCCATTCCAGCGCGAGATCCGCTGGACCTTTCGTTCGAGCTTCGGCTCGAGGAGAACGGCCGTGCCTATTATCGCCTGCCGACCGGCCAGGCCTTCGCCGGCACCGGCTCCAATGGTGAGTACGCATTTCAAGTGAGCCAAAGCTGGATGGTGGTCGAGCCCGATCAGTTCCGCGGATACGTCGGCTGCTCGGTCACCCAGCGCGACATCTTCACCTTCATCCTCGAAGAGCCG
>JBFICQ010000061.1:0-15047 GCA_041581895.1 Polyangiales bacterium | reverse complement strand
GCGCTCCAGTTCGTGGTATTCTCGCGGATCCTGTTTCGGGCGACGAGCCTCCAAAACGCCATGGACGTCACGGTGCGCCTCGGGAGCGGAACGTACGGTGTCGCTCAGGTCTCGGCCGAGGTGTGGGCCATGCTCATCGTCACTTTTGCGCTTCACTACACACCGAAGCGGTGGTTCGAGTCGATCGAAACCCGGTTCATGGCGATGCCGGCGCCAGCTCAAGGGGTAGCGCTTGCGTGTCTCGGCTTCGCGCTCAGCTTCATCGCAACCAGTCAAGTCGTCCCCTACATCTATTTCCAGTTCTGATGATGAAACGAGCACTCACACAGCCAACGCCCCTTCAGCATCTCGGTATCGTGACCGTGTTCATGTTGGCCGCCTGCATGCTGACGTACCTCGTGCCTCCGCTTCATGCGCTCCGCCCCTGGATCCCGGATGAGGAGGGCATCCCGATCGTGCGGCTCTTCCAGCAGTGGGGCGACATACCCGCCTTTGCCGGTCATGGCGGCTCGTATCGTGCAGTCACGACCGGCGCCACCGCTACCGACCGGCTCTCCGAAACCGTCGGTGAAACCGTTGCTGCCAACTTGAGCGCGCCGGTCAAGCCGACCCAACCGCCGTCGGACGGCGCGACCATCGACCCATTGGAGTACGCCGGCATCTCGGTCTTCATCGAGGACCCGACCGGCCGCGGCATGGCTCCTTTCTATCGGGCGCTCGAGAAAACCGCGAAGAAGAGCCCCGGAGCGATCACGCGAGTCGGGCATTACGGCGATTCGAGCATTGCAACCGACTTGATCACGTCGACGGTGCGCGAGCAGCTTCAGCGACGCTTCGGAGATGCAGGGCACGGGTTCGTTCTCGCCGCCAAGGGTTACATCCCCTACAAACACCGAGGAGTCCGTCAGTCGTCGAACGAAGAGAGTTGGATCACACGCGAGGTCGCGCGTCGGCAGGATCGCCACGGGCGCTACGGATACGGAGGCGTCCAGTCGAGGGCGCAAAGAGGCGCATGGGCCCGCATCGGCACGGCTGCGCGTGGGGAATTTGGCACCAGCGCATCACGCTTCGACATCTACTATCAAGAGCGGCCGCGCGGCGGAACGTTCTCGGTACAACTAGATCGCGGCGATTGGGAAGAGGTCTCGACAAAAGCGCCCGAGATCGGCGATGGGGTGTATTCGCTCTTGACTGCCGACGGTCCGCACGAGATCCAAGTCCGCTACAAGAGGGGTGGCCCAGTTCACTTCTACGGAGTGGTCGTCGAACGAGAAGGCCCGGGAGTGGTTTACGACTCGCTCGGCCTGGTCGGAGCGCGCGCCAATCGGCTGCTCAATTTCGAGGAGTCGCACATCGCAGACCAGTTGAAGAAGCGAAGCGTCGACCTCATCGTGCTGGGCTTTGGCGGAAACGAAGCCAGTGACGACAAACCCGAGGAGGTCTTCTACGAGGATTACGCGCGCGTCCTGGCTCATGTCCGCCAAGGGCGCGAGGACCTCGGTTGTCTGGTATTCGCGCCGCTCGACCAGGCTTCACGCCAGCGCGGCCGGATTCGAACGTTGGAGACAATCCCTCGAATCGTGGCGGCCCAGCGACGCGCCGCCTTCGAAACCGGGTGCGCCTTCTACGACACGTGGGAGGCGATGGGTGGACGGGACTCCATGCGACGATGGTACAAAGCGCGCCCTCGACTGGCGATGAGCGACTTCCGACATGCGACCCCCGCCGGGTACGAGATTATCGGCAACATGTTCTACAAGGCTTTGTTGGCCGGCTTCGCCGACTACTTGGCCAATGGCTCATCAACCGATCCCGCATCGGCCGATTCGGGCGTCCCGGTGCCGATACTTGGTTCATCTGAGGCCGGCATCCCATCGAGCAGGGCTGAGAGCAGCACTTCGCCCAATCGCTGATAGCCGAGGCGCGTATAGTGGATGTGGTCCTGCGAAGCATAGGCGGGGTCGCTGGCCGCCCATTGCACCATCGAGAGCGCACCGCCTTGAAACGCGACGAGATCGAAGAAACCACACCCGTGCTCGAGCGAAACGCGATGCTGCACGGCGATTACCGCCGCGGTGCGCGCCCGGTCCTCAAACACACGCTCTTCGACCTGGGTAGGCCGATCGGACGGACCGATCAGGAGGCACGACGCATCGGGGACGGCGTTCCGCATGCGTTCCACGACGGCACGCAGATCCCGTTCATAGTCTTCGAGAGGGGACTCGTCGCCACTTTCGTTGGTTCCATAAGCCAAAACGACGAGATCGGGGTCGCGGCGCTGCAGATGCTCTCGATAGAGGGCGTCATCCCACAGGAGTTGATAGCGTGCGCGTGACCCATTGATGCCGAGGGTATCGACGACGACCCCCGGATGATCGCGCTCGACGGTCAAGCCGAAGAGCCACACCGGTCGCTTGCTGAGGGTTCGGATTCCGAAGCTATGCGGCCCATCCGGCACCCGAAAGGTCGCGTACCCAGGTTCCGTGCGCGACCCGCGGGTCGATATCCGCCGAGCGCGTCGACCATCGATCAAAACGTCCAGGTCACCACCGCGGGGTGTCTTCAAATAGTACAGCTCGAAGAAGCTCGCGCTTCGGCCGTGATCGCCCTCCTCCGCAGTTCTGACCATGCCGAATGAGCCGGGACGACTGCTTGCCATGGCAACCCCGGCGATCCCGACTTGCTCGACTTCGGAGTCGCCGACACGAATCCGATGAGTCTCCCAACGGTTGCCGTCACTCTCGATGTTGATGTCTCGGTGTCGATAGGTTCGCCACGGGTGCACGGGCACGACGAAGCCATGCCCCGCATCGCCGAACGTCGCTTGTAGCTCGCGTCGAATGTAGCCCGTGAAGAGGTCACTCGCGACATGGGAGGCCCCGAAGAACAACAGGCGCGCTTGCCCCTCGCCAGCTTGCGCGCGCTTCAAGGCTTCGTGCAGGGCCTTCATTGATTGGCCGTCGCGATCTTCAATCGCGATGTCGAGCCCGAGCTTGTCGCTCGGTGGCGGCCGAAGAAGACGGGGCCCCATGCGTTGGGCCGACTTCACGGCCTCGAGGACGCCCCTCTCGTCGATGGCGGCAGGCGCCTTGGTCGTCGTGTCGGCCGAGGTCTTGGCGGCACCATAACCGAGCGTCCATACGCCCGCGAACACCAATCCCAGCGAAACGACCGCCAATGGCGAGCCCCATGCATTTTCGAGCCGCACGTCCCCACAATGGCGATACGTCCCGATCCAGTCAAATTGGCGTGAAAGCCCCAGAGAAGTCGGCCATTATGCGCGCCATGAAAACGCGGAAGTTGCTGCTCAAAGCCGCGAAGTTCGACGTCGCACGGTTGACGTTCGATGCCCCTGGCGGGGGCGAGATCATTCGAGACGTGATCGAGCATCCGGGTGCGGCCGTGATCGTGCCCGTCCTCGACGATGGCCGGGTCGTGCTGATCCGAAATCTACGACGGACCGTCGGCAAGGCCCTTTGGGAGCTGCCCGCGGGGACGTTGGAGGAAGGCGAACCCCCGGTGGAGTGCGCCGCGCGTGAGCTCGAGGAGGAGACCGGTTACCGCGCCAAGACGATCAAACCTCTGACCGAGTTCTTTGCCTCACCCGGGATCCTCACCGAGAGGATGCATGGTTACCTGGCTACCGGCCTCGAGCGGACTGCACAAGCGCTCGACGAAAGCGAGGAGATCGAGGTCTTTCCCCTCCCCTCGTGGCAACTGCGCGACATGTTGAAGGAAGGCCACATCGAAGACGGGAAGACCATCGCGCTGCTGCTCTACTGGATGCACCTCTACACGCCTGAATGACTCATTGAACCGAGACCATACGAACTGCGATGGAATTGCTGACGCGCATTCAAGAGAACTCAATCGTCCTGTTGATCCCCGTGATCAGCGCGCTGGTCGGATGGTTCACCAACGTCGTCGCCGTAAAAATGATGTTCCATCCAGTCGAGTTCGTCGGCATTCCTCCTTACTTGGGGTGGCAAGGTGTCATACCGGCCAACGCTTTGCGGCTGGCCAAGGTGTCCAATGCCTTGATCACGCAAAAGCTTCTGTCCTTGCGCGAGCTTTTCGATGCAAGCTTTCGTGCGGAGACCTTTACAGGCAAGCTCGATGCCGTCATCGATGACATCACCGAGCAGGCAATCGACGAGATCGCCAACAAGCATGCGAAGCCGATGTGGGACAACGCCGGCGAGTTCATGCAGAACAAGGTGCGTGACCGAGTGCGCGCCGAGGTTGTCGAAGTCTCGCGCGCCATCGCCATGGACATGGCCGACAACATCAATGACATCCTCAACATCGAAAAGACAATTCTCGAAGCAATAGACCGTGAGAAGGGACTCATGGGCGAGATGTTCTTCGACGTTGGCCGCAAAGAGTTCAAATTCATCGAGCGATCGGGCTTGTACTTCGGTTTCCTGTTCGGGCTCTGTCAGATGGCCATATGGGTAACGTATCCAGCGCCCTGGATCTTGCCTGCGGCGGGCTTTGGTGTCGGGTACCTGACCAATTGGATCGCGCTGAAGCTGGTGTTTCATCCTCGAGAGCCGGTGAAGATCGGTCCGATGACCGTGCAAGGTCTCTTTCACAAGCGTCAGGGAGAAGTCGCCGAGTCGTTTGGGCGGACCGTAGCCACGAAAGTTCTCAATGCCGACAATATAGTGACCTCGGTGATGGACAGCCCCGGAGCCCGTCGCATGAACGAAATCGTAGAGCGGCGAATCGACGAGCTCATCACCAGATACGAGGCCCACCCATTAGCTGCGCTGGTGCTGCCTCTCGAAAAACGCCCTGCGCTTCGGGCCGACTTGCTCGCACGAATACAGAGCGAATGGCCGAAACCCGGAGGCTTTTTCCACACTTTTGCCGGCCAGGCGGTGGACCTGCAGGGGGAGCTGGATCGGCGAATGGCAGCGCTCGACAGGGCGAGCTTCGAGGGCGTGCTCCGGCCGGCGTTCCAACAGGACGAGTGGAAGTTGATCGTCGCAGGTGCGGTGCTCGGGACCGCGGCGGGCGTGTTGCAGCTGGTCTTCATCTTCGGGGAAGCGATGGAGCGCCTCAGCCGGTAGCCTCGGACCGCTTGGCGAACGCCGGATCAACGGCTAAAACGTGGCGCTGTGGAACAAACCGCCACCCTTCTCGTCTGCTGCCCCGATCGGAAGGGCCTCGTCGCTGCGCTCGCACAAGTGCTCTACGGCCACGGCGCGAACATCCTGGATGCCGACCAACACACAGACCCGATCGCCAACCAATTCTTTCAGCGCATCAAGTTTGACCTCTCCGAATTGCGCACCGACCGAACCAGCCTCGAGGCGGCCATCGCTGAAGTCGCGAACCGCTTTGGAATGAGCTGGCGACTTGCGGACGGCAAGCTGCGAGCGCGAACTGCGATTTTCGTGTCCAAGTACGATCACTGCTTGTACGACTTGCTTCTACGGCAGCGGTCCGGGGAGCTCGCGACGGAAATCCCCCTCGTCATCAGCAACCACACCGACCTCGAACCGGTCGCCGCGCAGTTCGGGATCGCCTTCCACCATCTTCCCATCACGAAAGAAACCAAGCGCTCACACGAAGAGAAAGCGACTGAGCTCATGCAAGCGGCCGACGTAAATCTGATCGTACTGGCTCGCTACATGCAGATCCTCACCGACGACTTACTTCAGATGTACCCGAACCAGGTCATCAACATCCACCATTCGTTCTTGCCGGCCTTCATGGGCAGCAAGCCATACCATCGCGCCTACGAGCGCGGCGTGAAGTTGATCGGTGCAACCGCGCACTACGCCACCGCAGACTTGGACGAGGGCCCGATCATCGAGCAGGATGTGGTTCGGTGCACGCACCGGGATTCTGTCAAAGACCTCGTACGCAAGGGTCGCGACCTCGAGAAGGTCGTGTTGGCGCGTGCAGTTCGTTGGCACCTTGACGACCGCATCCTGGTCTACGACAACAAGACGGTAGTCTTCAGCTAACGACTCCCGAGGAGGTTGAATGTCCGACAGAGTAAAGCTCACCATCGACAACGGCCTCGCGACCGTCCGCCTTTCGCGGGCCGACAAGCTCAACGGATTGGACCCGGACATGTTTGACGCACTGATCGACACGGGAACACGCGTGGCGGCAGACAAGACGGTGCGCGCCGTCGTGTTGCACGGAGAAGGCAAGGGATTTTGCGCCGGCCTCGACTTCCAGGCGTTCATGATTTCAGGCGATATCGGTGCGAAGTTGCTCGCCCGCGGCAGCGACAGCCCGGCGAATGTCGCGCAGCGGGCCGCATGGGTTTGGCAAGAGGTCCCGGTCCCGGTGATCGCCGCCGTTCATGGGGTCGCGTTCGGTGGCGGCTTGCAGATCGCCCTCGGCGCCGACCTCCGGTACGTCCGTCCGGATGCGAAGCTCTCGGTGATGGAGATCAAATGGGGGCTGATTCCGGACATGAGCATCACGCGAACACTGCTCCGGCTCGTTCCGATCGACATCGCGAAGGAGCTGACCTTCACGGGCCGGATCGTGTCGGGGACCGAGGCAGTCGAGCTCGGTCTTGCGACTAAAGTCTGTGAAGATCCGCTCGAGGAGGCGGTTGCCATGGCTAAGCTCATCACCAAGAAGTCGCCCCACGCCATCCGTGCGGCCAAGAGGCTTTTCAACGAGGCCCCCGACTTGTCCCTAGCCGATGCGCTCAAGCTCGAGACCGAGCTGCAGACCCCCCTTCTTGGGAGCCCTAATCAAATGGAGGCCGTGCAGGCCAACATGATGAAACGCGATCCTTCGTTTGCCGACCCCGAGTGATCAAGCGGTGCTAGGGGGCCGGGACACCTTCGCCTGATACTGACAACAATCGGGCGGGCACACGTCGTGTGACGGGCCGCGTTTCCCGACCGCTTTCCGCGTTTCAATCCGGCCGAGGCGTTCCTCGACGAGCTCGCGAATCATCGAGACGAACGCGGGATGTGTTCCGACCGTGGCCGCCCGTGTCAGGGTCATACCCAAGTTGTTTGCATGATTACGAGCTTCGATGTCGAGGTCCCAGATCACCTCCATGTGGTCCGAGACGAAACCGATCGGTGCGACTACGACGTCCTTGACGTTGATCTGAGAAAGGGCGTCGAGATGCTCCAAGATGTCGGGGCCGAGCCACGGTACGTGCGGGGGGCCGCTCCGGCTCTGGTAGACCAATTGCCACCGATCGTTACGCGCCCCTTCGGCGACGAGTCGCGCGGTCTCTTCGAGCTGGTCCGCGTAGTCCGAGGTCTCCGCCATTGAGAGTGGAATGCTGTGTGCGGTGAACGCGATGCGCGCGCACTCCTTGCGCTCTTTCGGAAGGGTCTCGAGCGCGGCAAGCAAGCCGTCGACGTTGGCCTCGATGAAGCCCGGATGGTTGTAAAAGACGCGCAGCTTGTCGATCTCGGGAGCTCCTTCCCCGACCTTTTCGCGGGCCTCTTCGATGCTTTCGCGATATTGCCGGCAGCCGCTGTAGCTGCTGTAGGCCGAGGTCACGAATGCAAGCGCACGCTTTCGCCCATCCCTTTTCATGCGTCTCAGGGCATCCTCGAACGTGGGATCCCAATTGCGGTTACCCCAGTAGATCGGAAGGTCGATGTCATGTTTCTCGAGCTCGCTCTCGAGCGCGGCGATCAAAGCGCGATTCTGATCGTTGATCGGGCTCTTGCCATCGAAGTGGTAGTAGTGCTCCGCTACCTCGGCGAGACGTTCTTCGGGGACGTTCTTGCCACGGACGACGTTTTCGAGGAAAGGCATGACGTCTTCACGTCTTTCTGGCCCCCCGAAAGAAGCGAATAGCAAGCTGTCGTACTCCGCGCTGGGTTCTTCGCTCACGGCCGAACTCTCGCCCCTAAAATCGCCGGTGGCAAGTGAACGGTCTTGCCAAGCGATCATAGCTGTGCTCTAGGTCGGTTGTGCGGGTCACGATCCTCGGAAGCGGAAGCGAGGGGAATGCGCTTCTCTTGGAATCCGATACGGCGAGCATCGTCGTAGACGCCGGTCTTTCCTACCGAAAGCTGGCTTCGAGGCTCGCGTCGCTCGGCCGGCATGTCCCGAACGTCTCATCGCTTTTGATCACCCATGGCCACGCCGATCACGCTGCGCACGCCTCGGTATACGCGACGCGATGGGGCTGCCCGGTACGTGCTACCGCTGCAACTTTGAAGGCGCTGAAGCTGCGTGCTTCAGCCGAAGCAAAGCCCTTCATCGTGGGGCGCCGGTTCCGCGTGGGCGACATCACGGTTCACAGTCGTGGTATTCCGCACGACGCCCCGCAGGTGGCGCTGGTGTTCGAAACGGTGCGGACCAAGATCGGCCTCGTCACCGACCTCGGACACGTTCCGAAAGGCCTGTCGCAGTTCCTCGGGGGATGCGACACGCTCCTTCTGGAGAGCAATCACGATCCCGAGATGCTTCGAACGGGCCCCTACCCTGCGGCTGTCAAGCGGCGCGTGGCTAGCTCTCTTGGACACCTGTCCAACGAACAAGCCAGTGACCTCCTCGCGAACCTTTCCCATTCGCCGGTCCGCGTCGTTTTGATGCACCTCTCGGAAACCAACAACTCAGCGCATCTCGCACGCAGCTCGGCTGAAGCCGCGTTGGGGCACCGAGGGACCGAGCTTCTCGTTGCACGGCAGCGCGAACCGATGGAGCTTCCGTTCCTCGGTGCACAACAACTCCAACTCGGACTTTGAGCGACGATGGGCCTTTGGTACGACGAAACCTTCGACGATCACACTCGACTCGGCCTTCGAGTCAAAGAGACCTTGTTTTCAGACAAGAGCCCGTATCAAAAGGTCGAAGTCATCGACACGGTCGGTTTTGGGCGAGTGTTGGTCATCGACAACGTATTCATGACGAGCGAGTATGACGAGTTCCTCTACCACGAAATGCTCGTGCATCCGCCGCTTGCCACCGCCCCGCAGATCGAACGTGTACTCGTGATTGGCGGCGGCGACGGCGGCACCGTCAGAGAAGTGCTCCGACATTCGGACGTGAGGGAGTGCGTGATGATCGAAATCGATCAGATGGTGGTCGAAGCATCCAAGAACTACCTGCCGAGCATCGGCACGGCTTGGGATGACCCACGACTCGACGTTCGTTTCATCGACGGCATCGACTATGTGAAGCAAAGCGATGACCCCAAGTACGACGTCGTGCTCCTCGATGGGACCGATCCGGTGGGGCCGGGCGCGGTCTTGTTCGACCAAGCCTTCTATGAAGGCTGCAAGCGAATGTTGGCATCGGACGGAGTCATGGCTCTGCAGAGCGCGTCACCGCTTCTCATGTTGGACGTGTTCGTGGAGACCCAACACAAGCTGCGGCGTTTGTTTGCCGAGGTGCATCCCTACATGGGGCCCGTGCCTCTCTATGGCACTGGCACGTGGAGCTGGACCTGGTGCTCCGACACCGGCGAGCCACTCAGGGCGATTCCAGAGCGACAAGCCGAAGTGGTAGATGCAGCCAAGGCTTACAACGAGGACCTCCACCGCGCCGTATTCGCCCTTCCCAACTACGTGAAACGCGCGTTGAAGCTCTAGTGTCAGCGGTTCGGCACATACCCAACCTGATCTGCGTCGCACGCATCGTGCTGGTGGCGCCGATCGTGTGGGCCTTGTTGGATGGCCGTTACCCGCTCGCCCTGGGGCTCGTCGTCGTAGCGGGCTTGTCCGATGCCCTCGACGGTTACCTCGCCAGGAAATTCGATTGGCGCTCGCGGCTCGGAGGCCTGCTCGACCCGGCAGCCGACAAGTTGCTTGTGGCCAGCACTTTCGTGACGCTGACCTGGCTGGGCTTCATTCCAGTGTGGTTCACGGCGGTCGTCCTTGGACGCGATCTTCTGATCGTCGGGGGTGTGTTCGCTCACCATTTTTGGCTTGCACCGGTTCGGGGAGAGCCGACAGGCACGAGCAAGCTCAACACCCTATTTCAGATCTCTTTCATCGTCCTCACGGTCACCTACGCTTGGCTCGATTGGCCGGGTGTCATCTGGCTCCAGTTACTCGGCGCGGCCGTGTTGATCACCATTGCGGTAAGCGCGGTTCAATATGTCAGCAGGGGCTTGGCTCGTGCACGTCGTGCCTCGCCGACCCGCGAGGGGTGACGCAGCTTCATCGACGAGGAGAGGGACTTTCGCAGGGCACTTGCAAGTGCAGGTTCTGCGTCGTCGAAACCGACGCGCAATGTCTGCGTACCCCCACGAAGGGGTATCGACGAGCAGTCCTTTAGTGTACTAGTCCTTTCTTTCAGGAGGTGATGACGCACCCATGGCTAGGAACATCACCGGACACTACGTACGCAATCTATCCAGTTGGCGGCGGATGGCCGCCGTAGCCTGGTCGCCCCCGGACGATCCAACAATCTACGGAACCATCGACCTGGACATGACCAACGCTCTCGAATTCCTGCCGAAAGAATCCGAGCGCACGGGCGAGCACCTAACGGTGACCCATCTGGTGACCAAGGCCATCGCAGATACTCTAGCCGAGCACCCGGAGTGCAACTGCATCATTCGTCGCGGGCGTATTTTCGAGCGCGACGACATCGACATCTCCGTGTTGGTGGCCGTACCTCCCGATGAGGGCGAGCACGAACAAGAGGCTGACCTCTCCGAGGCGCTCGTTCGAAACGCTGATCGCAAGTCGATAGCGGAGATTGCGGCCGAGATCCGCGAGGGTGCGCGGAAGGTGCGAAAGCACGAGGACCCTCTGCTCGAGCGCACCAAGAAACTCTTCGACCGGATGCCGCCCGCGATCATGGGACCACTCCTTCGCCTGGTGGCTCGACTACAATACGATTTCAATCTGGACCTTTCGGCTGTCGGTATTCCGAACGATCCCTTTGGCAGCGCGATTGTGACGAGTGTCGGAGTGCTCGGAATCACCGAGGCTTTTCCGCCCCTCCTGACTTTCACCCGTGTTCCCGCCGTACTCGCGGTGGGCGCAGTCGAGGACAGACCCGGCGTTCGCGACGGAAACCTCGTCGTAGTACCCACCATGCGTATCGCTGCGACTTTCGACCATCGGGTCATCGACGGTTTCCAGGGCGGCAAGCTCGCGAAGACCTTTAAAGAGATCATCCAAGACCCCGCGGCACGCTACGTGCAGTGAAGCCGACGAAAACGATTGCTGGAGTCGACCGTGGTCATTCCCTCGCGCGCGAAAGGCTGCGTAGCGTCAACCAGTCCGCAACAAAGCGCCAATCCTCGCCGAGGATGCGCCGTGTGAGGCCGCCGACGATTGCAAAGGACAGGATGATTGTCACTGCTTGGGCGGCGAGCAACGCACCCGCACCCCATTCGAAGTTGAGCTTGATCGCGACAGCAGCGGCACAACCCGGAGCGCATATCGCAAGAGTTTGGAGGTAGCCCTTCATTGGAAACGTTTGCCGGATCGAAACATCCGAGCAGATGGACATGAAGTACATGTAGATGGCAACCTGGGGAATGAACGCGAGTAGGGTGCCCAAAGCGGGGCCCAAAAACCCCACGGTCATGACGAGCGGCGTGCTGATGGCTACGTTTGCAACGAGCGAAACGATGCCGGCCCGCAAGATAAGTTTTGGACGGCCTGCCGCAACGATGATCGTGCCAAATGCAGTGATGCGCCCCATGCTCAAGATGGAGTAGATCCGCAGCACGTTCGCCGCTGGGGCGTAGCCGGCTGGAAACAGCAGCGCGATGATCTCCTCCGCCGCGACGACGAAAATAGCGGCAAGCGGAACGACGATGAGCATGCTGCCGAGGGCCTGGCGCCGCCAGGTCTCGATTGCCGCGACCTTCTTGCCCTCCTTATACAGGATGGCGAACAACGGCGCGTAGGCGACGCCGATCGCATATGCGAGGCTTGGAATCAAGGGCACCTGCCAGGCGCCAGCTTGATATTCCGCGTAGACCGCCTCGCTGAAGAAAAACAGAATGAGGTACTTGTCGACGTGGCTATTCAGGTTCGCGACTATCTCTTGACCGCCGAGCGGTAACGCAAAGGCGATCATCTTTCGAGTGCTGATCGGAGAAGTCGTCGGGGTCACTCCGCGGTACGTGTGATGAACGACCCACCACGTTCCCGCGCCCAAAATCAACCCAACCAAACTCAACGAAAAGAAGGCCGCCTGAATGCCGTATCCGAGCGCCAAGGGAACTAGGACGGCGACCAAGAGGGCCACGGCCCGCACGGCACCGGCCGCACCGGCTGCCTTTGCGCGCCTCTCGATGATCAGCAGGTTCGGGAGGATACGTGAGGGTATGTCGCCCAGAGGATAGAGGGCGACGGCCCACAGATGACCGAGCACTGCTTCACCATCCGCACCGACGAACACGCTGGTAGCGACCAAGGCAAGTGAGCAGAACGCGGCAATCCCGAACATCGCGGCGAGCGCACGGCGTGTGATCGCATACCGCTCCTCGTCGGGTCTTTTTGGCAAGTAGAACGACAACACAGCTGGCAGATTGACGGTGAGCACGACAGCGGCGGTGCTGTAAATCAGCAGAACTTCGCCGAGGATTCCGAAGTCTGTTTTCGAAACCAGTCGAGCGACGACGATCGGAACCAGCACCTCCGCGAGCCTTGCCGCGAACTGCCCGTAGACGAGGATTCCAGCTCGGTATGCTTCGACGGACTTGGCCACGTGAAATTAACGGTGCGCGCCGGACTCCGATTGACCAACTTTGGGGCGCAGAGTAAGGGACCGACGCCGCCTGCTCTGGCGTCGCGTTCTCATGGACAAATTGCGCTTCACAGTCGTGCATTACGGTGGCAAGGACCCAAGGTCAACAACCGGCGGTGTGGAGACTTTTGCCCGTAACCTGGCGCTCCTGTTTGAAGGGGTGGAATTCATGACACCGCGCAATCGCGATTTCGATCGCGTTCGGCGCAAACGAATCCCGGTCATCTGCGACAACCAGCGAGTGCGGGACTGGCCGAAGGACATTCCAGTCATTGGCTTTCAACACGGCTTCGCTGCCGAAAAAGCACGGGTCACCAAGTCGCCGGGCCACATCGTGATGGCCACGGAGCAGTGGCTGGCTTCTCGCCGACCCAACACTTTGTGGGTTGCGTGTGCGGAATGGATCGCGAAAGCGTTCGCTAGGTCATTTGGCACCCAGACGGAAGAGGTCATTTATCACCCGATCGACGTCGAGCGGTTTGATGGTCACCTCGAGAATGCCGGATCGCGATTGGTGCTCCACGATGGGCGCACGCGTCACAAAGGCAAGCATCTCTTGCCAAAGCTCAAAGCAGCGTATCCCGATTGGAGCTTCGAGCCACTTGCCTGTAGACCAGAAGACGTTCCGGACCGCATGCGTAAGGCAAGTGCATTCATCCATCTGAGTGCTTACGAGGGCAACAGCATCGTGTGCAACGAGGCGATGGCGATGAACTTGCCTTGCATGTTTACCGACGTGGGGTTGATGCGGGACTCCGGGCGACCCCAAGACGTCCGGGTCATCTCCGCCAAAAGAGCGTTTTCCGATGCGCGGTATCTGCGGGACGAGGTCGGCGCTTTTCTCGGTTCGCTCGAAACGCAATCGTACTCGCCTCGTCAATGGATACTGGAAAATGCGACGGCTGAAGTAGCTCGCGAACGCTGGGCGCGCGCAATGGATGCGTTCGTCCGCATGGCCGGCTGGTGAAGGGCCGGATGCTCGACGGTATACAGAGATGGTGGCGCACGCGCGATACGAACATCTACACGGACGTTCGCGTCCCCCTCGAGTTTCACGGGAGCAGCTATGGCGGCTGGTGCATTACCGCCGATGGCTTGGATTCCGACAGCGTGGTCCTGTCGTTTGGGATAGGTGAAGACATCACCTTCGACGAAGCAATCATTCACAAATACTCCTGCACGGTGCACGCGTTCGACCCGACGCCGAAGGCGCTCGCGTTTGTGCAACCTTTCGTGAGCGACAAGCTCCGGGTTCATCCGTGGGGGCTCGGCGCCAAGGATGAGAGCCGAATGTTCTACCTTCCCAAAAATCGGCGGCACGTTTCGGGCAGCATTTCTCGATCCAAACACCTGGAGGACGAGGCCATCGAGGTCAGGCTCCGCAGCCTGGACAGCACCATGCGTGAAGCCGGCGTCAACCGGTTCGATGTACTGAAGATGGATATCGAAGGATCCGAATACGAAGTGCTTCGAGACGAAAGGACTGTACAGATCCTCGAGCAGCAGCGACCGCAATTGCTGGTTGAGTTCCATCATCGCTTTGCGTCTTATTCGAAAGCCGACACTCGAGACATCGTCGCGAGGCTTCGGCGCGCTGGCTTTCGCATCGCCTGGGTATCCCGGCGAGGGGAAGAGGTGCTTTTCGTGCCAGAAGAGACGCTCCACTAGCGCGCGATGTGCGGCTTCTCAGCTCCAGCGAAGCACTAGCTTTCCAAACGTCTCGTTGGCGTCCATTCGCGCATGGGCGGTTCGGACCTCGGTCATGGGGAAGACCTCGTCGATGATCGGGCGGAGCTCGCCGGTTTCGAACTTCGCGAGCATCTCGCGCGAGAACGCCGCCGTCAGCTCCGCTTTTTCCTCGGACGAGCGACTGCGCAACACGGAACCGCGAATCGAGGCACGCTTGGCGAGCAAAGCGCCAAGAGCCAGCTCGCCCTTCACGCCGCCCATCAAGCCGATGACAATGATGCGACCCTTACTCGCAACTACCTTCAAGTTCTGTGCGAGGTATGCGGCGCCAACCGTGTCGAGAATCACGTCGACGCCTCGAGGTACGGCCTCCAGTACTTGCTCGGCGAACTTCCCGTCGTCGACCAGCACGGCGTGATCGAGCCCAAGTGATGAACAGCGAGCGAGCTTTTCTGCCGTTCGAGAGGTACCGATGGAGGTCGCGCCGACTACGCTTGCGAGCTGAATCCCGGCCGTCCCGACACCGCTTGCGACCGCGTGGAACAAGGCCGACTCACCGCGCTGAAGGCCTCCTTGGAGCACCACCGCGTCGTACGCGGTCAGAAATACCTCCGGAATGGCAGCGGCCTGCTCGAAGGAGAGCCCGCTCGGGATCCGCATCAGCTCTCGGGCTTCCGTGACGACTCGTT
>JBFICQ010000060.1:0-15415 GCA_041581895.1 Polyangiales bacterium | reverse complement strand
TGTCCTCGAGGCAGCAGGGGTGGCGTACGATTCGAGTGTCTTTCCGTGTCCGAGCTACTACGCGACGAAGGTGTCCGTGCTCGGTTGGATGGCGCTCCGAGGCCGAAGAAGCGAGAGCATCGTCGATACACCGTGGGTGTTGCGGTCCCCGAGGGAACCGTATCGAGTGGGCCGACCTTATTGGCGAAAAGGCGCGGGGCTTCTCGAGCTGCCGATCGGAGTGACACGGTGGGGCCTTCCATTCATCGGTACTTCAGTCGTTGTCGCGGGTGACCGAGGTGCAAGAACACTCACCCGCCAGATGCTCTCTCGAGACTTCATCCATTTGGAGCTTCATGGATTCGACGTGGCCGATGTAACGCTCGATGGCCTCGAGGCTCTCGCACCGCATCGACCCGATCTGAAACGAGCGGCAGCCGAGAAGGTCTCGGTGATCCGCCGTGTGATCGCTATGGTTCGGCAGGCTGGCTATGAGCTCGTTCCGCTCGAGGAGGTCGCCGGTCGGCTCAGCGAGAAGCCCAGCCCGTAGATGCGCGGCTCGTCACGGCCTGGACCGCGAGCTCGTCGGCCACTTCGTTTAGGGTGACGCCCCGATGACCGCGCACGTGAAACAGCTCCGTGTCGGGGTGGCTCCGTAGCCATTCTTTGATCTCGGCGATCAGCTCTTTGTTGGCCTTGGCTTTCCAGCCCTGGGTCAGCACGCCCATCGCGTACTTGGAGTCCGTGTATAAGCGCAGCGGTCTGTTGAGCTCACGAGCCAACTGGATAGCGCGAAGCACACCGGTCAGCTCGGCGATGTTGTTCGTCGCCTCTCCGATGTACTCGCTCAGCTCACGGCGCTGGTCATCCCACAGCGCCACCACCCCTACCCCCGCAGGGCCCGGGTTTCCGCTGCAGGCTCCGTCCGCATAAACCAAGAGCTCGTTACCCTCGGGCTTGTCGGGCGTGTGGACGGTTTCGACTGTTTTCGGGGAAGCTCGCGGCCCTTGCTTCACCGGTTGAGCTTCACCACAAAACGAGTCCGGCTCGATTCGGGGCGGGCCTCCGATGGCGCTCAAGTTGGAGGCAGCGGCGAAGTACGCGCGCCCATCGTCGGGCTTGTAGCGAATTTCGACGCGACCGTTCTTGGAGACCAGCTCTCCCTGGTCGTCGCAACGAGCGAGCACTTCGGCGTTGCGAAGCCGCATACGGCGCCATGGCATGAGCCACGCGTTAGCACGAGGGCTTGCTAGGTGAAAAGAACTTCCTACGCTCTGCTCGTGTCACGATCGGCGAAAGTGGGAGGCGCGACGGCGATTGCGACCGTCATCGTGTTGTACGCGATCATCGACCACGGGCAGACGTTGCGAAACGAAAGAGTTCTTCGCCAGCTCCCCAAGACCGCCTGCGCCGTTCTTCGGATCGACACCACCGAGCTTGCGGATAGCCCCTCCGCACGAGCCCTTTTCGACTGGCTCGTCCCGGTGGAACGTTTGAGTGAAATCGAGCTCCGATGCGGCCTGGTTCCGCTTGCCGCGCTCCACGAAGCGACTATTTGGGTCGGCGGTCCGGAGGGCGAGCCCTTTCAGTCGGTCGGGCTGTTGCTTCGCGGACGCACGGCCGACGCCGAGATCATCGCGCAATGCTACCGAAACCTGGTCGAAGCACGGGGCAGCGCCATCGACCGACTCACGACGCCGACGGGACCGATGCTCAGGAGCCGCGATGGTAGGAGCGCGTTTGCGCAGGTCGACAGTCACACGGTGGTCACGGGGTCTGCCGAAACGGTCGCCGAGTTCTTGGAGGTCGGTAGGGGTGCGGTCCCGTCGTTGGTAGAGCAAGTCGAGTTTCGCGACATCTGGTCGCGCGTGGCAGAGGACGCCGCTATTGCCGGGGTATTCGTCGCCCCACCCCGGTGGCAGTCCGCGTTCGAGCGGATCGGCGCAATTGGCGATCGAGCGTCGGCCCTGGCTGGCGTCAAGAGCCTCGGACTGACGACTCGCGCTGCCATCCCTACCGCGCTCGAGCTGATTCTCGAGGCAACCGACGCAGACACCGCAGGACGTGATGCAGCGCTGATCGAAATATGGAGGGAAACGCCCCCCGAGACGCTCGAGCCCTATTTGGTCGACCTCGCACGGTCGGCGCAGATTGACGTCGATGGCCCTCGAATCACCATCACGCTCGACGTGTCGGATCTTCCGAAGCGTCTTTAGATGCGTCCGTCCCGCCGACGAAGAACGACGACCTTCGATACTGGGCGTCGACGCGCTGAACGAGGATCTTGGTGACTGCAGCAGCCGGGATCGCGAGCAAAACGCCGGTGAAACCCAGGACCTCCCCGCCAACCAACAGGGCAAACATCACGGCAATCGCCGAGATCCCGACCGTGTCGCCCATGATCTTGGGGGTGATCACGAACCCCTCTAGGCCCTGAATCGTGAAGTGTACGCCGATCACCCAAATCACTTGCGTCCAACCCTGCCAATCGAGTGCGGTCATCAGCAATGCGGCGGCCAACGCGGTGAGACTGCCCACGTATGGAATGAATGAAAGAAGCCCGGCCATGATCCCGATTGGAAGCGCGAGCGGAACGCCGATCAGGCCGTATCCGAGGCTGTAGAGGACCGCGAGGATTGCCATTACGGTGAACTGTCCGCGGAAGAACTGACCCAGCACTTGGTCGATATCGCGAAAGAACGAATACGTCTCCGGTCGGTGGCGGGGCGGCACGAGCTTGGCAATCCCGGCCACGATGTTGTCGAAATCGTAGGTGAAATAGAACGCGAACACCGGGACGATGAGGGCAGCAAGCATGGCGCCTACGACCGAAGCGGTGCCACCGAGAAGCCATTTCACGGCGGCCGAGACGGGCGTGTAGCTCTTGGCAACGACCTCTTGGAAGTCGAGATGCAGATCCTCGAGAGCCTCGGCGACCGACTCTGGCATGGTCAGCCCGTACTCGGCGAGAAGCGGCTCCCACGCGGCCCGGCTCCGGTCGAGCAACGCAGGAAGCCTTTGCACGAAACTCGAGATCTGCTGGAACACCATGGGAGCGATCACGAGCACGAGCGCCGCCGTTAGGGCGAACACGCCCGCCAACAGAACCGCGATCCCGATGCCCCGCGCGATCCGACTCTTTCGCACGAGCGGCATCGCTTCAATGCGATCGACGAGAGGATCGAGCATGTAGGCGATCAAGAAAGCGAAGAAGACCGGTGCAAGCACCCCGCGGAGCGTGTAGAGCAACCAGCCGCCCGCTACCGACGCGATCAACCAAATCACCCAGCGGGGCAGCGAGTCGCGGTCGGTCATCCAAGCCTTCTTTCGCTGAGATCACGCATGACGCTGGAAGCAATCGCTCGCGATTCCGAGTTGTCGGCGTGAGGGTTGGGTCTGTTCGATGAACCGGCTGGTGACGGGGTCGTGATAGCCGCTCGCGAGTGGCAACCCCGGAACATCGCGACGATAGAACTCGCCGATCCGAAGCATGCAGATCTCCCGAAGGTACTTTCCCACGATCGACGCCAAGGCCACCGGCAAGTGGCGTGCGTCGGCATTCACTTCGAAACGGATCTCCCCTAGCCCGTCGACGGAGTACCGACGCTGGCCGCGGCGTGCTGGAAGACCGTTGACGCGATCGTGCTCGAAGCGGCGGAGGCGGGACGAGTAGTCGCGGATCCCCCCAACCATGCCGCAGATGACCAGAAGCGAGTCCTCGTGAAGGCGGCGTGCCGCGGTGATCAAGTCCTCAAACAGCTCTAGATCGACCGCAAGCTTGTTCTGCCCGGCGGCCTGCCTCGCGTTCAACATGCCCGCGCATGCGACTCGGCTCTGTACGTCGAGGACTCTGAGCTTGGACCTTCCGACTAGCTTTTGAAGGAGGGTCGCCCCGAGCGCGGGGTCCCCGCCAAATGCCGGAAGGGCCAGGTCGACTGCCCAGCACTGAGCCGCGGTCTGGTCGTTGGGGCAGCAGGCCCGAAGCTCGACCCTGGACGCGGGTGAGAGCCGGTCCAACAGATCGTCTGCCGAGGTGGGAAGGCCCTGGAGGGCCGACGGCTCGAACCGGGGGTGGGGGGCATCCGCCCACCCGAGCAGGGCCAGAGCGACCGATTCGAGGAAGCTCATCCGCCCAAAACCCCCGGCTTCCTTGCTATCGGTGAGGCCCAGGCCGAGGCCTCGGTTGCGGAGCGCGGCCCGGCGGTACTCGGGCGCCTCGAGGACGACGGAGGTGGCCACCAAAGGGCCTAGACGCGGCCCCAAACCGTTCTCGTCGACCCCCACCACGAGCATGCTCGCCGTGTATCATGGACCACCAACGCGGCGCTACTCCGCCTCGGTTGGACCAGCAGCCAAATCACGGTAATATTATGATATTATGGTAGCGCGGTTGCATGCGCCCTCGGACGACGAAGGATCGATGGAGAACGAGACCCCGATCGCGCGAATCATCCGCGAGGCGATCGAAGCCGTAGCTGCACCAGACGTGCGCCTTCAGATCATGCATCGCGCCCGTCATATGTCGCGCGTGCACGAGATTCCCCAATCGGGTGAGCCGCTTCGAACGTTCGTCGAAAGGCACCTACGCGCCGCGACTGCGTTCTATCTGGGCAACGAAGCGGCCGACGCGGTCATGAAGAACCTGGAGCCGCTGGTATCGCGCGCACAGGAGATCGCTTCGCAACCGCCGCACCGGAGAGCGGGCCGACGTGAGCCGACCCAGCGGATGGGTCGCGAACGTCAGTACTCGGGGGTCTCGCCCAAAGAGCAGTTGTTGGGTCTCGAATCGAACACTGACACTTCGAAATACCCAACGGTGCAGCCCCTTGGATCGGCTTTGCCAATGGTCTTCGTGGCGACCAGCAGCAAGAAACGATGCGCTGGAATCAAAGCCTGTTTGGATGATGCAGCCGCGGTCCAGCAGATCGCCGATGTGGTTGGTTTTTTGGACAACCTCAAAGCCACCGCATCTTTGAGTCCACTCGTCGTGATCGACTGCGTGGAATCGTCGGTACAGCCCGCCACTATCGCCACTCTGGCCCACGAGCTCCCCAAGGGCTCAGGAGTCTTGCTTTGGGGCGCGACCGACGAACACCGAAAGCTAGTCGATGTCGCGACGCGCGATCGTGGCTGGCTGCGGTGCGATGCCGAAGCTTCGCCGGAAGACGTGGCGACCCTGATTCGGATGCTCCTCGGCGAATAGCCATCCGAGCAGTTGCGGGTCACTAGCTGCCGCTCTTGCGCTGTCTTCGTCTTTGCTCGCTGTGTCGCCGTGCCAGGGCCAAAACGGGGCCTGCTCGCGGCATCCAAGCGCGCGCTCCGCCGGCCCACATCCGACCCGAACGTGGAAGTGATCAGCATGTGGATCTCCGCGTCCCGGTTGGTGCAATACCCAAGTTGCGCGAAACACCGCTCGCGGGGACGGCTCGTGGCGCGCGGCATATCGGAGGAGTCGTGCCTTGATGTCGTTCGAGCAGAAAACCCACTTGACCCGCGCTTTCGATTCCATGACCAAGGTTCTCACCAGATGCCAGTTGCGCGCTTCGTCGAACGAGAAGACCCGGTCTCTTCGCATCGCGAGGCCGTAGCGATCGAACTGCATCCAGCCGCCACTCCGCACGGCCATTCCTCCCGCATCGCGCGCATAGAACAATAGATCGGCATCCCGTCCCGAACGATGGCTTCGATGCCGCTCGTGTGCTCCTCCGCGCCGATTGGACAAGTCACCGACACGCAGCGGATACCCGCCCGGAAATACCTCTGCCACGGCCTTGGCCACCCGTTCGATCGCCTCTATCAAGGTCGCCGTTCCGTAGCGCGTTTCCTCTCGGGGACGCAGTCGTTCATAGCCCTCTCCTCGATCGGGAAGTGGGACCGCTTGGTGAAGATATCCTTCATCAGATGTGCCGACCGAGATCGTCTGGCCCACGGGGAGCGGCTTGCTCACACACGCACAAATCGCCGTGATCGCTAAGGGCGTGAGAATCCTAACCATTCTTTGGCATGATAGCGCACGCTTTCACTTGACGTCCCAAACGCGCCACGTAAGTTTTCCCACGGCCGCAAAATGACTGAGCAAAACGAAGGCTTCATGGATCGCCTGAGCGCCCATCTGGACCGAGGGTGGGAGCTCGTTACGCGAGGCGACTTGATCGGCGCCATGGCCTCGGCCGAACAGACGCTCGAGATCGATGGAGACTCTCCAGATGCTCACAATCTCATCGGCTACATCCACGCGGCCAACGGGAACCTCGAGATGGCGCTCGAACACTACCGTCAAGCGATCGACCTCGACGAGCGTTATCTCGAGGCGATGCTCAACGCTGCGGAGCTGCTGATTCACCCACTCGGGAGCTTCGCTGAGGCGATCCGCATTCTCGATCAGGCTCTCGAAAGCTCCCAGACGGCAGACGAAATCGCCGACGCGTCGGTACTCAAGGTGGACGCGCTCTTGCAGCAGGGCGATAGGGCCGCGGCGGCTGAGCTTTTGCTGGGCCTTCCCGAAGGCCCATTCGAAAACCAACAGCTCGACTTCTTGATCGGCCGTGCGCATTTCGAGCTTGATCAGCTCGAGCCCGCCGCCGTCCTCATCGAACGCGCGGCCGAGCATTCCGAGGCGACCCCAGACGTTCTCTACTACCTCGGCCTCCTGCGCGAGCGTCAAGGACGCGCCGCCGAGGCGTCGCTCGCGTTTCTGAAGACCCGGCACCTCGATGGTCAGCTTCCTCGACCGCCGTGGTCGCCCTCCCCCGCCCGCTTCGAAAAGATCGTTCAAAGTGCGCTCCGAGAGCTTCCACAAGAGCTCACGCGTCGACTCGAAGGCAATCTGATCATGGTGACGGACCTGCCGGGTGTCGAAGTCGTGGCTGAAGGCGTAGATCCGCGTACCCCTCTGCTCCTTGACGAGATGCAGGCCAGCTCCGGCGATCAGCGCCGGCTATTCGTGTACCAACGAAATCTCGAGCGGCTCATCCGTCACCCCTTGGAGCTTCAACAGGATGTCCTAGAGGTGCTGCGCCGAGAGCTCGAAGCGCATTTCAGCAAGAAGCCTGGCGTCGCCAAGCCCTAGCCTCGCGGCCCGTCTCCGGCCACGCGAGAACGCGTTTCGGCACCGAGGATTTCGACCGTTCCGGCGTCGCCGTCGATGCGAACCCATTCGCCCTCCTGCAAGGCTCGCGTCGCGTTGGTCACGTTGACCACGGCAGGCACGGCATACTCTCGGAGTATGATCGCCGCATGGGACAGCGGCCCACCAAGCTCGGTCACGACGCCCGACGCAGCCAGGAACAAAGGCGCCCATCCTGTATCGGCTGCAGCGACGACCAGGATCTCCCCAGGCGCGAACTCAGCTGCTTGACGAGGGTCTCGCAGAATGCGAGCCCTTCCTTCGGCAACGCCGCCACTTGCAGCTAGACCATGGAGCCGGCTCGACCTTGCAATCGGGGTGGTCTCGGCGGGCGGGAAGCCAACGAACATTGTCGGTGGGTCGGGAAGTGATTTGTTGCGCTCGTATTCGAGCCGACGGCGCTGGACGCGAATCGCCACCCGCTCGTTTTGGTCGTGAAGCACGCGCCGAAGCTCGGCCACCGAGAGAAAAAAAGCAGCGTCCGGACCCGCCTCCGGCTCGCGAGCCCGGATTCGCCTCGAGCTCTCGAGCGCCACGCGACGGAACATGCCGAGCACTTCCACCACATTGCCTCGCAGGTGCTCGCGCATTCGCGTGAATCGTCGAACCGCCGCGAGCAGTCGGCGGACGGCCGGCCGAAACGCGAAAGGAACTCTCGCCTCGACTTGGTCCTCCGCATTTTGTCGCTTCCGGGCCAGACTCGCCTCACGCTCGCCGAGATCGAGATCGGCCGCCAGATGCGAGCGAAGCGCCGCAAACATCAGCGTTGGATTCTCTGCCCACCTCGGCTCTGCGATCTCAGCCTCGCGAATCCCGCGGTAGCCAAACTCCTCGATGAAACGGAGAAGGGCGTCGCGCGTCGGACCAGCTGGGAGATCCTGGATCTTCAGCTTGGCCAGATCGGCCTCACGAATGTACTGCGCAGCGGCGGGCTCGTTCTTGGCGAGCTGTGCAATCCGCCACAGCGCGAAGCCGGGGCGCGCGCTATCGACGTCTCGGAGCCCCGATAGCAGGTCTCGGTAGAGCCCGTCGCTCTCGTCAGGTGTAAACGTGCGCAAGAGGCCGATCAGCACGAGCACCGCGGTAAGGAGGTTCGCGTAGACCGTCAACATGATCGAACCAGTCGCATCGAGCAGACGCTCGGCGTCGCTGAGCATCCGATTGAGCCCAGTCGGTTCGAGGAGCCTAGGGTCGACGGAGGCCATTCGAGCGCGCTCCTCGGCGAAGAACTCCTCGAACTCGGCAATCCTCGCCTGGAGCCGGAAGTTCTCGCGCACGTACCGCGTCACCGTCTGGGGCAACCGCAAGAGGAAGCTAGTCGAACTGCGGTGAACAACGACCTCGTCGAGTTCGGACGCATAACGGCCGCCACCCAGCTGAACCAGTGTCGCAGGATGGATCCAAGGGATTTGGGACAGGATTGACGTGAACTCGCTCAGATTCACATAGATCCGGCCACGGAAGTCGCCGACTAGCTCCGCGTCACGCGGCACGGTGCAGCCAAGCGCACCGAATGCTCTTCTGAAGCCGAGGTCGCTGAAGTGACTCAACACCGACCACGTAAGCGGTGTCGCAACACCCGGAAGCGCTTCTCCGATATTGGCGTTGCTCCACACGATCTTGCGTCTGTCCCTCGGCTGCTCCCTGCGCGAGCCTCGTCGTCCGCGTGCGTGTGGCATCACAATCGGTCGCGCTTGAAGAACAAACACCTGTTGGCCGGCGATCGCCCACTCGACGTCCCGGTTCCCGCCGAAGTGCTCTTCGATGCGCCCGGCAAGCTCACGCAAATGAAACAGCTGCTGTTCGCTCAGCACGGGTCGCTCGCGTTCCCCTGGCTCCACCTGCAGCTCGCGTACCCCGCCAGACGGGACGAGCATGGTCTTTTGGGCTTTGCCTCCAATTACCTGATCGCGCAGTTGTCCTGTCGCTTTGTCGACGCGATATGTGTCGGGTGTAACCCGACCGTCGACGACCGATGACCCAAGCCCGTACGACGCGTTGATGACGACTTCACCCCGGTCGCCGGTGAGCGGATTGCACGTGAAAAGAACCCCCGAGATTTCCGCCGGCACCATGGCTTGGATCACCACGCCTAGCGAAACCGGCACATCCTCGCCAAGCGCACGCAGATACGAAAACACTCGCGGCTGGAAGAGACTAGACCAACACGTCTTGATGCCATCGAGCACCTCGTCCTCGCGGATCAAATTGAGAAGGGTCGAGTGCATACCGGCGGCCGAAGCCCCCTCTTGGTCTTCGTGGGTCGCCGAAGATCGCACTGCGAAGCCGACCGCACCCTCATCCCGCAGCGCCAGCAGCGCATCGCTCACACTGCGCACGACATCTTGGGGCAGCGTAGAGTCGCGCACGCGTTCGCGGATGGAGCGCAGTCGCTCATCTGTTACGTACGGTGTGCGCAGCAGCGCGCGTGGCCGGTCTGAGACGTCGAGCACACTCGTAAAGAACGAGTCACCCACCCAACCAGGCATGGCATACGCCGCCGGCACCGGGAAACCTGCCCGCGCCAGCGTAGCGAGACTCCGGGCCTTACCCCCATAGCCGGCGGCCCTCCGAGGAACGACCGACTCGATTCTCTTGAGCACCCGCGGCATGCCGCGACGGTTCTAGCTCACGCTTGCGCAACTCGCATGCTGGGCCTGTGGACGAAGCGACCCCGCAGCGCTATGAAAGCCCCGTGGGTGTGAACGACGATCATTTCCATGATCAATGCGGTGTATTTGGGGTTTTCGGCGCGGAGGAAGCGGCGAACTTGACCTACCTCGGGTTGCATTCGCTGCAGCATCGCGGCCAAGAGGCGGCCGGCATCGTATCGAGCAACGGCGAACAGCTGTTCGTCCACCGGGGCATGGGTCTCGTCCAGGACGTCTTCACCGCCGAACGCCTCGCCAAGCTTCCCGGCGCGAGCGCAATCGGCCACGTCCGGTACACGACCGCAGGCGGTAGCCACATCAAGAACGCACAACCTTTGGCCGTCGATTGCGGGCACGGCTCGATCTCCGTAGCCCATAACGGCAATCTCACGAATGGGCTGGCCCTTCGCGATCAACTCGAAAGAGGCGGCTCCATCTTTTCGTCGGACAGCGATACCGAAGTGCTGGTGCACCTGATCGCGGGCTCACAGAAGGAGACGATGGTCGACCGTGTGGCGGACGCATTGCACCAGGTCGAAGGTGCGTACTCGCTCGTGTTTCTCTCACCGCAAGAGCTCGTCGCGGTGCGCGACCCCTACGGCTTTCGTCCGCTGTGCCTTGGCAAGCTGAACGATGCCTATTTGGTTGCGTCAGAGCCGCCTGCATTCACTCTGATCGGCGCCGAATTCATTCGCGATATCCAGCCGGGTGAGATGATCGTCGTCGACCAGTCGGGGTTGACGAGTCTGCGCCCATTCCGCACCGATCCCGAGCGTCGCCACATGTGCATCTTCGAGTACGTATACTTCGCACGCCCGGATGCGACCTTCGACGGAATCAGCGTTTACGAGGCTCGCAAGCGAATGGGACACGCGCTCGCGGAGGATCAGCCGGCGCCCGCAGACGTGGTCGTTCCCGTTCCCGATAGCGGGGTGGCCGCCGCAATCGGATATGCTCAGGCCTCGGGCCTCCCCTTCGAGCTCGGGCTGATTCGGAGCCACTACGTTGGCCGAACATTCATCGAGCCGGCTCAGTCGATTCGCCATTTCGGCGTGAGGCTAAAGCTGCACCCGGTGCGGTCCATTCTCGAGGGCAAGCGAGTCGTCGTCATCGATGATTCGATCGTTCGTGGAACGACCAGCCGCAAGATCGTGAAAATGATTCGCGACGCCGGCGCAACGGAGGTGCACTTGCGGATCAGCTCGCCTCCGACGAGCTGGCCGTGCTTCTACGGCATCGATACCCCCACGCGTGAGGAGCTGATCGCGGCTCACCACAGCGTGGAAGAAGTCGCCGACTACGTCACGGCCGACAGCCTCGGCTACCTTTCGCTCGAGGGGCTACGTCGAACGGTCGGTGGTGAGGGCTTTTGCGACGCTTGCTTCAGCGGCAACTACCCGGTCCCAATCACGGACGAAGCCATTCCACGACGCCAGCTTCCGCTCGTCGGCGTTTAGTGGGCGACGAACCATTCGACGATGGCCCGATTGACTTCATCGGGGCGCTCGAGGTGAAGAAAGTGTCCGGCTTCCGCGAGGCGAATCGTTTCGAAGAGGGCGCTGAAGTACTGCTCTTGGCCGTGGATGAGCTCCAGCCCAACGCAGCCGTCGCGTTCACCGTGTAGATAGAGGCTCGGCACTGGGATTGGGGCGGTCTCGAGCAGGCCGCGGAGCCGGCGGAGGTCCTTCGGCGAACGAAGCGAACGGTAATAGGAGAGCGGGCTGGGCATGCTCACTCGAAGACACTGCTTGAGATCTTCGAAGTAGTCGGCGCCCGGACTGAACCCCGGCGACCAGATCTTCCAAAGCCACTCGATGAAGGCGAAGTCTCGGGCACGGATCAGCCTTTCTGCCACGGCCGGCACCTGAAACAACGCCATATAGGAGCTTCGAAGCAGCTGCTTCGGAAAATCAACGACGTTTTTCTCGAGAACGAGTGGGTGCGGTATGGATAGGATCGCGGCGGCGCGGAAGCGGTCCGGCTTTAGCGACAACGCAACATGCGTAAGGAATGCGCCCCAATCATGACCAACGAGTCGAACGGGTGCGTTCGCCGAGATGTCTTCGATGAAAGCCAGCATTCGATCGATCACCGCGGGCAGATCGAGCGGGACGTTTCGTGAAGAAGGCGCGTAGCCTGGCAGCCAAGGCGAAATCACGCGAAATCCAGCCGTGACGAGCACTGTAGTGAGCGAATTCCAAGTACGGGGTATGTCGGGGAATCCGTGCAGGCACACCACAAGCGGTGCACCGGCCTCTCCGGTCGAGACATAGGAGACACCTGTATTCTCAGACTGCTGTCGCTCCATCTGGCCTGAGCTTACGAGAAGGGGCTTCGTGGCGCCTGGAGAAACACGCCGCGATGGCGACGCCGCGAGAATTGTGAGCGAACTCTCGAAAAGTGGAGCGCACGAGTGACACGAAACCCCCGAGCTGTATACTCGAAAAAGCCGTTGGGGGCGGCGAAAGGAATGAGCCCGGTGCCGCACCCTGAAAACGACTCAGACGCTTCCAAGAAGAAGAGGCGACGATCCAGTCACATTCGGAAACGCCGCAAGGACACCACGACCAAGGTCGTGCGCGTGCGTCGAGACGATGACCACCACTCCGGCGGTGGCGGCGACGAGACGATGCAAGGAGAGCTCTGGGCACGGGTTGCAAACGATCCCCCTGCGCTGCCTGACCCGCCGCTTCACCGCGAAGTTCCCCCACCGGCTCCCCTCCCTTCCGAGCCGTTGGGCGATGAATCGCTTCCGCGTGCGTGGAACGCAGACCAGCCAAAGCTTCGACGCATCGAAGAAGCAGTCGGAATCCTGGGGTTGGCGGTGCTCGTGACCGCGATGTTGGTGGCGATGTGGCTCCGAATGACGGGCTAGCGTTTGAGGCTCGAGCTACATAGCGTTGATCTGTTCAAGGCGCTTCTCGTGCCGCGCCTTTTCCCTCGCTTCCGCAGTGTCGACGTTCTTGAGCTGCTTTTCACGTAGCTCGATCACCCGCGCGCGGCGCCCCTCGATCTCCTTCATCTGGCTCGCGTGGCGCCTCTCCTCTTGATTGAGCAAGCGCTCCTTGCGAGCTGCCTTGAGCGCCTCGACCCGAGCTTTCTGCGCTTCCTTGCGAGCCTCGATCTTGGCTTTCTGAGCTTCTTCGCGAGCGTCGGCCTTTGCTCGCGCGTCGTTCTTGGCCTCTGGAGTCTGCTTGTCGCCTTCAGCCTTTTTCTTGGCTACGGCCTTTGTCTCTTGGGCCTTCTTGCCTTCTTGCTCGGCTGCTTGCTTCGCCTTCTCAGCGCCTTCTGCACCCTGCTTTGCCTTTTTACCGGCTTCGCGTTTTGCCGCCTCGTGGTGTTCAGCGCGGGCGATCTGCGTGGTCACCGTTGAAACGCCGAAGATCAGCGCCAGGGCGATCAATAACGATGGAATGATTCTCACTCTATTCCTCCCCATGGATTGTAGGCCTCTCCTTAGAACTCCGGTCGATCCTGGTGTTGACCGAAGACCTCTCGGAACACGTCACAGATCTCTTGCTCACTGCAGTACGCTTTCGCAGCTTCGATGATTGCAGGCATGACGTTGCGATCGCTCTTGCAGGCTTCCCGAACCACGCCAAGCGTACGAGTGACTTCTTTGTCGTCTCGCTCGGCTTTGACTTTCGCCAACCCCTCGATCTGCTCGCGCTGAATCGACTCGTCGATTCGCAGGGTGGGGATCTGAGTCTCTTCTTCTTGCTCGTATTTGTTGAGGCCGACGATCGTCTTTTCGCCGCTTTCGATTTGCCGCTGAAGTCGGTAGGCAGAGGCTGCGATTTCGCGCTGGGGATACCCACGCTCCACCGCCTCCACCATCCCTCCGAAGGAGTCGATCTTGCGGATGTAAGCCATCGCGTCATCTTCGAGCTTGTTGGTCATCCACTCGACGAAATAGCTACCAGCCAGCGGATCGATGGTGTTGGTCACTCCCGACTCCTCGGCGATGATTTGCTGTGTGCGAAGGGCCACGGTCACGGCCTCCTCGGTAGGCAACGCAAACGTCTCGTCGAGGCTGTTGGTGTGGAGAGACTGGGTGCCCCCAAGCACGGCTGCCAAGGCTTGAAGAGCGACCCGCGCCACGTTGTTGTAGGGCTGCTGCGCCGTGAGAGAGACACCCGCAGTCTGGGCATGGGTGCGAAGCATGAGCGACCTGGGGTTCTTGGGGTCGAAGCGATCTTTCATCAACCGGGCCCACATCCGGCGCGCGGCGCGGAACTTCGCAACCTCTTCGAAGAAATCGTTGTGCACATCGAAGAAAAACGACAGCCTCGGCGCGAAGTCGTCGACGTCCAGACCACGCTCGACCGCCCACTTCACATATTCGAGGCCGTCTGCGATCGTGAATGCGAGCTCTTGCGCGGCGGTTGAACCTGCTTCGCGAATGTGATAGCCGCTGATGCTGACGCTGTTCCAGCGAGGAACCTCTGCCGCACAGAACGCGATGCTGTCGGTGACGATGCGCATCGCAGGGCGTGGCGGAACTACCCACGCGTGCTGCGCGATAAACTCTTTGAGGCAATCGTTCTGTACAGTCCCGCCGATCTTGTCACGGGGAATCCCGCGTTTGTCGGCCAACGCCACGTAGAAACCCAACAAGACCGCCGCCGGCCCGTTGATGGTCATCGAGGTCGTGACGCGGTCGAGCGGAATCTCGTCGAACAACACCTCCATGTCGCGCAACGTGTCGACCGCCACGCCAACCATCCCGACCTCGCCGAGCGAACGAGGCGAATCGCTGTCGTAGCCCATCAGCGTCGGGAAATCGAAGGCCGTCGAGAGCCCGGTTTGGCCCTGGCTCAGCAGATACCGGAAACGCTCGTTCGTCTGCCGCGGCGTGCCGAACCCGGCGAACATGCGCATCGTCCACAGTCGCCCTCGATGCATCGTCGGCTGCACCCCGCGCGTGTAGGGGAACTTCCCCGGAAATCCGAGGTCGCGGAGATAGCTGATGTCGAGGTCCGCCGGGGTGAGGAGGTCCGGTACCTCTTGGTCGCTGTGTGTTGCAAACCTTTCTTTCCGAAGCGGGTGCTGATTGACCGCCCTCTGAACGTCTCGCTCACGCCACCGCTTCGCCTCGTCTTTCAGACGCGCCTTATCGTCACTTTCTGACTTGCCTTGAGATGCGAGGGTCTTGGCTGGGTCCGCGGTCATCTAGCTAGTTTTCTAGCGTGTCTTCGGCTGCTGGGAAAGGCAACACTTCGCCGCGCACGACCTGCAGCATTCCTTCTACTTCGAGCGCAACTTCGAGCTCCGGCCCAGTTTCGAGATAGCGCTCGAGGTAGCGCTTCGCCGCCTGGTTGTCGCCCTTCTGAAAATGAGCCGCCCCGACTAGAAATAGCGCATCCGGATCGGCTTGGTCTTTTTGCAGCACTCGTTGCCCCATGCGGATGGCGCGATTGTACTCCCCCATCATGCGGAGCGTCTGACCCGCGCCGATCATCGCGCCCACGTATTCGGGAGCAAGTCTCAGCGCCTCGATGTAGCTCTTGAGTGCCTCGGGGTAAGCTTCCCTCTCGAAGTAGGCGTGACCGAGGAACTGAAACGCATATTCGTTCTCGGGGTCCTCTTGCGTGACGCGCAAGAGCTCGGTGACGGCCTGTTCGACGTCCCCCGCGTGAAGCAGCTCCATGCCCTCTTC
>JBFICQ010000059.1:0-15439 GCA_041581895.1 Polyangiales bacterium | reverse complement strand
GTGCCGGGGGCGGGACTCGAACCCGCACGTGGATACCACGGGCGATTTTAAGTCGCCTGCGTCTGCCATTCCGCCACCCCGGCAACGCCGGAAGGATTGCGCTAATGAACGAGCTCGTCCACTCGCCGCGGCATTTGCGGCCCCGGGCGCTCTGGACCCGTGTCAACGATGCGGTTTTTGTCGTCGACGAGCACGACCTTGGGCTTGTGAATGCGCGCTTCTTCGTCGGTCATCTCGCCAAAGCTCGCGATGATCGCGAGGTCACCGGGGCTCATGTGATGTGCAGCGGCGCCGTTGACACAGATGACGCCCGAGCCCCGAGGGCCCTGGAGCGCATACGTCGCCAGGCGTGTGCCTTGGGTGACATTCCAAATCTGGACCTCTTCGTACTCGAGAATGCCCGCAGCATCGAGCAGGTTGGCGTCGATGGTGACGCTACCTTCGTAATCTAAGTCCGCGTGTGTGATCGTAGCCCGGTGGATCTTTCCGAGAAACATACGTCGCCGCATTTGAACCTCCGTAGCGTCCCGATGGGTACGCTCAGATGACAGCGGAAATTAACCTCGAATCAGCAATACCGCAACCGGCGAAGCCGGCATCGATGCAGCCCCTTAAAAGCCAGTGTTTCAGGCCGATGGCGGCTCGGTGAAGGCCAGCCCGAGGACGTATCCGTCCGGCCGCGCCTGGGACCAAACCACGCGTGCGTGCTCCAGGGTTTCGTGCTGGGGCGCCGTCCGGACGCGAAGCGTGCAGGCCTCGTCGATCGCCAAGCCGCGGTCGAGCGCGATTCGAAGGCCGCCGACGCTCGCATTGATGGCTAGGCCGGAGCCGTGACCGGGCGACACGAGCTCGACTTCGGCGTCGAGGGCCCACCGACGGGCGCGGCGGCGCGCGCCGCGATGCAAGGCGACATCTGCGCCACCCTTCGGCAAGATCGAGGAGAGTCTGTCGACCGCGATCGTCAAAGCATGGGGAACATACCTGAGCAGGCGATCCCTGACTAGCAATTTGTTCAGCTTCGCAGCGGAAAACCGGGCGCGCACCCACCCTTCAGGCGGATGCACCCCGGCCAGTTGTGGCGCAGTCCACAAACCAAGAAACGCTCAGCGCTCCAGTCGCTTGATGCATCCTCGGAGCCGGTCGATGGCAATGGCCACGCGGGTCCCATACCAAAACACGTCCTTGCCGTCGATGAGCTGCAACTCGAGCTCCCACGGCGACTCGAGCTCGCGAAACGCCGCAAAATCCTCCTCGGTGAACGCATAGGGCTCGTCGGGCAGAAGAACTGCGCGGGCACCACGCTCGATGACCTCTTCGAGCCGAACCCGCGGGTAACGCGTGTCGCGCTGGTCGACCTTCTCGTCGGTCCACGGGACGCCCTTGCCGAGATCAGCCGCCAAGGGGTACCGCCGGGGCCTACCTGCAAAAACGTTGTGCGCACCGGCTAACCGTAAGATGTCGCTGGCATATGCACGTCCATCGAACGTCATCCACGGGTCCCTCCAGATCGGTACGAACACCGGCAACGGGCTAGTCGTCGCGTGGGCTTCGGCTCGTGCAGCCGCCTCGCGGCAGCGTCGGAGGTGCGGCGATTCCTCAGGGCTCACACCGAGAAGCCGACAAAGCGTGGCGAGGTATCGATTCGAGTCGGCAACCGTGCAAGGAAAGCTGATGTGAACGTTGAGCCCGGCGTCGATCAAGGCCATGACCAACGGCCGGCTGTTTTCTTCTTTGTTCGCCAATACGAGGTCTGGCTCGAGATCGACGACTGCTCGGACGTCGAAACCCTTGGTCCCTCCCACCGTGGGCACGGCCTCGATGGCCCTCGCCGGCTCGATGCAGTAGTCGGTCCGACCGATGAGTCGTTCCAGACCTACGAGATCAACCACCGACGCCGTCTCGCTGGGGACGAGCGAGACGACCCTGCTGGCAGCTTCGGCGAGCTTCAGGCGCTGGCCAATGGCATCGTCGACTTCGATCATCGGGAGGCCCGGCCCTCTTTCTACCACCTCGGGGCTGCGCATTTGCGCACGTGGTGTGGGGGATGGTAGGTTCTGCGCCCCGAAGCGCAGTTTTCCGTGAAGTGGGTTGGAGGAAACGCTGACGATTGAACACATTCAGCAGGCGCTTGCCAACGCTGGCGTAGAGATCTACCGATCTGAAGCCGAGGAGCTCCGAATCGCAGAACGCGTGCGGCTTCACATCATGGACTCCGGAGTACGCGTGGTCACCATCCCCGGGTTGGCCGTCGAATTCACAGCCCGTACGCAGCGCTCGGACGCACCATCCGCGCGGGTGGAAGAGCTTTTTCAACGCGTTCGCGATGCGGTAGGCGAACGCGCTGCCACCCGGGGCTACGAAGAATCGGGCGCGGAGATCGTCGAAGTCAAAGACCCGGTCGATCAAGCCCGCGTCCTCGACGTATGGCACGAGGTTACATACCGAAAACCTCTAGACGACATCGGCGCTGCCGTCGAAGAAGTCCAGTGGGCGCTCGACCTCGACAAGTACGTGCGGCCCTAGGCCCTAATTCGCCTGCGCCTTCGAGCGGCGCTCTTGGTCTGTGCGGACGTTTTCGGCGAACTGCCCCCGCGGCCCCAAACGCAGATCGTAAGCGACCTGCTGCCCCGGTCGTAGCGTTCGGTACCCGTCCCCGCTGATCTGCGAGTAGTGCACGAACACGTCAGACCCATCTTCCCCGCTGATGAAGCCCCAACCCTTCGCGTTGTTGAACCACTTTACCATTCCTGTTTGCATGACCCCTCGACTGGATGTGAGACCACTCGCCTACCCCGGTCACGTTCAAACGATCTCTGCACAGGACTCGTTCGTCAAGTGCCTTAAATGACACGCGCTAGGGATACAACCGCACACGACGCCAGCGGTCGCCCCTTTTTGTGTGGAGCCATCGGTCATGCAAGCGGCCATCGCGATTCTCCCAAAACTCGATGGCATCGGGCGTGATTCGAAAGCCTCCCCAAAACGGTGGTCGCTCGATCGAAACACCCTCGAAACGCTCAGCCGCTTTGGCAACTTCCGCCTCGAGGGTTTTTCGATCATCGAGCTCCGCGCTTTGCCTGGACGCCCAGGCGCCGAGTTGGCTTTCGCGATCTCGGGTCGCGAAGTACGTATCGGCTTCTTGGTCGGATACGCGGCCGACGGCGCCCCGCGCACGCACCTGCACGCCCGTGGTGTGCCAATGAAACACCAATGCAGCGCGAGGGTTCTCCTCGAGATCGCGCGCCTTTTGGCTCTCGAGGTTTGTGTAGAACACGAAACCGCGCGCATCGAAGCCCTTGAGCAAGACGAATCGAACCGAAGGGTGCCCCTGGGCGTTCGCCGTGGCCAGCGCGCATCGGCCGGCCTCGAAAGGCTCGCTCGCCTGCGCACGTGCATACTCGCGCGCGAAACGCCCGATCGGGTCGTCCTCTTTCACGGACGCGGGTCCTGGTCGAGGTGCTTGTGCGCGATATCCGCCCACGATCCCGTCGGTTCGAGCGCCAGGTAGTGTTGCCAATGAGGGCGGGCGGCCATGCGATCGCCGCGCTCCTCGAGCGCCATCGCCAAGTTGAAGTGGGCGTCCGCAAAAGAGCAGTCACTTTTCAGCGCCTCCCTAAAAAGAGTGATGGCGGCGTCGATCTCGTCGCGCTCGAAATGCACGAACCCGCGGGTGTAGAGCGCTTCGGGCTGCTCGGGGTCGCATTCGACGGCCAGACGGTAGAAGTGCTCGGCCTGGTCCAGCCGGTCGCGCCGGTAGTGGAGGTTGCCGAGGTTTGTGAGCGCGTTGGAGAGCGTCGGGTCCAACGCCAGCGCCTTCTGATACGCCTCCTCGGCCTGCTCGAAGGTGCCCGCCTGCTCATCGAGCCTGCAACCCTCGAGGTAATACTCGTAGGCTCTGGACCGGTCGTCGCCCTCGGCTCCGAGCATGCGCACCACATCGGCCTCGAGACGATCGATGCTGAAATCGAGCACCGCTTGCCCCGTGGTCGGCTCGTAAGTCCCCGCATCGTCTTGGACGACGACCGTTCGGCCGTCGGCGAGCACCCGCACCTCAGAAAGCGGTTGCGTGGCCTTGGGAAGGGTGTCGCGAAGAGACTCGACGGTCCGTCGAACTTGCCGCAACGGCACCCCTTGTTCGAGGAGTCCCTTGGCGGCGCGCACGCCGATCAGGTCTTGAAAGGTGTAGTAGTGGCGGCCGCCCACCCGCGCGGAGGGCTCGAGGAGGCCCGATCGATGCCAGTAACGCAATCGAGACGGGGTGTAGCCGAAAAGCCGCGCGACCTCGGTCACCGTATAGAGACCTGCGGTGGGGTGTGGAGCTGGCCGGGTGGGCGGAGACGGCGCAGGGGCCGGCGCCGGATCGCGGGTTGGCGTACGTGTTAGCTTTCCATCTGCCCCGAAACCAACGCGGATCACGTTGTCTCGATCGCTGCTTTCGTTCAACTCACTCTCCCCGACGGAGAATAAGCCGTGCCCGTTTGGGCGCAAGGGTCGAAGTGGACCGACGGTACTTCTGCGCCGGTGCTAGAGTCCGGTGGTGGCACATCCCCCCGCAACCGGCCCCATCGCTTTCCTTTCGGACTTACACGGGAATCTCCAAGCCCTCGAAGCGGTTTTAAGCGAGCTCACGCGACTGGGGGTTAAGCGCGTCTACGTCGCGGGCGACCTTCTTCTCGGAGGCGACGAGCCGCTCGCGGTCTGGCAAAAGCTGCAGGAGCTCGGGGCGGTTTGCGCTCGTGGTCTTTCAGATATGGCTCTCGCTGCGGTCGATCCGAGCAGCTTGCTGCCACTCGATGATGAACAGCGACGCCAAGCACGGCTCTTCGCGCAAACCCGTGCTGCGATCGGAGACCTGGTCGCCGAACGCCTGCGACGCCTTCCCGAACAAGTGCGGATTCCTCTCGTCGATGGGCGCGAAGTACTCATGGTGCACGGTTCCCCGGCCGATACCGGCCAGGACCTCAGCCACGACCTCACCGATGAGGAGATCCTTAGGCTCATCGGCGACGACCCCGCTGACATCATCGTGTGTGGCTCCACTCACGTGCCGTTCCAGCGTGCCGTGGGCGAATACCACGTCGTCAACGTCGGCTCGGTCGGCGCGGCACCGGAGGGCGCAATTGCTCATTATACCGTGCTCACACCACGGATGAGCGGCGCCGACATCCTACAGGACTGGACGCGCTACGACGAGCTCGAAGCGTCCTGAGGGCGCGCCTAAATGGCCGCTGCTGTGGGTTGCTCATCAGGCCCGATGTCGACCTTGAGCATCTCGACCCGTCGCACGTGGCGCTCGTCCGCATCGAGGACGACGACCCGATAGGCGCCGGTCATCAACGTTTCCCCAATCGCGGGTACTCGTCCTGCGAGGTGAACCAATAGGCCGCCAAGCGAGTCGAACTCGGACTTGTCTTCGCAAATCGACTCGCCCAAATGCTCTTCGAGGTCATAGATGGAGATTCCCGCATCGACGAAGTAATGCCCGGGCGAGCGCTCGAAGACCATCGGCGGCTCCTCGTCGTGCTCGTCTTGAATCTCGCCGACGATCTCCTCGACGATATCCTCGAGCGTCACGATGCCCGCGGCGCCACCGAACTCGTCGACCACTACCGCAAGATGAGACTGACGTCCCTGCATCTCTCGAAGAAGCACTCCGATCTTCTGGCTCTCTGCCGCGAAAAACACCGGCTTTCGAATCAGGTCCGCGAGCGTGAGCTCGGATGAATCCGCGGGCCTCCGCACGACCTGAAACAAGTCCTTCGCATAGAGGATGCCTTCGACGTGGTCGATTTGCCCACGATAGACCGGATACCGACTGTGCCCCGACTCGATGACGCTGGCTAACGCTTCGTCGACGCTCATCTCGATTTCGAAAGCCACGACTTGGGTGCGCGGCACCATGATTTCTCGAGCCACCGTGTTCTTGAATTCGAGCACGCTTCGGAGCATCCGCGCATGGTCCTCTTCAATCGAGCCGGTCTCCTCCCCGTGCTCGATGACGTGCTCGACGGTGAGGTCGGTGAGGCGGGCGGGGTCACCCACCCGAAGCTCGGGAACGAGACGAGCCACCACGGCGCTCACCCAATCCAAGGGCGCAGCCAAGGGGGCCAGCAACAGCTCGACCGGGCGTAGCCACTTCCACACTTTCAGAGCGGCTTCACCAGAACGCCGGCGGATGATGGTTCCGGTGACGGTCGCAACGACGGCATACAGGACCGAAACCGCGATCACACCGAGCAGCGCATTGAGCACGGTCCCCGATGCAAGAAGCGAGTAGCCCACGAACGACGCCGAGACGGCGACGCACAGCACGCGCCCCATGAGGAGCCGAGCCTGCACCGCACCCAGCTCTCGCGAGACCCGCTCTGCCACTTTGGCGTTGGACCCCTCGGTTTCGGCAAGCGCCTGAAGACCCGCGTCACCGAGGGTGTGAAGCCCTGCACTGACGCCCGCGAGCAATGCGCCCAAACTCACGCCGCCGAGCACTGCGGCGACCAGCTGTATACTGGGAACGTCCAAACCTTGAGACTTCTTTAGGGTACCGAGGACCGGTTTCTACCGCAACAGGGGTCCACCTCGTCATCCGCGCCGGTCGCGAAGCGCCCGAATTCGTAGGCGAAGCGCGTTAAGCCGGATGAAGCCCGTCGCGTCTTGCTGATCGTAGACCTCGTCCTTTTCAAAGGTCGCGAACTCCGGATCGTAGAGCGAGCTCGGGCTCCTTCGACCGACTACGTCGGCGTTCCCCTTGAAAAGCTTGATTCGAGCCTCGCCGGTCACGTCCTGCTGCGAATCGTCGATCAAGGTCTGGAGCATCTCGCGTTCCGGAGCGAACCAAAAACCGCGGTACACCAGAGAAGCATACTCTGGGATGAGGCTGTCGCGGATTCGGAGCACTTCGCGGTCGACGGTGATCGACTCGACGGCCCGATGTGCCTTGTGAAGAATCGTCCCACCGGGCGTTTCGTACACGCCGCGCGACTTCATGCCCACGAATCGATTCTCGACGATGTCGACCCGGCCGACCCCATGCTTGGCCCCGAGATCGTTGAGTCGGCCTATCAACGCAGCAGGATCGAGCTCATCTCCGTCGACGCTGACCGGATTGCCTTTGTCGTAACCGACCACCACGTACTCGGGCGAGTTGGGAGCGTCCTCGGGGGACGCCGTCCAGCGAAACATGTCTTTGGGGGGCTCGTTCCACGGGTCTTCGAGAACGCCGCCCTCATAGCTTATGTGAAACAGGTTGGCGTCCATCGAGTATGGCTTCTCGGCGGTAGCCTCGATCGGGATGTTGCGCTCCTTGCAATAGGCGATGCAGTCACTGCGCGAGCGTAGCGACCAGGTCCGCCATGGGGCGATCACCTGAATCCGAGGATCGATCGCCATGGCCGTCAGCTCGAAACGAACTTGATCGTTTCCTTTTCCGGTCGCGCCATGAGCGACGGCGTCTGCCCCCTCCTCACGCGCAACCTCCATCATCGCCTTGGCGATCACGGGCCGCGCGATCGAGGTGCCGAGCAGGTATTCTCCTTCGTAGACCGCGTTCGCGCGTAGCATCGGAAGACAGAAGTCGCGGGCGAACTCGTCTTTCAAATCGGTGATGACGCACTTCGACGCGCCGCTCGCGCGAGCTTTCTCGTCGAGGCCTCCGAGCTCCTCGCCCTGGCCTACGTCCGCGCAGAAGGCGATCACCTCGGCTTCGTAGGTCTCTCTGAGCCAGGCCAGAATCACCGATGTATCGAGCCCACCGCTGTAGGCGAGCACGATCTTCTTTGGGGAAGGAGCCATGGCCCGGGATGGTAGTGTTCCGTCGAGACGGCGCAAGCTGGCGTGGCTACGCGACCCGAACGATGGCTTTGGCGTCGAGGAGCTCGGTAAAGACCCGAAGCGCTTCGAGTCGGCCCATCTGGCAGAGGTCGAGAACCTCCGCGACGCTGGTCTGGCCGTCCACCATCGATAGGAGGAACGCGGCCTGCGGGTCGAGTCCGAGCCACTTGATTTTGGAATCCGGCACCGAAACGTTGAAGACGTAGTCGAGCGAACCGATGCGCGTCGCGTATCGGACCTCGAGGCGTTCTCGACTGCTCTCCGCATACCGCCGAATCTCGTCGTCCTCGGGCTCTCGTCCGAGCTGAAGCTCGGCCGCGCTCAATGCAGCTGCATAGTCCCCAAGCGCAAAGCTATCGGCGATCACTCGATAGACCTCGTCTCGGGTGCTCGGTTCGCTGTGTCCCGAGACCGGAGCCGATTGGTCGGGCGGTGAAGGCTTCGCGGCAGGAGCAGGCGGAAGGCTCCGTCGGTCGCGATCGAGGATCCACGCGTCACCCGAGGGGCGGCTCGGAGTAGGCTCCTCTTGTACCGGAGCCGCAAGCCCGCCGGTCAAGTCGATGTCGCCATCAGCGCCCAGAACGCTAGGGAAGTTGGAACCCTTCGATTCGCGGCCGCTTGAGCTCATCTTAGGCCGACTTGCCAACCACACCCTTGAACATGCGCTGAGTGCGGCCGAGCGATTCGAGCTCTTCTTTGAGCCCTGCGATGTCGCCCCTTTCGAGCAGCGTTCGAGCGCTGTCGACGACTCCCTTGGCCTTGTCGATCGCATCGCGGCCGAAGTCGCTTCCGGCGACGATCTCCTCCACCTCCGGGAACAGTCGCTCGATCTCGGCGATGAGCGTTTCGGCTTCCTGTCGTACTCGCTCGGATGCCTCATCCTCGCGCCGGGTCACCGCGTAGTCGGAGGCGTCGACCATCATGTCGTTGATTTCGTCCTCGGTGAGGCCGCTCGTCGCGGTCACCGTGATCGACTGCTCCTTGCCTGTTTCCATGTCTTTGGCGTGGACGCTAACGATGCCATCTGCATTGATCTCGAAGGTCACCTCGACCTCCACCTGACCCACGGTCGCACGGCGAAGGCCGGTCAGAATGAACTCGCCAAGCAGCTCGTTGTCCTCGGCACGGCGTGATTCACCCTGCAAAACGAGAATCTTCACGGCGGTCTGGTTGTCGCGCACGGTGGTGAACGGCTTGCTGCGCGAAGTTGGTACGGTGGTGTTCTGCGGGATGAGCTCTTCGAAGTAACCGCCGACGACCATGATGCCGAGAGTGTGCGGCGTGACGTCGAGAAGGACCATGTCCATCTCGTGCGTCTCGTCGACGAGCGCAGCGCCCTGAATGGATGCACCGAGGCCCACCACCTCGTCCGGGTGCACACCCTTGCAAGGCTCGCGTTGGAAGAACTTCGAAACGCGCTCCTGAACCTTCGGCATGCGAGTCATTCCACCTACGAGGATGATGTCCTCGAGCTCGTCCTTGCCGAGCCCGGCCTCGCCAAGCGTCAGCTCGCAAATCTGAACGGTGCGGTCGACCAAATCGGCGGTCAGCTCCTCGAGTGTCGCCCGCGTGAGCAGACGCTGAAGGTGCAGCGCCTCGTTCCGAGCGCTCGAAATGATGAACGGTAGGTTCACCTCGGTTTCGGTCACGGCGGACAATTCGCATTTCGCCTTTTCTGCCGCGTCTTTCAAACGCTGCAACGCCATGCGGTCCTGGCGAAGGTCGATGCCGTGCTCGTGTTGAAACCCTTCGACAAGCCAGTCGATGACGCGCTGGTCGAAGTCCTCGCCACCGAGGAAGGTGTCGCCCGCCGTGCTGATGACCTTGAACACCCCGGAGCTGGAGATCTCGAGGATCGAGATGTCGAAGGTGCCGCCGCCGAGATCGAAGACCGCAACGGTCCGATCGATGTTCTTTCCGAAGCCGTAGGCGAGCGCAGCCGAGGTCGGCTCGTTGATGATCCGGATGACGTCGAGACCCGCAATGGCACCTGCATCCTTGGTAGCCTGCCGCTGGTTGTCATTGAAGTACGCAGGCACGGTCACGACGACCTTGTTGACCTCTTCTCCGAGGTAGTCCTCCGCGACCATCTTCATCTCTTGGAGGACCATCGCGCTGATTTCAGGGATGCTGTAGACCTTGTCCCGCATCTTGATGCGACAGTCCCCGTGCGGGCCCTCCACGATGTGAAACGGGCACGTTTGAATGGCGTTCTTCACCTGCGGCGAGTCCCACTTTCGGCCAATTAGCCGCTTGCAGGCGAACACCGTGTTCTCAGCGTTGGTGACCGCCTGCCGTTTTGCGATGTGGCCAACCAATCGCTTGCCGCCCTCGGTGACGGCGACCATCGACGGAGTCACCTTGTAGCCTCCACGATTGGCAATGACGACGGGCGTTCCGCTTTCGACGACGGCAACGCACGAGTTGAACGTTCCTAGGTCAATCCCTATGACTCTTTCCATTCCCCTGCTTCCAAGCGCTCGAATACAGTACTCAAATCACCCCCCGAGCTGCTTTCTCAGATTTTTCACCATCTCGTGGCCCGGGTCCAGCTTTGCGGCCTCTTCCAGCTCTTTTGCCGCGCTGTGGTCCATGCCGGCGTCGATGTAGATCCGCGCCAAAAGCAGGCGCGTATCGAGTGAATCAGGCTTGAGGTCGAGGCTGTGTTGGGCGAAGTCACGAGCCTTTCTCAAATCGCCTCCAGCGGCCAGCAGCGCTTTGGCAGCGTGCCGCGGAGCCTCGTGGTCTTCGGGGTCTGCCTCGGCCACCTTCGCCCAAGAGATGCTCGCCGCGGCCCAAAGGTTGTTCTCTTCCTCGTACTTGGCCTGCTGGCGGTGAATGTCGACGAGCTGAACGCGCAAGTTGGAGTTCACTCGGCGATACCGCTCTTGGAGCTCGGGGCTGCTCGAATCGAGGGCAATCGCCATGCGAAGGGCCGCTGCGGCCGTGGCCAAGTCGCCTTCGAGCTCTGCGATGCGCGCCGTATCCATGTGGCGTTGCGCGCGGTCTACGCCCCCCGTCAGCCCCGCGGTGTGCTTGAGCGATCGCGTGAGGTCCCTGAGGGCGGCCTTTTTGCCGACGCGCGCTGTCGGGGCGGGCATCGACCTTGCCGGCTCCTTCGGCTGGCGCCGGGCTTTGCCCTTGAGCCGCCGTTCGAGCAGCTCGCGCTTGCGTTCCATGCGCGCGTGCTCAGCAGAGCCCGGAACGACGGACCGTGTTGGAGACGCGGCGTCGTTGATCTCGATCGCCTTCGGCGCTTTGCTCGGTGCCCACTGATTAGACGGCGCGGGCGCAGAGTGTCGCTGTGCGACGGGCGCTTTGCTGAGCGCTTTCGCCATGGCCTGGGCACGTTCCTCCACCCGGTCGATCTGCTGTTCCGCAGCGAGCACTGTCATCTGCTGCTGCAGATATCGATCGTAGGCCTCTTTTTTTTGGGGACGGCCGATCGCCTCATAGGCATCGGTGATCTTCCGAAAAACGACCTCCATTTTGGATTGGAACGATCCGAGCCGCTTCCCGAAGTATGCGTCGGGGTGAAAAGTTTTTGAAAGCGCAAAGTAGGCTTTTCGAATTTCTGTCGTGTCCGCGTCGACGGGCACACCGAGACGCTCGTAGTGATTGAGCTTGTCGGTCCGGCGGAAGGCCTCGAGAACCTGTTTCTGGATGTCTTCAGGAAGGTCGACATCGGGCTGGACGTCTGCTTGGGGGGGCACGCTCTCCGGTCGCGACTCGACCCACTCGACCAGGTGGAGCGAGACCAGTTGCTCGATCACCCCGGATACCTCCTCAGCCGGCAACACGGTCACGTCGGCGATGTCCTCTACGTTCAAAACCCCGTCGATGCAGGAATAGACGAAGCCTTCCTTGGCTCCGATCTCTTGAGCCCTCACGTCAGCCCCCTCGACCAGCCGTGGGATCCTCTCCTCTCGCATAGGCTCGTTCGTACTGTCCCCCATCACACTCTAACGCGGACCTTACTTAACCAGCCACTCCAGCAGGGCTTTCTGGGTGTGAAGGCGGTTCTCCGCCTCGTCCCAAACCCGGGACTGAACACCGTCGATCACCGACGCGCTCACCTCTTCGCCGCGGTGAGCAGGCAGGCAATGAAGGAAAATCGCCTCCGGGTCGGCTTGGTTCATGATCGCGTCGTCGACGAGAAAGCCGCTGAAGGCCTTCCGCCTCTGCTTCGCCTCGCCCTCTTGGCCCATGCTCGCCCAGACATCGGTCGTGACGACATGGGCACCGTTCGCCGCTTCCTGAGGACGCTCGACCAGCCGCACGTTGGCGCCTCTCGCGCGGGCGTTCGCCAGAATCTCGGCATCGGGCTGATACCCCACAGGACATGCGAGCGTGAGCTCGAACCCCGCCACGGCTGCCGATGCGATCCACGAATGCGCCATGTTGTTGCCATCGCCAATCCACGCGACTCGGACCTCTTTTAGGGATGGACCAAAGCTCTGCCGAACGGTCATGAGATCGGCGAGAAGCTGACAGGGATGAAAGCGATCGGAAAGCCCATTGATGACTGGAATCGTCGAGGCTCGCGCTAGCCTTTCGAGCCGATTGTGGCCAAAGGTTCGGTACACCACGCCGTGCACGTAGCCGCTCAGCATTCGAGCGGTGTCTTCGATGGGTTCACCGCGATCGAGCTGAGTATCCTTGGAGATCAACGTGATGGGGCTCGCACCGAGCTCGTGAATCCCGACCTCGAAAGACAAGCGCGTTCGGGTGGAGGCCTTTTCGAAGACGATTGCGATCGATTTGCCATCGAGCGGTTTGGGATGCTCTGGCGCGCCGCGAAGGGCCCTGAGCGCGGAGGCGCGATCGAGCAGCCGAATGAGGTCGTCGTGGGTGAGGTCCGCGATGGTGAGAAAGTGCCGCGGTGTCATGTCTTCCTCGGCGGGTCGGTCAGAATCGACTGCAAAATGGTGAGGCCTTCGTCGAGCTCGTCTTGAGTGACGTTCAGCGATGGCGAAATCCGAATGACGTTCCCGCCGGCCAATGTCAAAAGAAGCCCCGCAGAAAAAATGGCGTTGAGCGTCGCGGTCGGGTCCACGTCATCGGCGAGCACGAGCCCCCGAAGCAGGCCGAGACCGCGCGAGCCAGCTGCGCAGGGTAGCCGCTCGTCGAGTTGGCGGAGCCGATCCGCGAGATAGGTGCCCAATCGGTCGGCGTTCTCGACCAGTTTTTCGTCGTCGATGATGTGAAGAACTGCGAGGCCGGCTGCACATGCCAGCGGGTTGCCGCCAAAGGTGCTCGCGTGGCTGCCGGGAGGAAGCCCCTCAGCCACCCGCTCGGTTACCGCCATTGCGCCGAGGGGAAACCCGCCGCCGATGCCTTTGGCAAGCGAGCATGCGTCAGGCACTACATCGAACCATTCCTGCGCGAGGAACCGACCGGTGCGTCCGTAGCCGGTTTGGATTTCGTCGAGAAAGAGCAACGCACCGCGTTCGTCGCAAATGCGGCGCGCGCCCTGAACGAACTTCCGCGTTGCGGGGATGATCCCGCCTTCGGCCTGCACGGGCTCGAAGATCACGGCGGCCGTTTTGTCCGATACCGCGGCATCGAGCGCGGACAGATCGTTGAAATCGACGAAGCTCACACCCTCGAGAAGCGGCGACATACCTTTGCGGTACTTGGGCTGCCCGGTCAGCGACAGAGAGCCCATGGTTCGGCCGTGAAAGCTGTTGTGCGTCGAAACGAGCTCTACCCGCTTTGGATCCCCGCGGTCGTAGTGGTAGCGGCGAGCGAGCTTTAGCAGGGCCTCGTTGGCCTCCGAGCCGCTGTTGCCGAAGTAGACCTTGTCGAACGCAGTCTTCTCACAGATCGCCTCGGCAAGCTCGATCGCGCGATCGTTGTAAAAGAGGTTGGACACGTGCATCAGGCGTGCTGCTTGCTCTCCGATTGCCGCGGCCAGCGTGGGATGCGTGTGACCCACCGAGAGCACGGAAATCCCGCCAGACAGATCCAGATATTCGCGACCGGATGCGTCGGTTACACGCCGCCCATGCCCATGTGTCAAAACAAACGGGGCCGGGGCGTAGTTGCCGAGCTGGACCTCTTTCGCGGTCCGAAGCATGTCATCTTGCTTGCTCACGGTGTGCTCTCGGGAAGCCCGCGGCATACCACCATTGCGCGAGGGCGTCGACCCCGCCCCGACCGTCGCTCAGCGCGTGATCTCGGTGCCGATCCCTTCGTCGGTGAAGATCTCGAGGAGCACGGCATGCTGCACACGGCCATCGATGATGTGCGCTTTGCGAACACCGCCCGACAAGGAGCTGAGGGCACACTCGACCTTGGGAAGCATGCCGCCTTCGATGACCCCCTCGAGCTTCAGCGCGTCGATCTCGCGAGCGCTGAGGGAGCTCACGACCTTACCGTCGGCCCCCCGGACGCCTTCGATGTCGGTGAGGATGACGAACTTCCGCGCTTTGAGGGCTTCAGCGACCTTGCCGGCGACCGTGTCGGCATTCACGTTGAGCGAGCGTCCATCCGAATCGATCGCCACAGGGGCGATGACCGGGATGAAACCATCTTCGACCAAGCGCCGTACCACTTCGGGGTTCACTTGGGTCACGGTTCCTACGCGTCCCGGATCGACCCACTTCCCGCTCTTGGTCTTCATTTTGTCGACCTTCTTGGCCCGCAGAAACGCATCGTCTTTGCCGGTCAGCCCTACGGCGCGACCGCCGTGGCTGGCGATGAGTGAGACGATCTCCTGGTTGATCTTTCCACCGAGAACCATCTCGACTACTTCCATGGTGTGGTCGTCCGTCACCCGAAGCCCATGGAGACGCTCCGATTGCACGCCCATCGACTTGAGCATGTCGTCGATCTGTGGCCCACCTCCGTGAACCACGACCGGATGAAGGCCGACGTACTTCATTAGAACGACGTCGCGCGCGAACCCATCTCGAAGCGCCGGATCGACCATCGCGTTGCCCCCATACTTGATGACGAAGATCTCCCCGTGAAAGCGCCGGATGTACGGAAGCGCTTCTTGGAGGGTCGCCGCCTTCTGAATGAGGTCTTGCATGAGGGGGTCGTATAGCAGGCATCAGACGCAGAGTCAGCGCTGGCGACGCTGCATTGGCAGCGGAGCGACGGTACCAGCGGCGGCGGGGCCTAGAAGGGATCCTTCCCGCAGAGCTCTGTCGCGTCGTGCTCTTCCTGACAAGGAGCTTCTGCGAGACCCTGGTCCTGCCCTGGATCGCACTGAAGCTCGGTTGCTGCAAACACGCATTCGAGCACAGCCATCATTTCATCTGGGCAATCGGCAAGATCTTCAGCGCATTCCCGCGCGCAATCCGATGTCGTGCTCATGCACGCTCGTTCGATCAAATCACAGGCTTGGCTGCAAATCGTTGCCTCCGAGGAGCCGCAGGCAAATGCGATCAATGCCAGCGCCGTGCTGAGTAGTATGCGCTGAATCATACACACCTCCCGTCTAGACAGGAGCGTCTCACCTCACCGTCCAACTACGCAAGGGGACCGTGCAATCCCCGAGTCCGACGCGCGCGGCGCCGGGCTGTCGAAGGGCAGTGGATGTTGCGGGCGGGCGGCGGGATGCGGCGAGGCGGGCGGCGTGGGGAGTGCCAACCCGTCTAACAGC
>JBFICQ010000058.1:0-15451 GCA_041581895.1 Polyangiales bacterium | reverse complement strand
GCGAGGTTTTCTTTGCAATCCAACGAAAAGGCGTTTGTCGAGCTGATGCGCGCGGAGCCAGCAACCGCTGCCGTTCTGATCGAGCAGTTCGGCGATCCGAAAGTTGCTAGACGCATGCTCTATCTCTTGGCGATCACCGATAGCCTCGAAGTGTATCGTCCGGCCTCGCGTCAGAAGCTGAGAGCCGTTTCACCTTCTTCACGAGGCGAACGGCCCTCATCGCCAGCTTTCGGGAGGACGCCCTCCTCGTCGGGAAGCACGACGCCCCCGGGGGCGCGCCGCTCCTCTCCGCCTGGGCGCCGCAGTTCTTCCCCACCGCCCGGCGACTCGGTGCTCCCGACATCGATCAGCAATCTGCCACCTGCCAAGAGCCTTTCCGGCGAAATCGTGGCACCGCGCCAGATGCCACCTCCCTTTCCCGCGGACTTCCCGGAAGAACACCGAAAACGCTGGGAAGAGGTGGCCCGCGTGGTCAGCATGATGGACCGCCAGAACTACTTCGAAATGCTGGGAGTGAAAGAGTCGGCGGACTCCAACGACATACGCGGGAAATACATGAAGCTCGCCAAGAAGTGGCACCCCGACCGCCTTCCAAAGGAGCTGTCGCCCTTGCGGCCCTGGGTCGAGGAAATCTTCCACTTGTACACGGTGGCGCGGGACACCCTGACCAACGAGACGTCCCGCAACGAATACCAAATAACCGTCATGCAAGGGGGCGGCACGCCGGAATCCGAGCGCAAGCTCAATGTAATGGTCGAGAGCGCGATCAACTTTCAGAAGGTCGACGTGCTCGTGAAGCGACGACGGTACGACGAGGCGCTACGAATCTGCGACGAAGTCATGGAGGTAGTCCGCAAGGAAGCCGATTATCCGGCCATGAAGGCCTGGATCCTTCTGCTCAAGCACGGCATCGACGACGAAGCCGTCGCCGACGAGATTCGGTCTTTGCTCAAGCTGACCTTTCGACTCAACACCGATCACGTTCAGGGCCACTTCGTCCGCGCCCATTTCCTCAAGCGGATGGGCAAGCACGACAAGGCGCTACAGCACTTCAAGAAGGTGGCGAAGCTCGACCCGAAGAACCTCGAGGCGATCCGCGAAGTCCGCATTGGCTCGATGCGCCAATCCAGAGGGCGTTCGAGCGCGCCGCCGGGCGCGAGAAAGCGCCCCAACATTTTCGGCAAGTTCTTCAAGAAACAGTAGCCGCCGGGCGCCGGCGGGGTGGCCTAAGTCCGCCGACACACCATCGCCAATCCCGCGACTCCACTGCCCTGTCCTTCGGCATACTCCCTGCATAACCGGCCGTGGTGGAGGGTCCTCGCGAACGGCTGGCTCGCCTTGGTGTCACGGTGCTCGCGGACGTCGAACTGATCGCCGTTCTGCTCGGCACCGGTCGCGCCGGCGAAGACGTTACGTCCCTTGCCGCCGGTGTTCTTCGCCGGACGGGCGGCCTCCACGCGCTGGCTCGTCTCACCCCAATGGAGCTCGTGCAGATCGACGGAATTGGTCCCGCCAAAGCCAGTCGTCTTGCCGCAGCCTTCGAAGCCGGGGCTCGCGCCATGGTTCCGCGTGAGCATGCCGCGCCACTGCTCGACAGCGAGGCCGTCTTCAAACGTTACGGAAGGGCGTTGATGAGCAGCCCTGTCGAGCGTTTCTTAGTAGTCTCGGTCGACGCGAAGAACCGACCGCGCATCGAGCGAGAAGTGGCCCGCGGCGGTCGAACGAGCTGCCAGGTCGACCCCGTCGAGGTCTTTCGGATCCTCATCGCAGACTCGGCATCCGGGGCCATCTTCGTCCACAATCATCCGAGCGGGGACCCCGATCCGAGCCCAAACGACCTCGCTCTGACCGAGCGCCTGGTGGCAGCCGGCGCCCTCCTCGAGATCCGCATTCTCGATCATGTCATCGTCGGAAGCGGGCGATACACCAGCTTCCGCGATGCTGGTATCTGGCCGAATCCATCTGCAAAATCAAATACTTCCACCGCAGTTGGCCGCTGATGGGCGGCTTGACACCCCCCCGGGGCCGTGCTTTCTTCCGCCCTCTTATTCCCCGGGAGCATTGCCGTGAAGCGGACCTATCAACCACATCGCAAGCGCCGTCTTCGGGTACACGGGTTCCGCGCACGCATGAAGACCAAAGGTGGTCGGAGCGTGCTAAACGCCCGCCGCCGCAAGGGTCGGAAGCGTCTGACCGTATCCTGCTACAAGAAGTAGCCGGCTCGATGCGAAGATGCGCCGTGCATCTGATGCAGGGGGGGATCCAGGCGACCGAGGCCAGGGGCTTCAGCGCGCGGATCGACTGAAGAAACGTTACGAATTCAGGCAAGTACAACTAACCGGGCGGCGCATCCACACACCCCACTTCCTCATCGTCGTCCAACCAAACTCTCTAGAGAACACGCGACTTGGGATCACCGTGACGAAGAAAGTGGGCAACGCCGTACAAAGGAACCGCATCAAACGTGTGGTCCGGGAGGTCTTTCGGCGAAACCGTCACCTGTTCCCGCCCTCCCACGACGTCGTGTTCATTGCCAAGCGGCAAGCGGCCTCACTCGACTACGACTCGCTGCTAGACGAGCTGCGCGGTGCCGCCTCAAAGCTCGAAGAAAGAGGGGCCGCACGATGATCAGGGGCTTCCTTCTGTTTTTGATTCGCCTCTACCAGATGACGCTCTCGCGCCTGATCGGGCCAGCGTGTCGGTTCGAACCCTCGTGCTCCCGCTATGCGGCGACGTGTATCGATCGTTTCGGCGCGATTCGGGGCTCTTGGTTGGGCATCAAGCGCATTGCCCGCTGTCACCCGCTCAATCCAGGCGGGTTCGATCCACCGCCACCGATCGAATGCCATCACGAGGCGCCCCATGGCTGAGCGCAAACAGCCACCGATCGTGCTGTTGGCACTACCGGTTGCGCTCATGGGCGTCGTGTTGGGCTTGCAGTACTTCGCCCCAAACCAGGCACAGACCGATGAGCCGTCGGTCCAGGAGTCCGACCGCTCCGCCGAGCCCGAGCCTGATCGAGCCAGCGCCGAGCCCTCTGCGGCCGAGGCACGAGCCCGAGTCGAGTCGCAAAAGACGTATCAGCTCGAGGACGATCGCCTCGTCGCCTCGTTCACGGACTTGAATACCGCGCTCGTGAGCCTTCGGGTGAAAGGCGACCGCTACCTCGACGAAGAAGGCAACCCGTTCGAGCTCGTGACGACCGACAAGGAGCGCTACCTCCCGCTGAAACCGAAGTTCACAGGCATCGCAATTCCCCCCGACGCGCGTTGGAATGTGGTCGAGTCGTCCAAGCGAAAGATCCACTTCCGCTGGTCGGGGGATGGCGTCACGATCGATCGAATCTGGGAGCTTGCGGAGCCACCGTACCAGTTCCGGTCCTCGGTCGAGGTGCGCAATCAGCTCGAAAGCGCACGGCAGCTCGGGTTTGGCATTACTTCGGCTCACTACGTCCGCCGAGAGGACGAAAAGGGGGGGTTCTTTGGGCGTCCGTCTCCCGCCTTGAGCCATGGGATCTGTCAGGTTGGAGACGAGACGATTCGCGAGGACCGCGAAGGGCTCCTGAGCGAAGACGAGTCACGACCGATGCAGCCGCATAGCTATGGCCCAGGCGTCGCGTACGTGGCCCTCAGCAGCGTCTATTTTGCGATCATCGCAGCCCCTGAAGGAGAGACAGCCGAGCGGTGTGACCTCCTGACGACCGACCGGGGCGGAACACCCGAGGATCCGGAAGGGAGTCTGTTTGAGGCGCAGCTTGCGATGGCGCCGATCGATCTCGGTCCCGGCGAGATCGCGACTTTCCGCACCGCGATCTACGCAGGACCAAAGGACTTCGACGCGCTCGAAACCTTTGGCCATCAAGCGACGAACGTGATCGACCTCGGTTGGTTCAGCTTCATCGCTCGGGGGATGAGTTGGCTTCTCCGCACGATCTACGACTTCATCGGGAACTGGGGCGTCGCGATCATCCTGCTCACGATCCTCGTGCGGGTTTTGCTTTTGCCCTTCGTGATTCCGCAATTCCGGAACATGGCCAAGCAGCGCGCCCTCAAGCCCGAAATCGACAAGATCAACGAGCTCTACAAGGACGACCGCGAAAAAAAGGGCGCGGCGATGATGGAGCTCTGGCGCAAGAACAAGGTGAACCCCCTTGGCGGCTGCTTGCCGGTGTTGCTGCAAATGCCGATCTTCTTCGCGCTGTATCAAACCTTATCCACGAGCATCGAGCTGTACCATGCGCCGTTCGTCTGGTGGTGGGCCGACCTATCGTCTCCCGACCCTTACTACGTCCTTCCGGTCACGCTCGGGGCCCTGATGTTCATCCAGCAGAAGCTAACCCCCATCCAAATGGACCAAATGCAGGCCAAGGTCATGCTCTATGCGATGCCGCTGATGATGACCTTCTTCATGCTCTTGCTTCCAACCGGCCTCTGCCTGTACATGGTGACTAGCTCCGCCATCGGCATTACGCAGCAACGGTACATGTATTGGAAGATGGACAAAGAACAGCTCACTGTTGTGTCCGCCATCGATGGCGACGAACCCGAAGATCACGCGGCCGAAGCGAAGACGGCCGCCGCACCCAAGCGGGCCAAACCCCGTAGAAAGAAGAGGACTCGCCGTGGACGAGCTTAAGACGAAACCAAGAGATGGCGCGCTGATCCTCGGCGGTCAGCCATCGAAGGAAGATCCGTTGCAGTATGCGGGGGACGGCAAAGCCGAAGAGGCAGCCGAGATTCTCGAGGAGCTGTTGAATCTGATGGACCTCGATGTTCAAGTGGAGATTCGTTCGGACGCCGAGAGGATCGAGCTCGACGCCACCGGCCCGGACTCAGGCCGCGTGATCGGAAAAAAGGGCGCGACGCTGGATGCGCTTCAGTTCTTGATCAACAAGATGGTCAACCGCTTCCCCGAGGCGCGACGACACGTAATTGTAGATTCCGGCGACTACCGCGAACGACACGACGACGGACTGGTGTCCCTCGCAAAGCGCCAGGCACAACGCGCGGTCAGCGAAGGCAAAGTGGTCACCCTTCAGCCGATGAACGCGCGCGACCGCCGTGTGATCCACATGTCCCTTGCGAAGTTCGAAGGCGTCAGCACCATGTCCCAGGGAGAAGGGGTGCGACGCCGGATCCAAATCATCCCCGCGCGAAAACGCCGGTAGCATCCGCGCCGGAAGCACAGCGAGTGGGGGGAGCCCTGTCTCGAGGAGAGGGTACTGCGGTCGAGCCGCAAGGCCGATGGGGGCGGAGTAAGCGGTAGCCCCGGCGTAAAAGACGATTCTAACCGGCTGGCGATCTCGGCAGCCCCAATGACGGTCATGGCCGGCGAAGCCCCCGTTGGCTTGCGGCTTCGACTGCAATATCGGCGACGCAGCGCGGCACGCCCGTCCCAGACGGCGCGGCGCGCAGTGTCAACCGCCCTGTCGCTAGCGACGGTACGCGAGGATCGATCGCGGAGCGCCGGTGGATGGTACCTCATAGTCGATGCGTCGAAGCAGCCGCAGGTCGGACTCTTCGGGAGCAGTGCCGGCAGTGAACACCCAGACCTCACGCGCCAGTCGAGACCCGATCGCACACCAAATCTCTGGCGAGAACGTCGCGCGCGAAAGCGCGGCATCGAAAGGCGCACCCTCTACGCTTGGGGCGTCGGGGTCGATGCTTTGCTCGAGCACGAGCGCGCGATCCGCCAAGTCGAGCGCGCCGATCGCGGATCGAAGAAACGCCGTGCGTCTGCGCCGAGGCTCCAGCAATGTGGCGCGTTGACTACGACTTGCGAGAAGCAACGGAATCGTGGGCGCACCCACGCCAGCGCCGACATCGATCCACGAAGTCACCGACCGCAGCCATGCCGCTTCGATCAACCTCGTCGCATCGAGAAAAAGAACCTCAGCAAGCTCCGCATCGGTGCGCGCCCCGGTCAGATCGGTCCGGGAGCCCCACGCTTTTGCGGCCTCGAAATAGGCTGGCCACCTCGCCGGCACGGAAATACCGACGAGCCCACAAAGCTCATCAATCACCAACAAGCAGCCCTCCAAACGACGACTGGCACTGGCACCGTCACTCACCTTCTTCCTCTCCCGCCCCCACGGCTCGCTGCCAGGCGGCCTTGAGCTCGGCCATGGTTCGATACCTCGCTTCTTTGTCCCGATGCATCGCTCGATGGACGACGTCTGCAATCGTCTCGGGAATCTCGGCTAGGGCGTCGAGAGGGAGTCGGTCGCCAGCATCGATCTTCATCAACAATCGCCCCACGTGTGCATCTTCGAATGGGCGTTGGCCGCTCAGGGCTTCGTAGAGCAGCACGCCGAGGCCGTAGACGTCGATCCGCTCATCGACGTCGGTTTCTCCGGTCAGTACCTCGGGTGCCATGTAGGCCGGCGTACCAGCCACCTCGCCGGTGGCCGTGAGCCGGTCGAGCCCCAGCACCTTGGACGCTCCGAAGTCGACCAGACGTGGCACGGGAGGCAACCACAGCATGTTGGCAGGCTTGAGATCGCCGTGGAGGACTCCGTGAGCGTGCGCGGCACCGAGGGCGTCGCACAGCGAAGTCACCAGCTGCCCCGCCGATTCGAGATCGAGCGGCCCTTCGGCGAGCCGCTCGTCGAGGGTTGGGCCCTCGACGAGCTCCGTCACCAGAAAGACGACACCCGTTTCATCGATTTCGAGATCGAGGAGCCGAACGATCGACGGATGGTCGAGGGCTTTGAGCACCGCGCCCTCCCGCCGAAAGCGCCTGCGCATCGCGTCGTGGGTCAGGTATTCCGCGTGAAGTACCTTGACCGCAACCTGACCGCCGTCTCGGCCGTCGGTCGCGCGGTACACGTCCCCCATGGCGCCACGAGCGATCCTGGAAACCAGCTCGTAACGACCCACCAGCTTGGTCCCAACTTCGATCGGTGGGTGCTTGCGCATCTCGCGCGACGATACCCCCGTTTCGCAAACTCGCCCAAACTGACGTAGGCTCGACGCGCATGATCATGACTCGCGACCTCGACGAAAGCCTCGAGAAACTATTCGGAACGCCGCTTCCCTCGCTAGTCGTCGAGAAGCTCAGGGGGGACGCCTCGACGCGAGCTTATTTTCGGGTGCGTGTAAGCGAAACCGCGAAAGGCCCATGCACGGTCATCGTGATGCAGTTGCCAGACGACGCCTTCGGAAGCGACGAGGGCGGCGACCAACCAAAGACCACCAGGCTGCCGTTTCTCGAGATTGGCGAGCTCCTCCGCGCCCGGGGCATCCCGGTACCAAGGATCTACCTCGAGCACCTCGAGCAGGGACAAATCGTGCTCGAAGATCTCGGCGACACGACGTTCGAACGGCACTTGCTCGAGACCCCGAGAGCACAGTGGAAGGCGCGGTACGGCCAGGCGGTCGACCTCCTTGCCGAAATCCACGAGCGCTGCGAAGACCTGCCCCCAAGCTCGATCGTCGCACGGCGAAAATTCGACCGTTCACTCCTCGAATGGGAGCTCGGTCATTTTCGGCGATGGGGGCTCGAGGAATTATTCGGAAGCCTCGAGCCCGCATCGGCTCGAATCACAACGCAGGCCTTTTCGGCGATCGTCGAAGAAATCGAAGCCATGCCGACCGGATTCGTGCACCGCGACTATCAATCGCGAAATCTCATGGTTCGCCAAGGAGGCGAGCTTACGATCCTCGACTTCCAAGACGCGCTCATCGGGCCAAGGACCTACGACCTGGTCGCCCTCCTCTGCGATTCTTACGTCTCCCTCGACATCGATTTACAAGAAGCGATGATCGAACGATACGCCGAAGCGCGACAAATCGATGCGCAGCGCGTCCGTCAGGAATTCTGGGTCGTGACGCTCCATCGAAAGCTCAAAGATGCTGGTCGTTTCGTGTTCATCGATCGAAAGCGCAATGACGCAAGCTTTTTACAGTGGTACCCGCAAAGTCTGGCCTATGTGGGGCGTGCCTTTCTTCAGCTGGGACGGTTCAGCCCTCTCGAAGAGCTGCTGCGCTCCAAGATTCCAGGGTTTCCAGACTCGATCGCGATGCCGGCGTCGACGATGGAATAACGTGCTCAGGCCTGGCGTTCCCTCGATGTGGCGGGGGTGAAGTCGCTAGCCTGTACTCTCTCCTCTTCCAGTATCCCACACCTCGCAATGCGGCTTCATCCCCTCTTTCGTTTCTCGCATTCCTTGCGACCGCGGCCCCGAGCGGTAGACTGCGGGTTCGGATTTCCCCGATGAAGACCCCCTTCCCGGCTCTAGCCGTCGCCACGATGATCCTGTCGACCGCGTCCTCCGCAGGCGCCGCCGACTGTTGGTGCGACCGCTCGTCGTCGATCGAAACCTGCGTCGAAACGATCGAAGCCGCGGATGAACCGCGACAGCCCCCGATGTGGTGCGAGCGAAGTGACGATCCCCGCTGCATGCCCGCCAGCACCCATGGCGGCGCGCTTCAGAGCTCGATTCCGCTGGCCACGGGTTGGAACCAACAAATCCGATGGACTATGCCTCCGCGCACCGGCTCGCCGTTGGCGATCTTGGTCGACGGGAGCTCCAGACCCGCCCACGCGCGTCGAGTCGAACGGCCACCTCGTTAGCACCGGCCATCCTTGCGGGTGGTCCTCTAGCAATCGGTTCGTTCATTCCAACGTTTGAGTTTTTTCACTCGTCGCTCGATGGCGGCGGAAGGATAGAGAAATGAGTAAAGGTTCATCCATATTATTGGCGGCGGTGGTCGGCATCGCCGTTTTTGCCCTCACCTACGTGTACTTCGGTCCTAGCTCGGACCGCGAAGCCGGCGAGGCAGCCGAGGTCGAAGCCGCCGACGTCGAGATCGCCACTGATGTCGAGCGATACAAAGTGCCCGTTAGCGATGCGCAGCCCTCCAAGGGTCCAAAGGACGCGCTGGTCACAATCGTCGAATTCAGCGAGTTCCAGTGCCCCTTCTGCGCGCGCGTGCTCCCAACCGTAAAGCAGATCGAAGATACCTACGGCGACGACGTGCGCATCGTCTGGCGGAACCTCCCGCTGGGCTTTCACCAAAACGCCGATCCCGCGGCTCAGCTCGCCATGGAAGCGTATGCGCAAGGCGGCAGCGACAAGTTCTGGGAGGTGCACGATCTGCTCTTTCAAAACCAAAAGGCGCTGACGCGCGCCGATCTGGAGAACTATGCAAAGCAGGCAGGGCTCGACATGGACAAGGTAAAGAAAGCCTTGGACGGAAAAGCCCACTCGAAGCAGATCCAGGAAGACACGGCGCTCGCGGGCACCATCGGGGCGCGCGGCACACCGAACTTCTTCGTCAACGGGCGCAATCTGCGCGGTGCTCAACCTTTCGCTGCATTCAAGACGGTGATCGACGAAGAGCTCGCCACCGCCAAGAAGCTAGAGGAGCAGGGCGTGACGCGGGCGCAGATGTACGCGACGCTCACGAAAGACGGCCTGACCAAAGCGGCGCCGCCAAAGCCACAGGAGCGGCCAGGCCAGCCCGACCCGAAAGCGGTGTACAAGGTGCCGCTTCAGGGCAATGAGCCACAGAAGGGACCGGACGACGCGCTGGTGACCATCGTCGAGTTCAGCGACTTCGAGTGTCCGTTCTGCGGGCGGGTCGAGCCAACGCTCAAGGCGATTCAGGACAAGTACGGCAAGGACGTTCGCATCGTGTGGATGAACAATCCGCTGCCGTTCCACAAAAACGCCAAACCTGCGGCCACTGCTGCGCTCGAAGCCCACGCGCAAAAAGGCGACAAGGGTTTCTGGTCCATGCACGAGAAGCTGTTCGCCAACCAGCGAGCGCTCACGACCGAAAACCTCGAGACGTACGCAAAAGAGCTCGGTCTCAACATGAAGCAATTCAAAGCGGCCCTCGAGAAAGACAAGTACGCCTCTACGATCCAGAAGCAGCAGGCGCTCTCCACGAGTCTTGGTGCGCGGGGAACGCCGGCCTTCTTCATCAACGGCCGCAACCTGCGCGGCGCTCAGCCTGTCGCAGCCTTTGAGGCCGTGATCGACGAGGAGTTGAAGAAGGCCAAGGAGCTCGTGTCGAAAGGCACGCCGCGTTCCAAGGTTTACGAGAAGACAATCGCAACAGGCGAGACCGCACCCAAGACAGCGCCCGCCGCTCCAGCGCCGGACGCCAACAAGGTATACAACATCCCCAAGCCCAAAAATGCGCCGACCAAGGGCTCTCCAAAAGCCAAAGTGGTCATCCAAGAGTTCAGCGACTTCCAGTGTCCCTTCTGCAGCCGCGTGAACCCGACGATGGCTCAGGTGCTGGATGAATACGGCGACAAGGTCCAGATCATTTGGCGCAACTACCCGCTGCCTTTCCACAAGGAAGCGCATCCGGCCGCACAGGCTGCCATGGAGGTGTTCGCGCAGAAGGGCAACAAGGCTTTCTGGGAGTACCACGACATTCTCTTCGCAAACCAGAAGGCGCTTTCGCGAGCGAATCTCGAGAAGTACGCGGCGCAGCTAGGCGGCATCGACATGAAGGCGTTCAAAGCAGCGCTCGACTCCGGCAAGCACAAGGGGGCCGTGGACGCGGACATGCAGGTGATCGCCAAGGCGGGAGCACGGATCGGCACTCCGTCGTTCTTCATCAATGGCAAGCTGCTCCAAGGCGCTCAGCCCTACGCAGCATTCAAGGCTGCGATCGACAAGGAACTGGCCAACTAGCGTGACGGAATGAGGGGCAGGTCCCTGGGTGGACCTGCCCCAGTCCTTTTGACAGGGGCGGATCGGCACACTACAGTCCGGCCCGTCGCTGAAAATCAAAGTGTTTTCGAGGTGTTGACGCATGGCCCCCGCGAAGGCGAAAGTTGCCGCCGCAAAAAGAACCAAGAAGAAGCCCACCGTCGAAGAGCTCTATTTCCGTAGTGACAGCGCGTACTTGTGCCTGCTGTTGAACCGTCGAACGCGCTGCATCCGCGTGATCGACTTTCGGGCTGGTGCGCTTCCCGCCAAGCGTCTGTACATTCAGTCGGTCGCGACTCAGGAAAACGTCGACAAGGTCATCACCTTAGTCGAAAAGGACGAGGTGTCTTCGTGGACTCGCGTTGGCTTCGTTCGTGAGGGAACGATTCCTGGTTTCTATAAGCGAAGTGACGGTCACTTGTGTGGTTGCGTCATCGGCGACAAGACGGCTTCCGTCGAGGTGAGCGACGCCTCCGAAAAACTGACCGACAAAACCATCAACGCCGCAAAAAAGGCCGCCAAAGACATCCCAGAAAAGATTCGCGGCGCGTCGGTCCGCAAGGCCAGCGAAAAAGATGCTTTCGCCGCTCGAGATGTGGCCTGGCGAAAAAGCCCGGCGCTTGGCTCTTTCGACGTGTTTGGTCGCGATGCTCAGCGCGTCTACTACGAAGCCAGCGTCAAGCGCAGCAAGCCCAACTTTATTTCGGCCGAGTTCCAAGATTGCTTTGGGCATGCGCTGATCGAAGTGCTCCGTTTGCCAACCACGGAAAACGAAATGCTGGCCGTTGCAAGCGGTCTGAACGCTCTTGGCGACAACCTCCAAGAACGAGGCATCGTAGCTGCGTTTTCCTTTGCGCCCAACGACAACACGGCCCTTGCCACTGCGTTCGTTGCGGCTGGCTACCGAAAGACCGGTCTTCTTGCCCAGGGTGTCCTTGATGGCGAAGGCGGACGCAAGGACGCCATCTTGTGGACTCGCAAGCTCGCCAACCCCCTAGGCGACGACTACGAGTGAGCTTGACACAGGCTCGTCGCCCCTTAAGTTGACGCCCGGATTTCGTATGCCGACCTACGACTACACCTGCGAGAGTTGTGGCCACGAGTTCGAGCGCGAGCAGCGCATCACCGAAAAACCGCTCAAGAAATGTCCCGCGTGCGGCGAGCTGAAGGCACGCCGAATGATCGGCGGAGGCGGGTTCATTCTCAAAGGTGGCGGCTGGGAGTCGGACCTCTACTCAGGTCCGTCGAACCGCGCCGAGAGCACCAGCGCGGAGTCGAGCGGCTCTTCCGCCAGCAGCAGCGATAGCTCGAGCTCCGACAGTAGCCCCAAGTCGACCTCCGACACCGCCTCCAAGTCGAGCTCGACGAGCAGCAAATCGGGCTCGACGAGCAGCAAGTCGGGCGACTGACACGCTATCGACTATGCCCGCTCGAGGTAGGACGCAATGATTTTCCGCGTCCCCCATCCTGGAAAGCGAACCGACACGCGCGGTGGCGATCCAAGCATGACCTCGCGCACCTCGCCGACTCCAAACTTCGGGTGGCGAACCTGCATCCCCCGGCAAAGCCCTGAGACGTCGGCGACGTCGGAGCCTTCGCTGTAGTCGATGTAGCTATCGGTGGGCGCACGTTCCGAGGCGTGCGTCTCGCGTGGTCGCGGTGAGGGCGAGCTCGACCGCGCACCGATCCAGCTCGTGTCCTCGGCGGGGAGCTCGTGCAAGAATCTCGACGGAATCCCCACACGCTGCTGACCGAAGATCCTGCGGACCGCAGCGAAGCTGAGCACCAAACGCTCTTTGGCACGCGTGAAGGCCACGTACGCGAGCCGCCGTTCCTCTTCGAGCTCTTCTGGGTCTTCCCAAGGATCGATTCCTTTGAAAGGGAACACCTGCTCCTCGAGCCCGGTCACCATCACAATTGGAAACTCGAGCCCCTTGGCGGCGTGCACCGTCATCAAGGTGACCCGATCGCCCTCGACTCGCTCATCCGCCGAGGTCTGAAGCGTCACGTTTTCTAGGAAATCAGCGAGCGTTGGATCGGAGTGCTCCCGCTGAAACTCGTCCATCGAAGCCACCAGCTCTTGCACGTTTTGGAAGCGAGCATCGGCTTCAGGCGTGTCGTCGTGTCGCAGCATCTCCGCATATCCAGTGCGGTCGACCAGCGCTGCGCCGATTTCACCGAGAGGAGCGCCAGAGCCAACCACCTCGCGCAAGTCGGAAATCAACCTCCGAAACCCCGCCAAGCGCTTCTGCGCCGCGTTTCCAACAGCCCCGAGCCCTTCTTGTTCGAGAACGCTCCATATGCTTTGGCCGTGCTCTGCGGCCGCGTCGAGAAGCCGGGTGATCGTCGTCTTTCCGATCCCGCGCCCAGGAGTATTGATGATGCGGAGCAAGCTCATATCGTCGGCCGGATTGGTCGTCACCCGCAGGTAGGCGAGCAAGTCTTTCACTTCCGCGCGATCGTAAAAGCGCATGCCACCCACGATGCGATAGCCGATGTTGGCACTCCGTAACGCCTCTTCGATTACGCGCGACTGGGCATGCGTCCGGTAGAACACCGCGATATCGGAGGTACGGTACCCCTGCGCCAAGAGCTCCTGCACCCCACGCAACACCAGACGTGCTTCATCTCGTTCGTCCATCGTGCGGACCACGAGGACGGCATCCCCCTCGTCGTTGGCGGTCCAGAGCTCTTTGGGCTCGCGGTCGACGTTGCGGGCGATGACTGCATTGGCGGCGCGGAGGATCCGCTGCGTCGAGCGATAGTTCTGTTCGAGCTTCACCAGGGTCGCGTCCGGAAAAGAGGCGCGAAAGTCGAGGATGTTGCGGCGGTCGGCTCCGCGCCAGCGATAGATGCTTTGGTCGTCGTCTCCGACGACACAGAGGTTTCGGTGGCCTTCTGAAAGCGACCGCACGAGCCGGAATTGGGCCTGATTAGTGTCTTGGAACTCATCGACCAAAACGTGCGAGAACCTGCCCACAAGCGCTTCGCGAAACGATTCATCGGCCTCGAGGCCTTTCACCGTCCGGAAGATCAAGTCCCCAAAGTCGAGGGCATTCGTTTGCTCGAGTCTCTCTTCGTACGCCTCGTAGACGCGGCATACGACCTCGGTCCACGGGTCGGGCGTTTCGAGGCTCTCAGGCCCCTGAACCTCTTGTTTTGCGCGATTGATGCGACCGGCGACCGCCTTCGGCTGGTAGCGCTTTTCGTCCAATCCGAGATCGCGCAGGACCCGTTTTACGAGGGCGAGCTGGTCCTGGTCGTCGTAAATGGTGAAGTCTTTGGAGATGCCGAGCGTCTCTCCATGGCGGCGCAGGAATCGTGCGCAGGTTGCGTGGAAGGTGCCCACTTGAACCGCAGTGCCGCGATCGCCGAGGAGCCCGAGTAGCCGCTCCTGCATCTCGCCAGCCGCTTTGTTGGTGAACGTCACCGCCAGGATTCGCCAGGGGGCGACGTCATGGGCCGCAATCAGGTGCGCGACGCGATAGGTAATCACGCGCGTCTTGCCGCTCCCCGCGCCCGCAAACACGACGAGCGGGCCGCCCTGGTGAACGACAGCGTCCCGCTGACGAGGATTCAGAGAACCGAGGTCGAGCACCGCGGGACCCTAGCTTCGCCCACCCGCGGAAACCAGGTAAAACCGCGGGATTGCTCGCGCCGAGAGGGAGAAAGCTGGCCCCGGTGACGTTTTGCGCGTAAACGATGGGCAGTGGGTCGTGACGCCGACTAACGTGGAAAACGTCGAGGATCTATTGGTGAATCAACCACTGTCCACCGCGTCCAAGGCGAAAGGAGCATCCGACGGCTCTCCGGGTGAGGACGACCATGACCTCGTCAAACGCGTACAAGCAGGCGACCAAAAAGCGTTTCGAGCGCTTTTCGACAAATACCATCGCCGCGCGTTCGCCGTGGCCATGGGCGTCGTCAAAAACCAGGACGACGCGCTCGATGCCGTGCAGGAGGCTTTCGTCAAGGTTCACAAGAACCTACACAAGTTCCAGGGCTCTTCGAGCTTCTACACGTGGCTCTACAGGATTGTCATGAATGTCTCCATCGACCACGTTCGCCGGACCAGCAGGCGGAAGAATCTCGACTTCGACGAGCGTGCGCTTCACGAGCAAAGCGAGGTCGCCGGAGATGGCGCTCTGCTACCCAGCGTGACCAACTCGAATCCCGGCCGGGCCGCGCTTCGTCGCGAGCTGGGCGGGGCTATCGAGGCTGCCTTGGGGGAGCTCCCCGAGCATCATCGCGCCGTGATCGTGCTTCGCGAGGTCGAGGGAATGAGCTACGAAGAGATGGCCGAGGTGCTCGGAGTGCCCAAGGGGACGATTATGAGCCGCCTCTTTCATGCCAGAAAGAAGATGCAGGCGGCGCTTGCGCCTTATCTTTCTGGAGAGGAACCTTCCGAAGGATAGTCATGGAGAGCTCGAAGATCGAAAATGAGAAGCTCCAGATGTTCTTTGACGGGGAGCTGCCCCCCGATGAGGAGGCCGCCGTGCGTCGGAAGCTCGAAAGCTCACCTGACCAGGCCGCTCAGGTCGCCGAGTGGGATCAGCTCCGCGCCGCGATGCAGAGCACATCGGCGGAGTGGACCGGCGACATCGATTCCAATGCGCTCTTCGCCCGGATCGAGCAGCAGATTCACGCACCCGAAGAGGCGCCGGCCTTGCGTGTGCTTCCGGGGGGTCGCGAGCGCCGGATGTGGGGCGGAATGGCAGCGGGGTTTGCGGCGGCGGCGGCGATCCTGTTGGCAGTGCTCGCGTGGCCGGGTGAGCAGTC
>JBFICQ010000057.1:0-15731 GCA_041581895.1 Polyangiales bacterium | reverse complement strand
GGCGGTTCACCGGGTCGGGAGCCTCTCGGTCGGGGACGTGGCGGTTTGTGTAGCAGCCAGCGCACCGCATCGAAAAGAGGCGTTCACGGCCTGCCGCAAGGCGATCGACCGAATCAAAGAGACGGTCCCGCTGTGGAAGAAGGAGTGGGGCCCTTCGGGCGAGGCCCGCTGGGTTAACCTCGACGACTAGACCGTCAAGCGCCCACGAAGCTCTCGAGCTTCGAAAGGAGGTCGTCGTCAAGCACCCCTACACAGGTTAGGTAAGCGTGCCGCGGATCGAGGTACTTTCGAGCAACTCGTTGAATGTCGTCGGCACTGACGTTCGCGACTTGGTGCGCGATCGTCGATACTTGTTCCGGCAGCCCAAAGAGCACGCAAGTGCCGACGAAGTCGGCCGCGTCCTCCGGGTCGTCGCGAATCGTTTGGAGATCCCAAAGGTACCTTCGCTTCGCCTTCTCGACTTCTTCTTCCGTGGGGCCGCGTTCCTCGAGGTCGCGAATCAGCTCGAGCATGGTCTCGACCAGTAACGGCGCCTTCTTGTGTTCGACCGAGGCCCCGAAGTCGAATACCCCGCAATCTTCGAAGGTGTCGTTTCCGGCAAACGCGTCGTACGCAAGGCCCCGCTCTTCGCAGATTATCCGATGGACCCGCGTGCTCAGACCGTCATCCAAGACCCTGTCGAGCGCCAAGAAGACCGGTGCCAAGGGGCTCTTCACGCCTGGCGTGTGAAACGAAAGCTGCACGTCGGTCTGGCTGCCCGGCTCGCGGACATACGCAAAGCGCTTCTGACTTCCGGTTGGGAAGTTCGAGATAGGCTCGACGGCTCGACCCGTCTCCATCCCCTCGAAGCATCCCCGAATTGAATCCGCCAAGCGATCTTCGTCGAACGCGCCTGCGATGCAGATCACTGAGTTGGTCGCGGTGTAATGGGAATGGTGGTGGCGCCGAAGGTCGTCTTTGGTGAAGCGCTCGAGGTTCTCCAGCGGACCGGCGATCGAGAACCCGAGTGGATGGTCTCGATAGAGCAAACGGCGCGACACGTTGTCGATATCGATCTGTTGCCCGCTCTCGTTCAGATCCTCTAGGATCTCCTCCCGAATGATCTGCTTCTCCGTTCCCATTTCGGTGAGCAGGGGTTGCCGAAGCACCTCGGCAAGCAGCTCCGTCCCTTCAGCGATCGTTTCGCTTGGGAGGGTGAGGTCATAACTGGTGAAGTCGACGTGAGTCGTGGCGTCGAGCGTTCCACCGAGCCTTTCGATCGCGAGGCTCAGCTCGTGTGCCGCTGGGTGTCGCTCCGTCCCCCGGTAGACCATGTGCTCGAGAAAGTGGCTGAGCCCGTTCGTTTGAGCCGTTTCGTATCGGGAGCCCACTCGAATGAAGCAGGAAATCGTCGCGGACTGCAAATGTGGTAGAGGGATGAGGCGCACTCGCAGGCCGTTCGGAAGCGTCATCGACGCGCGCGGCAAGCCTGGGAGGCTCACTCCGTTAACTGTTGCCATCCTGCGTTGGGAGCGGGTTGATTCGAAGAGCTTGGTCGGCAGCTGCTTGGTCGCGAAGCTTACGGATGTATAGATCCAGCGTCTCTTTTTTCTTGAGTGTACGAAGCACTTCGCGCGTCGAGTTGCGAAGGTCGTCGGTAAAGGCAGCTTCGTCGGGACGCTGTCGCTCGAGGATCCGAAAGACGACCCACTCGCGTCCGACCTTCACGGGCTCGGAGGGGAACACTTCACCCTCGGGTACCGCAAAAACGGCATCGAGTAGTACGCTCGTAGGCAGGCCTACCAGCGGAGCATCGCTGCGTCCGAACTCACCCGTCTCCAGAAGAGTCGGTGTGAGGGTCGATTCGGGAGTCTTCTTTCCAACGGCGGCGAGCTTCGTTCGCACCGCATCGTCCCCAGAGCTCTTCCAAAGGGCGAGCGTGGCTGCCGCGGCCTCTTTCGTACGCGATTCAACCCAGTCCCGTTGGTACAGGGCCTCGGCAAGCTCGCGCTTGGCTTCTTCTTTGGGCACGTCACCTTCTCGGATGCCGAGCACTTTGATGATGTGATAACCGAACTCCGTCTCGACGACGTCCGATATCTCGCCGACTTCCATCGCAAAGACCGCCTCGTCGTAGGCATCCGGCATGGTACCTTTGAGCTGGTATCCCAAGTCGCCGCCCTTGGGCCCTGTGATCTGATCTTCGCTGTTCTTGCGCGCCAGCTTCGAGAAATCCTCGCCTGCGACCGCGCGCTTTCGCAATCCGTCGGCTCGCAGTTTAGCCTCGGCCCTTTCCTCTTCGGAGATGTACGACCCGGTTTTCACCAAGATGTGTTGCGAACGAACTAGCTTGTCGAGGTTCGTGTAGCGGTACTTGTTGGCTTCGTACTCTTTTTCGAGTCGTTCGTCGTTCGCGGCCATCCACTTCTCGAGCGCTGCTTCGGAGCTGTCGGGCTCCCCTTTGCCATAGTACGCCGGCGAGAATCGCACGTATTGTAGCTCGGCCTTGTCGTTCTCGCGGACGTAGTCGTCCCATGCCTCCGCGTTGCTCACATTGACTGTCGAGGCGACGAGCTCGCGCATCTGAGCGGCCAGGTATTCTTCGACTTGCGACTCTGCGAATTCACCTACGCTTCGACGAAGACCGTTCTCGATGTAGCGTTTCGCGAGCTCGGCGTTGAAATTTCCGTCCTTGTCGGCAAAAGAAACCGGGATCTCTCCCTGGGGCACTTCGGGAGGCGCATCGACACCGAGGGTCAACAGAATGACACCTTCATTGACGAACCGCTCCATCACTTCGTCCGGGCTGACTTTGAACCCGACCTTGCGCGCCTCTCGCGCCAACAAGGTGCGATCGATCAATCCATTGAGAACCAACTGCGGCAACGCCATCGCCTTCTGGGTTTCTGCGGGAAGTCGACCGAAGTTTCCTATCGTATAGGCCGCGTCGAAGTCGCCACGGCTGAGGGTTCTGTCGTAAACCCGCGCGAGATAGGTAGACCCACCAGCGGTGCATCCCTCCGCTTGTCCGCCCCCGAATTGAAGAGCGAAGACCGCCGAGAGCAGGACCACGAGAAGGACGAGAAAGAACCCTTTGAGCTTGTCCGCCATCACCAAATGCCGTTAAAGAGGCGGAACCATAGAGGAGAGGCCGAGGAACGGCAAACTGGGATATCGAGCCGACCCAAGCCCCCAGTAGTTTGCTAGATTGAGTGGGGAATCTACACTCCGCGGCGTGTCCGAGAACGGACCCCATGCGGGGCAAGTGAGGGGACGTGGTCCAGGGATCGAGCCTACCACCGCTGAAGAGCAACAAGGGTAAGTACGGGATCCTCCTGCTGATTTTCGTGTTGGCTATCGGCGGGTTTTGGCTGTGCACCAAGAGGAGCACGGGGCCCGAGGCCACGGCTGAGATGCCTGCGCCCTCGCCGCCTCCGACGCGTGAGCAGTTCACGCCTGAGATCGAGATTCCGGAAGAGGACGCCGGCAAACCCGGGGAGCGGGTCGAGGTGGCCAAGCGAAAACAGCCTCGCGAGCCCGTCGAGTGCAAAGGCTCTCTCCAGGCTGCGCAAATCCGCGGCGTCATCAATGGTCCGCCTCGGAAGCAGGTTCGCACTTGTTACGAGCATCGTCTCAAGGACAACAATCTGCTTCAGGGCCAGATGACCGTTCTTTTGACGATCGCGCCATCAGGCGCGGTTCGGAACGTCTCGGTGTCTGGGTCTTTGCGTGATGCACAAGTCTATTCGTGTGTAAAACGCGTGGCGCGAACTTGGAAGTTTCCGAGGCCTGAGGGGGGATGTGTTCGCACGGCGGTCCCCTTCAGCATGACACCCAAGCTGTAGGTGGCCTAAACCATCATTGTTTGAGGAAACGAAGTACGTCCGCGACGTCGGCTGAGCTTCCCATGAAGACTGGGGTACGTTGGTGAAGCTTCTTCGGCTCGATATCGAGAATGCGGTTTTCGCCGTCCGATGCGGTGCCACCCGCGGCCTCCACCAGGAATGCCATCGGGTTGGCCTCGTAGAGAAGGCGAAGCTTTCCTCTTCGGTTCTTCACATCCTGTGGGTAGGCGAAAATCCCCCCGCGTAACAGGGTGCGGTGAAGATCCGCGACCATCGCCCCAATGTAGCGCAAGCGGTAAGCCTTCTTGTTCTCGCCTGGCGTTTTGATCCAATCGACCCACTTTTGAATGCGCTGATCCCAATTGTGGTAGTTGCCTTCGTTGATCGAATAGATCGCACCGCGCTCTGGAATGCGAATATTCGGATGCGACAGGAAGAACTCGCCGACACCTGGGTCATAGGTGAAGCCGTCCACGCCCACGCCCGTCGAGTAGACCAGCATGTTCGAAGAGCCGTAAACGACGTAGCCGGCCGCGATGATGTCGCGTCCCGGCTGCAGTAGATCTTCGAGTGTGCCCGGGGTGCCCTCGGGGCTGATGCGTCGGTGAATCGAAAAGATCGTACCGATCGAGGCGTTGATGTCGATGTTTCCAGAGCCATCGAGCGGGTCGAACTGCAGAACGTACTTCCCCTGCGGATACTGGATGGGTACCGGGATCGGTTGCTCGACCTCCTCGCTTCCCATCACGCAGACGTGCCCCCCGGCCTCGACGGTGTTCACGATCGTGTTGTTGGCGAACATGTCGAGCTTCTGGACCGCCTCGCCTTGGACGTTGGTCCTGCCCGTCAACCCAAGGATCCCCGAGAGACCGGCCTTGCTGACTCGGCTGGCGATGATCTTCGAAGCGAGCATGATCTGCTGGAAGAGCCCGGTAAAATCCCCGGTCGCCTCCGGCATCCGGCGCTGGCGATCGAGAAGGTGTCGCTCTAGGGTCGTGCCGATGGGGCTGTCTTCCGCGGGGCCGATCGAGCCTGCCTTGCTCATGGCTGCGGGGCATACCAGAGGCCCCCACACCGCGCTAGGCCGGCCGGAGTAGAGGAGTGCTATCCCTAATTGGGGATACCAATCTGTGGTGTTATTCGTGTAAACTTACCGTGGCGAGACATCTGTGACGAACTTTCGGAACTGGCTCAAAAGCGCTCAGGCGCGGCGCGCGGGAATGCCCCGCCTCAGGGGCTGGAAGAGCCTGCCCGACGTGCTGACGCGCGGCGAGCTGAGCGTGGTTTACCAACCGATCGTGTCCCTCACCACGATGGAGCCCTTCGCCTACGAAGCCCTCGTTCGAAGCGATTCGCCGCACTGGATCAATCCACCCAAGCTCTTCGACGAAGCTATCAAGAGCCGCTGCGTCGGCGCTCTCGGGCGCGCGATTCGCGAGATCGCAACGGCGAACTGCGGCGGCGCGCCGCTCTTTCTCAACGTCCATCCAAACGAGTTCGACGAGTCATGGTTGGTCCAGCCCGACGACCCGATCTTTACGCATGATCAACCGATTTACCTCGAGGTCACCGAATCGGTTCCGCTGACTCACTTTGCGTACTGCCATAGCGTTCTTCGCGAGATTCGAGGCAAAGGCGTCTCGCTCGCAGTCGATGACCTAGGTGCCGGTTATTCGAATCTCAAGTACATCGTCGATCTAAAACCCGAAATCGTGAAGCTCGATCGAACGCTCATTGCCGACCTCGCCGATGACCGTCGCGCTCAAGTGCTGGTTCGGCACATCGTCCGCCTCTGCCACGAGCTCGGCGCACGCGTCGTGGCTGAAGGCATCGAGCAAGAAACCGAAATGAAGGTGGTAGTCGATTGCGGAGCGCACTACGGTCAGGGCTATTATTTTGCACGTCCTGCGTATCCCGCGCCTGGTGTCAGCGCAACGCCGCGTGCCGTAATTAGCAAGGGAGCATGAGGGTAGCGCCCGCCGCCCACCGGTGAGTCACGCGCCGCCCGAGGTGGCGTACTTAGAACGGAACCGATTGATAGCTCACGTCGCCGGCCTCGTGGCCTGCGATCTCGTGGATGGCTGTCACTCGGCTGCCGTCGGGCCCTCGCTCGATCGCAACGACAACGTGGACAGTGTTTCCAATCAACTGCGCGATGCACGGACGATTTGCGCCGCCACAGCTTGCCGCCAACACCAGGCCCTCGACCGCATCTTTGTCGCTCGAACAATGGGCTCCGAGCAAGTGCCCGGGATCGCGTCCGCTTACCGCCGCGAGCGCAGCTACCGAGTCGGCACCGGTGAGATCGTTAATGATGACGTGGTCTGCGCGGAGGCGCGCGCCCTGAGTGATCGCATCGAGCATCGACATCCCTGCTTCAGCCGCGGTCAGCGCGATCACTTTTTCGCGATCGACGTCGAGGTCTGGCACCGCTTCGATCACCACGGTGTTCTCTTCTTCCGGAAATTGCTGCGCCATTGCCGACAGCAAGGTGGTGACACCGGACCCCTGAGGGCCGACCACGACGACATTGCGACATTCAGCAATCGCTGTCGTCAGATAGCTGGCTGCATCCGCGCTCATCCAGCCTTCCTCGGCTAGCTCGTTTAGGGATACCGCGCGCCCGACTCGGATCTCGATAACGGGGCCGTTGGCGACCAAAGGCGCCTGCAAAATCGTGACCCGAGGACCGAAGGACAAGCGACCATGAAACACCGGTTGGCTCTCGAGCGCGCGACCCGTCTGAGCAGCCAGCCGGCGCGCTACGATTCGTAGTGCGCGGGGTGACGAAAACGACAAAGCAGTCGTTCGCAATCCAGCGCCCGTGTCGAGGAGCACGCGGTTCGGCCCATTTACGACGACGATTTGGACCGCCTCGTTCGACAACACGTCATCGAGGGCGCCGAGGCCAACCGCTTCGTGCAAAGCGACGTGCGCGACCTGCCGCATATCGACATCCGCATCGACCGAGCCATCGGTTTGCATCGCGAGAAACGTTTCTGCAATTGCTGCGCGAGCCGCAGACCACCGCTCTTGATTCTTCATCGATGCTGGGGCCAGATCTTCGACGTCGATTCGCTGAGCTAAACGAGACATGAGCTCCGCAGCGGGGTCGTCCGTCTTGTTCGAAAGCACCGCTTCATCCGTTGGCCTGCGTTCGATCCGTGGGGGTAAGCTCGTCTTTAGAATATCGTTTGGCTGACCACTTCGAGCTGTCGAGGCTCTAGATTGCCTAACCGGCATGGAGCTTCGGATCGGCATCGAGGTTCGGATGGGCATCGAAGACTTGATGGGAATCGATGCGTTGAGTGGCACTGACGATTTGGCCGGGAGCGGAGGTGGCTCCGAAACGCTCCCTTGGGCCGGGCTTTCGTCTTGATCGCCCTGGCCCGTTTCGAGCGTAAGGATAAAGTTGGCGATGTAGATCTTGTCGCCTGACTTCAAGGGGTGAGGCGAGCTAATCTTGCGACCGTTTACCCACGTTCCGTTCGTGCTGTTCAGATCGACGACGACTGCCTTTTCAGCGTCGAGAGACAAACGCGCATGCCGCTTGGACACATTGCGCTTGGCCAAGACGATGTCGTTTCCTTGAACGCGCCCAACGGTTACTTCCGGCTTCGTGAAATCGAGCCGCCGCTGTACGCCCCCCTCATCGGTGATCACCACCGCGTACATTGCTCGTTCATTCAAAGGCCGGCGAACGCCCCCGTCAAGTGACTGGGAATCGCTCGCCCCGCAGGATGACGGCCGCACTAAACATTCGCCCAGAGGGGGTAGAGTGCCAAGGCATTGAAATCACTGCGCTTAAATGAGTCCGAGTTCTTCTTTATCCGGGTTTGACGGGCAAAAAAGCCCCTGGACTAGCTGGAATCGGTACCACCGAAGGGGTCAACTGGGGTAGCTTACGCCGCATGCCGGGAGGGTTCTTGATCGTCGAGGACGAGCCCACGCTCGCCCGTACTCTCGCCCGGACCTTTGGCCGTCACGGGCCGGTCGAAGTCGTCCATAACATGGCGGCTGCCCGCGAGAAGCTACGAAACCACGGAGAGTGGACCGGGGTGGTGCTCGATTTGATCCTGCCCGACGGGTACGGCCTGGACCTCCTGGCTGAGATTCGCCAAGCTCACGGTGCGCTTCCCGTACTGGTGCTCACCGGCGAGCTAAACCGTGATGTAGTTAACAAAGTTCAGACGATGCGCGGGGAGTATGTCTGTAAGCCAGCCTCGGCCGACAACTTGAATCCCTTCATTCAGCGGGCTTTGGCGCAAGAGCGGGTTGACGACGCCGCGATTGGTCAACGGATCGAGCACCTTTCCCGTCAGCTCAAGCTCACGCGGCGCGAAACCGAGCTTTTGACCCTCTCGGTCGATGGGCTTTCCCGAAAGGAGCTGGCGGACGCGCTCGGCGTCGCGGAGAACACGGTGAAGGCCCAAATACGCTCGCTCCTGAAGAAGAGCGGGGCGCGTAGTCTCGCGACGCTGGCGCAAAAGGTGATCAAGGGCGCTGTCCACGACAGCATTCCCCCGGGCAGCCCGGATTCAGACGTCGCGGGTTGAAAAGCTCTTCTTCGATTTCGGGTTGGGCCGTCGCGCTCTCCGTGCTGGTGCTGGGCGCGTGCACCGAGAAGGAGAACAACCCACCGGTGCGTTCGCCGGTCTCCGCGTCAACACCGACCCAGCCGCCCGATCCGTACTCACGCTCCCCCTCGCGTTTTGGGGTCGTGCACCTACACGCTGGATTCAACCCCGACCCCCGGGTCGTCGAAGGCACGGCCCTCGGCGAGGTGCCAGCGCGTTCGATTCACCGCCGGTGCAGAGGGTGGATCACCGAGATACCCGATTACGTACTCGCTGCGGATACCGCTTTTCTTCGGCTTCATCTGCTCGGGCGATCCCGTGAGGACGTCTCGCTGGTCGTACGCAAACCCGATGGGAGCGTGGTTTGCAACGACGATCGGAACGGTACGCGGGATCCGATGATACGATCCGACTTCCCCATCGGCTCTACCCAAATCTGGGTCGGCGTTCCCGAAGAAGGTGCGACCGCTCTTTATCGCATCGGGTTCTCCGAAGTGAAATGGCGATCCTCCGCGGTTCCGCTGCCGGATACCTACTGATTTCGCCGGCGCCACAGGGCGAGACGCTCTTTGCCCTCGCGCCCGGGGTGCGTGTGCTCGGCCTCGGTCGACTCGAGCAGCTCGAATGCGTCGTCGACCAAGCCGCGCACTAGGTCGGTATTGATGGGCCACGGAGGGCCCGAAGCGTCGGGAGGAATCGGATCTGCGTACGGAAAGAGCAGGGTGGCGAGCAAGCCCCTTGGCTTGACCAAGCGCGACATGATACCGGCCCACGGCTTGCGTTGCTCCGGATCGAGCGCGCAGAAAAAAGTGTAATCCCATACGAAGTCGAAGGGGTGGGTTGGGTCGTAGGCGAAAAAGTCTCCGACTTCGTACGTGACCTCACCGCGCAGGTCTTTGTACCGCTGCAGGAACGTGGTCCGTGCCTCGGCCGACACGTCCAGACCGACGACTTGTCGGTCGGCGTGGGCGAGAGCCGCCAAGTCGTACCCCGCGCCGCAGCCGGGAACGAAAACACGGCCCGATGGGATTCGTTTCTCCGCCAGCAGCCGAAGAAGAGCAGGTGGCGACTTCCCCTCGTCCCAAGGAATGACACCTTTTTCCCAAGCGTCTTCCCAATCGACAGGCGGCATCGCTCAGCCCCGCTTGATCAGACGACTTCGTCGAGCCACTTGGCGGACAATTGGCAAGACGGCGTCGTACGCGTTTGCGTTGCAGGCCAGGATGCCGCGTCTGTTTTGCATGTCCGTACCGCCGTAGCGGTAGGTGCGGCCATCCAAATCGCTGAAGCGGCCGCCGGCGGCTTTTAGGACCGCCTCGGGTGCACACGCATCCCACTGGCTCGATTTGTTCGACAGGTTGACGTACAAGTCGGCCCGTTGCTCCGCGATCAGGCCGATCTTGAGCCCCACCGAGCCACTTCTCCTTTCACGCATGGTGCCTAGCTTCTTCATCACTTCGTCGATCCTCTTGCCGCGATGCGAGCGTGAAACCGCCAGCTCTAGCCTGCTCGGGTCGCTAACGTCGCTCACCACCAGCGGACGTCGCTCACCGTGATGTACGAGGTAGGCTTCGTCGCCCACGACGCCGGCATAGAGCTTGTCGTGCACGGGCTGATAGACGACTCCGAGCGTCGATACCCCGTCGATGGCCAGCCCGAGCATGACCGCGAATTCGCCGTTCTTCGCAATGAACTCCTTGGTGCCGTCGAGCGGATCGACATACCAACATCGGCCGTCACGAAGGGCATCGCTCTTGTCTTCGGTCTCTTCGGCGACCACCCCGTCGCCTGGGAAGGCGCTCCGCAGCTCTTCGACGATGTAGGAGTTGGCTCGTGTGTCCGCCTCGGTCACGGGATCGGACCTGGTTTTGTAGGCGACGGTGAAATCTGTTGAATATACGTCGAGTAAGATACTGCCCGCGTGCCTCGCGATGCGCACGGCTTCTCGAAGCTCCCGATCGAGCATATGGGGCTCTACCACGGGATCATGGCCGGGCCCACTACTCAACGGAGGCGACGCGAAAGCTCAGCGAGCAGTTTCACGACTTCATTTGCGCCGTCGATCGCAACTACCGACTCGGACGGCGGGCCGGGCATCTCCGAAGAGAGAACGAACGCACCGATCCCATGCTTATCCGCAAATTCGATCGCAGGAAGATCGGTCACATCATCGCCGGCGAAAAAGACATTGCGTGCCCCGCTCCGCTCGAAGATCTCACGTAGCGCTTCGCCTTTGTCGTGCCGGAGAGCCTCGGCTTCCCGAACGGATCGACCTTTTCGCACGTGAAGGCCTAGTCCCTTAGCGAGCTTTTCCGCTTCGTCGAGAAGCCTCAGGGCCCGGCCAGGATCGGTTTCCGCAAGTGCGCGCACGTGCACGGCAATGGCGCGGGGCTTGTATTCGACGAACGCGCCTTCGGCGTGCTCACCCACCCACTCCCTGAACTGGGCAAGCGCCAGCTTGTGCTCCTCGGAAAGCTCTCGATGCCGGGGTTGCTCACCCGGGGCGAGCACGAGACCGCCGTGCTCGACTCCACGCCAGATTCCATCGAGCCGTTCCATACGCGAAAGCGACTCGAGGTCGCGACCGGTAATGAGAGCGACCTCAACCTTGGGTGTCGACGCGAGCGTTTCCAGAACTTCGAGCGTGTTCTGGGGAATCTCAGCCTTGTCGGGTTCTCGAACGATCGGGGCGAGCGTGCCGTCGACGTCGAGGGCGATCAGAAGCGGACGTTCGAGCGCCAACAGGTCTTCGATCAGACTCAAACCGCCTCCAGCGTCGCGATGTAGTCGTCCGCCCAATGATGGACATCGAGGCGCATGACCTCGGTCCGCAAGGCCTTCATGCGCTTGCGTATTTCGGCTTGCTTCATGTGGAGCGCGCGATGCACGGCATCGGTCATCGCTCCGACGTCATAGGGATTGACCAATACGGCGGCCTTGAGGTGCTTGGCAGCGCCCGCGAACTCGCTCAGCACCAGCACGCCACCCCCGTCGGCTCGCGCGGTCACGTACTCGTGCGCCACTAGGTTCATGCCGTCGCGTAGCGGCGTAACCCACGCGACGTCAGCCGCACGATAGTGTGCCCAAAGCTCACGCTGGCTCAAGTTGCGATAGAAGTAATGAATCGGAATCAGGCCCGTCTCGGAATGCCGTCCGTTGATGTCGCCCACCATTCGGTCGATTTCTTTCTTGAGGTCGGAATAGGCCTTCACGTCCGTTCGACTGGGGACCATGATTTGGATCAGTGCGTATCGCCTTCGCGCCGCACGTTCTTTGCGCAGCAATCCCTCGAATGCTGCGAGCCGCTCGGGGATTCCCTTGGTGTAATCGAGGCGGTCCACACAAAGGATCAATTTGCGATTGCCCATCGTCTGGCGGATTCGGTCCACCTCGCGTGCGACGTTAGGGTCGACTGCCAGCGCTTGAAGGTCGTCTACGGGCACCCCGATCGGTGCAGCGGTGGTCTTGACCGTGCGGCCTCGATGCTCGATTGCGTCTCGAGAAACCCGGTGCGGCGTGAATCGCTCAACACACTCCCGAAAATGCTCGGCGTACTCAGGAAGGTGAAACCCGAGAAGGTCCGCGCCGAGCAGACCCTCGAGGATCTCCTCGCGCCAAGGAAGAATGCCGAATGTATCGGGCGAGGGCCACGGTATGTGGCAGAACCAGCCGACCCGTGCTTTCGCCCGCTTGGCGCGGATCAAGCCCGGAACCAACATCAAGTGGTAGTCCTGGACCCAGATCAAGTCGGAAGGCGCGCTCGTCGAGAGCGTCATTTCCGCGAACGCACGGTTCGCATTGACGTAGTTGGGCCATGGAGCGCTTCCCACACGAATCGTGGGCGGAAAGCCATGCAGCAAAGGCCAGATCACGGCGTTTGAAACGCCCTCGTAAAAGCCCCGCTCATCGGAGCGCTTGAGCGCGATGTACCGGAGCTCATACTCGAGCCGGGGAGCCGGCACCTTCATCGAATCGAAGTCTTTGGCCTGCTTCGCACTGACCCACACACCACCGCGCTTTTGCAGCACCGGGTCGAGCGCCGCGACCAGCCCGCCCGCCGAGCGAACCCAACGCTCTTTGCCTTCGTGCCGATAAGGACCTCGGTTCGAAACCACCACCAGCTTTGGGCCCTTCCTCGCCATGCGCGGGGGAGCATAGCAGGATCGACCCTTCACCGGATTTCTGATAACCGTTTGTTTATGGGCACCGACCCCGCCGACTTTCTCCAAGGCCGAACGCGCGAGACGCAAATTCGTCGCGACGCCACGGGTCGTTGGTTTAATGGGGACGACCGCATCGACCACCCCAACCTCGTGCGTTCCTTCGACGGTTGGATCGACCGCGCCGAGGATGGACGCTTCTGCCTGAGCAACGCGATCAACTGGGCCTACGTCGAAATCGACGGCCCTCCTTACCTCGTGAAAGACGTCAGCACGACAAATGACCAAGTCACCCTTCAGCTTTCGGGCGGGCTCGAAGAGACGCTCGACCCGGGGTCACTTCGCCAAGGGCCCGAAGGTGCCCTGTGGTGCACGGTCCGCGAGGGGCGATGCCCCGCGAGGTTCGACAACCACGCGGTCGGCAAAATGTCAGACGCGATAGGCGAAGATGAAGAGGGCGTATACGTCAAAATCGGGACACAAAAAGTACGTCCGCCCGAGGTCGACGATCCGCTTTCGCTCGGTGCCGAAAAGCGCTAGGCCCCCTCGGTGACGAGACGTGAGCTGATCGCCACGGTCATCGTGGCTGCGATCGCTTTTCCCCTGCTATTCGTTTTCGCGGGTGCGGTGGTCGATGCGCATGCGAGGGCAACGGAAGCTCCTTTTCGCGCGATGCTCGGCAACGCGCGCTTCGAAGCGCTGATGGATGGCAAAGGCGGGGTGCCGCACTATCTGGGGGCTTCGTTGCTCGCTCCCGATTTCAACTTGCCGGCGCAGTCCGGCGGCGAGTGGAAGCTCTCCGACCACCGCGGCAAGGTCATCGTGATGAACTTCTGGACGGTGACCTGTCGGCCCTGCATTCAGGAGATGCCCACGATCGAGCTTTTGGCCGACATCACCAAAGACTGGGGAGATGTCGAGGTTGTCGCTGTCTCGACCGACCGTAACTGGGCGGAAGTGGAGGCGATCATCCCGCGAAACTCGAGGATCACCAGCCTGCTCGACGCCGAGCGCAAAGTCGTCACTGATGCCTTCGGTACGAAGCTCTTTCCCGAGACCTGGGTCATCGACAAGAACGGCCTCGTTCGCTTTCGGTTCGATGGTGCTTTCGATTGGGCGAGCCCCGTCGCGCTCGACCTGATCCGTGCGTATCGTTGAGACTAGGTCTCGGTGAGCAGATAGTGAGACACCCAGAGGCCGAAGCCGACGAAAAGCAGGTCGAATGCCGTGAGGATCCGCATCCACGCGAGTAGCTCGGGCAACGACGCTCCCGCAAATAGCTCTCGAGTCGCCACCGCCGCGGCGAGAAGCGCAGGCGCGACCAGAGGGAACACGAGAACACTCAGCATCAAATCGCGAGCGCGAGTCCGAATCCCCACCGCCGAGAACAAGCTGGCCGTGGCGACGAAGCCCACCGATCCGAGAAACACCAGACCGATCAACGGTAGCAGCTTCCCCGTCGTATCGATTTGAAAGAACACCAGGCAAAGCGGCACTAGGATCAGCTCGACGACGAACAACAAAATCAACGCACTCAGAGCCTTCCCCAGGTAGATCGAGGCTCTTGGAATGGGCGCGAGCAGCAGGCCAAAAATCGCGTCGTTCTCGCGCTCGAGCGCCCAGCTTCGACCGATCAAGAGGATTCCGCAAAAGAGGATCGCGATCCAGAGCACGCCCGGGGCGACGTTGGGAGCACTGACGGGGTCGGTGTAGAAAGCAAGCGAGCCTAGGGTCACCACCAGCACGGCAAAGAGCCCGGTCGAAGTGAGGATCTCCTTGGTTCGGAGCTCGAGTCTCAGATCCTTGAGAGAGACCAACCAGGCGGCGCGGAGGATCTTCACGAGCTTGGCTCCACGATTCGGCCTCGGTCCATGAGGAGCACTCGATCTGCGATTCTCTTCGCGAACCCCACCTCGTGGCTGACGACGATCACGATGGACCCATCTTGCTTTTCCTGTTCGAGAAGACCGACCAGGGCCTCGGTCGAACGCAGATCGAGACCAGTCGCAGGCTCGTCCATCAAGAGGAGGCGCGGTTCGTGCAGCAACGCGCGCGCGACGGAGACCCGTTGGGCTTGCCCGCGCGAGTAGGTTCGCAGGGGTCGGTCCCAATACTCGAAGAGCGAAAGCGCCTCGCCGAGATCGGTGGCGCGCTTGTCGGCGTAGGGGATGCCTTGGAGCTTTGCGGCCAGGACTAGGTTCTCATGGCCGCTGAGCCCGGGGTAGAGCTGTAGCTGATGGGCGACGAAGCCAATCCGACCGCGCAAATCGTCGGCTCGGTCGGTCCCGTATGCGCCGTATCGAATCTCTCCGCGCGTTGGGTGCGCGAGCAAGGCGAGCAGCGAAAGGAGCGTTGACTTCCCCGAACCGTTGGCGCCCTGCACGACCGTCACCGTGCCCTGCACGAAACTGAGGTCCACCCCTGCCAGTGCCAACGTCGGGCCGTAGGACTTGGCGAGACCCGCGACGGCGACTTCTTCGAAATCCAGCTTCACCGCTTCGCAGTCTAGAACAAGTCTCGGACAATACCGTCAAGTTTCAGCCAGCGATCCTGTGGAACACGAAGCCAGTCGCCGTCCACGACGACATCTCCCTTCTGCATGGCGACCTCGAGACCGCGCTCGCGGCCTTCCCGCGGGTTTCGACCGGCGCGCCTTTGCGTTGCGACCAGGTCGAGGCCCCGCGCCGTCCGAAGCCCCAGCATGAGCGCCTCGCGCACGATTTCGTCAGGCCCGAGCTCTTCGATTTCAGTTGGAAGCGTAGGTTCTGCGAGGTAGCGCTTCGGGATCGGCTCGTTCCGCCAACGGAAGGCTTCCCCCGGGCCGCGGTCGAGGCAGCCTACCGCCGCTGCGCCGAGCCCCACGTAGGCGCCGCCTCGCCAGTAGTGAAGGTTGTGTCGTGATTCCTCGCCTTCCGAAGCATAGTTCGACACTTCGTATTGCTTCCATCCGAGCTCCGCAAAATGGCGCTGTGCAGATTCAAAAAGGTCGGCGTAGCGATCCTCTGGCGCCACACGGAGCTTGCCGGCTTTGTGAAGTGACCCAAACAAAGTTCTTTCTTCGATTGTGAGCGCATACGCCGATACGTGCCGCACTCCAGTTGCGACGACTCGGTCGATGTCCGCGCGAAATTCAGCGAGCCGTTGATCGGGCATTCCGAACATCAAATCCG
>JBFICQ010000056.1:0-15760 GCA_041581895.1 Polyangiales bacterium | reverse complement strand
TGCTCCCCATGCGACGAGCCTACCAGGGTCCCGCGGCCCTTTGAAGTCACTGCCGGACGACGAACACGTTGCAATGGGCGTGGCGAACGACACGCTCGGCGACACTTCCGATCAGCCACCGTTCGACGGCGCCGTGTCCATGCGAGCCGACGGCGATCAGATCGACATCGTTCTTATTGGCGTACTCGCAGATTGCCCGTGCCGGAGCGTGGTCGGCGATCACGACGCTTTCCCCGTCGACCCCCGGCAACAGCTCATCGCGCAGCTTGGCAAGGTCGGCTTTGTACGTCTCTTCATCCGGTTTCCAGCCCTCGGGCAAGAGAACCGCTTGCGGCGGCACGAACGCCTTGGGATCGTTTACGTAGATCAGAGTGACCTGGCTGCGGTTCGCCTTGGCGTATTCACCGACCTCCTCGATTGTGCGTCTGGATTGCTCGGAGAAGTCGACGCCGACGAGAATGTGCTTTGCCGCCATGCGGGAAACCTATCATCTTTCGCTCATGGGAGGCATTCGGGCAGGCCAAGCGATATCGACCGTCGGGCTGTTCCTCGCGTTGCTGACCGCAGCGTGCGGAGGCTCGGCGAGCACGCGGGCGACCAGCAGCGCTGCGCCGCCCGGTGCCGAAGAGACCGAGCGTCGGCCTCGCCGAGGGATGATCGCGTGTCGGCTTCATAGCTGCTCGCCGCCCTATTTCTGCAACGAAGAGACCGGGCTCTGCGAGATGCGGTCCTGCAAGACCAAGACCGACTGCCCCTTCGACTACGACTGCGACTTCTCGCGGAACGTCTGCCGATAGCTCGCCCCCCGACCCATCGCCGAGAGGTTCTCGATGTTAGCGCCGATAACATGCGCAAGGCCTTCGATGTTAGCGGCGCTAACATCTGAGTGTAAGCATTGCTAACATCACCTCGGCCCGGAAAGTAAGCATTGGTAACATCTTCTGGTAGGCTCGGGCGCATGAGCGCAGGTCAGCAGCCCTACCACCACGGGCATCTCCGCGAAACGCTCCTCGAGGCGGCGTTTCGGCTGGTCGATTCCGAGGGACCCGAGGCGGTGAGCATGCGGGCGCTCGCGCGGCAAGCGGGCGTCTCCTCGGCGGCGCCTTTTCGCCATTTCTCGGACAAACAGGTCTTGCTCGATGCCGTGGCCGAGCGCGCCCGAGCCGAGCTCGACCGGAAGCTCGACGAAGCCGCCGCCCATTGCACCGACGCGCTCACGCAGTTTCGTGCGACGACCGTGGCCTATGTGCGATTCGCAGCCGAGCACCCGAAGCTTTTCGACTTGATACACAGCGGCGGAGTGACGCCGGGCCGGTTTCTGGGCGACCTCAACGATGAGCGTCGTCTGAAGTTGATCGCGCTCATCTACGAGGGTCAGAACGCCGGCCTGATCCCCGAGGCCGATCCCGAGCTCATCGCCTTGACCAACGAAGCGCTGACCCACGGCCTCGCTAGGATGGTCGTCGACGGCCACCCACGCCTGGCCTCGCTCTCCTCGGAAGACGCGAGAAAGCTCGCTCTTGCAGCGACGCAGCTCCTTCAGTCTGGGATCGGGCTCTCGTAACGCTGCCGCCGGACCGGCGCGCCTTCTCCTCGAAGGCAGTGCAGCGAACAGCGGCGGGCCTGTGCGGGCGCTTGTTGGCTGTGGTACGGGCCGTTGGTGTTCCGAAAGCCCACCGATTTTGTGCTCGCAGCTCTCGCTCTAGGTCTGGTGACCTCTGTGGCCGCGGAACCTTCGGTGGGTCCCCTCGGGCCGGCACCGCGCGATGCGGAGGGCCGGTTCGAGAACTTCGCCGGGAATTCCTCGCACGGAAGCCTGATGGTTCGCATTCCGTTCTTCGTGAGGCGGATTGTGGGCTCGTTCCGTGACCGCCCTGGCGCGCCCGACGAAGTCGCCAACGACGGCGCTTTCCTGCGAGAGAACGCAGAGCACAGCACACCCACCGTAACCTGGGTTGGCCACTCTACGATGCTCGTCCAGATGGATCACGTCACGTTCCTGACCGACCCGATCTGGTCCGATACCCCGAGCCCGGTGGGGTTTGCGGGGCCACGGCGCTTCGTGCCGCCCGGTGTCGCGATGGCGGATCTGCCACCGATCGATTTCGTGGTGGTCTCGCACAATCATTACGACCATCTCGATCTGCCTACCCTGGTCGCGCTTGCTAAACGAAATCCCGACACGCGCTTTTTCGTTCCTCTCGAGAATGGTGAGCTCCTGCGTGAAAATGGGATCGGAAACGTCGAAGAGCTCGATTGGGGTGACTCGGTCGAGCACGCCGGCGTCCACGTGCACTGTCTACCGGCTCAGCACTGGAGCAAACGAAGTCTCGACGACGATCGAGAAATGCTCTGGTCTTCCTGGGCTGTGGTCGGGGCGGAGCGGCGCTTCTTCTTCGCCGGCGACACCGGGTATTTCGACGGCTTTGCGAGGATTGCGGAAGCGCTCGGGCCATTCGATCTCGCGGCCGTACCGATCGGCGCCTACGAGCCGATCGCGATGATGAAGGCCTCGCACCTCAACCCTGAAGAAGCCGTCCAAGCAGCCATCGATTTGAAGGCCCGAATTGCAGTGGCCATGCACTACGGCACGTTCGATCTCTCCGATGAGCCGCTCCATGAGCCGCCCGCACGTTTTCGAAAGGCAGCCGCGGCGAGCTCTCTTGGCGCGGAGCGCGGGTGGCTCCTGCGCATCGGTCAGACCCGCAAGTTTTGAGCGGAATTCCCTCGGATGGGGGGCCTTCGGCGCAGTCGGCTTGCTCCAGCGCGTGGCTTGGCAAATCCTTCGAAGCCTATGCCCGTAATAATTCTATCGGTGGCGGCAGCCATCTTTGCGGTGGGTTGTGGGAGCGGCGGTGACGATGGGTCGGCGTTTGTTGCGACTTTGGAGCACACCTTCGATCCCATCATGGTCGACTCCTCGGCTGAAGAGTACTGGTGTCAGAGTTGGACGTTGGACAACGACGAAACCCTCTACGTCAACAGAGTGCGGCAGGTCAACGACGGCGCTTGGCACCACTCGAACTGGTCCTTCGTCCCCGAAGAGATGTACGGGGAAGATGGGACGTGGAAGTGCCGCGACCGTAATTGGAACCAGGTGGAGGCCGCTCTAGCCGGCGGTGTGATCTTCGCTCAGTCGACCCAATCCTTCGAAGAGGTGCAAGCGTTCCCCGAAGGTGCGGTCATCGTCGTGCCACCGCGTAGCAAGATCGTTGGAACCGTCCATCTCTTCAATGCTGGAGCGGCCCCGATCAACAGCTCGCTGACGATGGGCCTTCAGGCGATCGACGAAGAAGAAGTCGAGGTCAAGCTCCGCGAAGTCAGCTTCCTAATGTCCGACATCGCAATTCCTGCGCAGCGACGGTCGCGCTGGTCACAGACGTGTGACATCAGCGACTTCGTCGGCGAATCTTACAACATTTACTATGTGCTCGGTCACTATCATCAGTGGGGGAACTCTTTCCAAATGAGCTTCGTCGACGACGACGGGAACCAACGCTCGATCGTGGACTTCACGAACAACCCAGGCGATACGCTCGGCGTTACGATCGATCCTCCCCTCAATTCTGAAGGCGCGGGGCGCCTCAACTACGTGTGCGGGTACAACAACACGACCGACCGGGTGCTTCATTGGGGCAACAACGGCCAGGAAGAAATGTGCCAGTTCCTTGCCTACATCGATGGTGACACCAAAATCGCTGCGTTCGAAGGCGGTTTGGTTGAGGACCCGCAGCCCAGCGGCGAAACCGAGGATGGCGTTTTGCTGTACGACTTGCCGTGCGGCACTCCGTTCGGCCTTCCTGGGCGGAACTGAGACGCCCGAGGCGTAGCTTCTACGGAGCGGCTGCGAGACCCTCTTCGACCGTTTCCAATTCGTCGAGCTGGCGTTCGTCCTCGAAGAAGGCAACCTCGTAGTCGGCTGGGTTGAGCTTTCGCGCGCGCAGGACGTACTCCCAGGCGAAGCCAGGGTAAAGCGAGCGGTTGCGGCCGTCTTTCGACAAATACCAGCTCTGGCATCCGGACGTCCAAACCGTGTGCTTCATTCGACGCTGAATGCCTTCGTTGTAGCGATCCTGCACGTCTTGGCGGACATCGCAGTACTTGATGTCCTCGGCGATCATCTTCTTGATCGCTTGAAGGGCATGCGCGATTTGCGCTTCGGTGAAGACGAGCACCGACGTGTGGCCCGGGCCGGTGTTCGGACCCATCATCGTGAACCAGTTCGGGAAGCCCGAGACGGTCATGCCTTTGTAGGCCGCCGCGCCATCGCGCCAGACTTCGTCGAGGGTTCGACCGCCCCGGCCTCGGATCGAAAACGGGGCCGCAGCGAGGCCCAGCAAAAAACCGGTTGCGAGGACGATCACGTCGAACACGTGGAGCTTTCCGTCGGTGGTCTCGATGCCTTCGCGTCGAACCGCCTCGATCGGCTCGGTGATCAGCTCCACATTGTCACGCTCGAAGGTCGCCCAATAGTCGTCGGAGACGAGGACTCGCTTGCATCCGAACTGGAAGCCCGGGGTGAGGCGTTTCCGGAGCTCCGGGTCTTGGACCTGGCGGCGCAGGTTCCACATCGAAATCGACCGACCGATGCGTGACAAAAGCTTCGAATTGAGAAAGACGATGGGCCCCAAGAGCTCGCTCAGCCAGTACTTGAGGAAACGCGCGATGCGGAGAAGAAACGGGAACCGGGCCGCACGCCGTTTTGCACCCTGCGAGTACTTGAGATCAAACTTTGGCACGACCCAGGCCGCGGTTCGCTGAAAGACGCCGAGCTTGGCCACGATCGGGGCGATCGAGGGAACGACTTGGACGGCGCTCGCGCCCGTGCCGATCACGGCGACCCGCTTGTCGGTGAGGTCGACATCGTGGTTCCAGCGCGCCGTGTGGAACATGTCGCCCGAAAAATCCTCTAACCCCTCGATCGTCGGATAGGAGGGGTCGACCAGCCCGCCGACGCCAGCGAGTACGACTCGAGCCGTGAAGGTGTCGCCCCCATCGGTGGTCAGCGTCCACGTCCCGTGGTCCTCCTCGAACTCGGCACTCACGATCTCGGTGTTGCGCCGGAGGTGTTTCTCGAGATCCCACTTGTCGACGAGGCCGATGAGGTACTCTTGGATCTCTTGCCAGGTCGAATAGCGCCTGCTCCAGTTCGGGTTTTGCTCGAACGAGAAGGAATACACATGCGACTGTACGTCGCAGGCGCAACCGGGATAGGTGTTGTCCCGCCACGTTCCGCCCACCTCGCTCGCGCGCTCGAACATGGTGAACGACTCGATGCCCTCCTGCTTCAAACGAATCGCAGCCCCGATGCCGGCAAACCCGGCACCGATGATGGCAATCGGAAAGTCCTCTCCGTTCAACACCAAGGCTCAGAGTATTCCAGCAGTCGCCCCCGTGCCAGTGCCGGTGCCCGCGTCTGTGACGGCGTCATATTCGAAACCCGATCAGAAACAGAAACGTCCGAGGCGCTCCTGCAGCGACGTGCCGAGCAGGGATGTCGGATGGAGACGCCTCCGGGTTCCAGTTCGATTCGAAGACGAACTCTTGGGCTGCGTACTGCACGTTCACGAGGTTGTAAATCTGCAAACCCAGCTCGAACGCCCACCAAGAAAGCCCCGCCGAGAGGTCGAGCAGGTTGATGCGCGGCGAGCGTTCGGAGAACTGCAGAGGTCGTTCGCCGAGGAATGTGTAGGCCAAACCCAGGTTTCCTCGCAGCGGATGCTCTCCGAGAGTCACGAGGTCGCCCGCTACGCCGAGGTCGAGTCTGAGCAGCCACGGCGGCACGAACGGAACGGGGTCGCCCGCTTCGAGGCCGGCGCTCGGCTCACCAGGTTCGGGCTCCGGGGTTTCGTCGAGTGTCGCCCGCACATAGGTCACGGAAAGAGCACCGAAAAGCCAGGGTGCAGGCCGGAACTGGGAGTAGAACGTGGCCCCGATGCGCGTCGTGGGCCCCAGCTCTTCAAACCGAGCCTCGTGTGCTTCGAAGATCAGATCGTTGTCGAGCTTCGCCAAGAAGCCAGTCAGGGCGAGCTTGAGCTCCTCGTTTTTGCCGACGCGAGATCGCAAGCCGATGTCTGCCGAGTGCACCCGGGTGAATGCAACACCCTCGTTCTCGATGAGCGAACGGGCTTGCGGAGAACGAAAGCCGCGACCATAGGCCAGCACGAGATCGAGCTCCTCGATCGGCTGAATGGTGACCGCGGCTCGTGGTCCGACGGCGATGCCGGCCGCGGTGCGCCGGTAGCCTGCGGTGGAGTCGGGTGGCGACGGTTCGGGCAGCACGCTTTCCTGCCGATCGTTGACATCAAAGAACAGCACATCGGCCCTGACGCCCCCTTTGATGTTCAGGAACCGAGTGAAATCCCAATCGAGATCGAGCCACATGCCGATGTCGCCCTGCGTGATGTCCGCATCGACGCGCTCTTGGTAGATGCGATTTAGGGGCGCTTCGATCAGATTCAGCTCCTGCCCGATGATATCGACACGGCCCGAGATGCCGAGCTCGACGGTACCTTTGGCCCAGTCCGCGGGCACGAACTGCTTGGTTCGATGGCGGGCGTTCCCGCCGAGCACAAAACGGCGATCGCGCTGCTGGAGGAGGTCACCGGGGCTATTTCCGGTCTCGTCGGTTTGCAAAAAGCCGGTGAAGTTTTGCTTCAATCGAAAGTCGTGAAACTGCACCCAGAGGCCAAAGCTCGAGTTCCGAAGATCCTCGTCGCGGTGCGCGCCCGACACGCCGAGCAGGCCGGCGAGGTTGAAGCCGTTTTGACCCCGTGCTGTCTCGAATGGATAGACGCCGAGCCAGTCGATCTGTCCGGCTTGCAGATCGTTGCGGCGCACGACGCCGGCGAGATCATAGCGAGCGCCCCCGAAACCGCCGTGCAGGCGAAAGCGCCATTTGTTGCGACCGAAGCCGTATTGAAACATCGCGGAGCCATCGAGCCCACCGCGATTCTCGCCAAACCCATCGGTTCGTCGCAGCTGGAAGGCGCCGAAGGTATCGGTCTCGGCTTTTTCCGGAGCGAAGATCGCGACCTGCCTGAACGTACGGAACGAGCCGAGTTGGGTTTGGGCATAGACGCCACGGTCCAGAACCCCGAGGTCGTAGTCGATGCTGCCCGCGATCGCGAAGTCGCCCTGCCGAGGGTCGTAGACGCCCTCGATTACGCGAAGGTCTCGCACGGTCTCTGGGATCACCAAGTTGAGGAACGTGTACCCTTGCCCGTGGATGTGGGAAGGCTGGTTGAGAGGGATGTCTCCCACTTTGAACTCGATGTCCTGGCCGTGTTCCGAGTCGAAACCTCGGAGAAAGATGCGTTCTCCCACGGCGCCACCTTCGGGACGCGCGACGTAGAGGCCCGGCACCCGTTGGAGCAAATCGCTCGCACCGAGGACGGGGACGGCATCGAGGATCTCTCGATCGATCTCGAAGTCTACCGGTCCTCTGCCGCCGGCTCTCAGGCGCTCGGCGTCGACCTCCGCGTCGGTTCGATAGACAGAGCGCTCCGGCTCCTCGGGTTTAGTCTCGGCGATTTCCACCGCTGGACCGACTTCTGCGGGGATGTTTTCCGGCATTGGAGTGGTGGGCACATGGGGGGTGGTCTGCGGCTCGTGCCTCTCTCCCTCATGGGGCACCCCTGCGCTCGGCGGTTCGAAGTGAACGGCCACTCGGATGCGGCTGGAGACCGGGGCATCGCCACGCCGCGCCGGCTCGAAAGTCCATCTCTTGACCGCTTCTACCGCGGCTTGATCGAAATCATCGCCTGCCGAGTGCTCGATAACGATGTCGGTCACTTGGGCCTCCGCCGTCACCGTGATCCGCAAGATCACCGTCGGGTGAACGCCTTCCGCAGCACGGCCGGGGGGGTAGTGAGGGGGTGGGGCGTTGATCAGATGGGGCGGATGCAGGGGTTCAGGATCAGCCTCGGTGCCGGTATCAGCCTCCGTGTCAGCATCGGTATCAGCGCTGGTGTCGGTGCTGGTTTCCGCGTCGCTCTCAGCGCCGGCATCTGTGTCTCGGTCCGGCTCGTCCTGCGCGTACACCGGGGCGCTTGCCAACAGGGCTAGAGCCCCTAGCACCACGATGCTCGTGTTGTTGCTTCGGATCCGTGTCATTCACTCACTACCCTGCCGCCCCGCGTGTCACGGGTGCTCGTTCGTCGCGTAAGGCGAACGTCAGGCAGGGGGCGAGTTCTTTGGAGCGAGTCGAAAACGCGGGAAGGTGCTCCACGAAGCGACGTCGACGGCGTCGAAGCGGTTCGTTGCATCGAGCTCCAACACGCTGGTCACCCACGCGCTGACGATCGGCAGCACCGCATGACGGCGGTCGGTCGCGAGCGAGCAGTGCTCGTGCGAGGCCTCGGTCTGTGGAGTGGAATGGCTTTGCCAAGAGCTGTCGATGCGGCTCGACGCGTCTGCCCGATGCGCGTGCTCGTCGTGAACCAGCTCACCATGCTCGGCGCACTTCGTGTGCTCGACCAGAAGCATGTGGCCTCCGCTCGAGCCTTGAAGAAAGACCGCGAGCAATCCAAGCGTCGCGCAAGCCCTCCGAATCATGGGGGATCTAGGTGCCTCTGGCGTGAGGAGGGACATCGACAACGGGTCAGTATGCAGAGTTCTGCTCACCCATCAACCGGTCGCCCTCGGCAGCTGGCGCCTGGTCACCCTCTCGGGCTACACCCTCCGACCTAGCTGCAGGCTAGGATCTAAAGGCTCCGGGGAGCGCTGCGGATGTCGAGGGAAGAAACCACCGAAGTAACACGGCGGCACGTGTTTGCGCTGCAGGGCCTCTCCGAGAAGCAGGAGCAAGCCCGCATCGTCGTTCTCGCCGGCAAGTTGGCCGGAGACAAGTACGCGATCGACAGTGAGCTGACCCTCGGGCGCGGTGCCGAAGCGCACGTGAAGATCGACGACACGTTGGCCTCGCGAATGCACGCACGGATCTTCCAACACGAAAACGGAGCCTATGTCATCGAAGATCTCGACAGCCGCAATGGGACTCAAGTCAACGGGATGGCGATCACGCGGCAAGTGTTGACCTACGGCGATCGCATTCAGATTGGAAGCTGTCTGCTTCTCTTTGCACACCACGACCCGATGGAGGAGCAGGTCGCTCATCGTCGCAAGCTCGAGGCGATTGGACGGCTCGGCACCGGTGTGGCCCACGACTTCAACAATCTCCTTGGGGCTGTGCGCTCGAGCATCGATTTTCTGAACGGGTTACCGCCCGACACTAAGCTGAGCGATCCAAGCGTGCGGGAGGCTTTCAACGACATTCGAGCGGCTGCAAGCGCAGCGACAGAGATGACCAGCCGGCTTCTCGGCTTTGCCCGTGAGGTTCAGCGCACGCATTCGGAGGTCGATTTGTCGGAGCTTTGCCATCATGTGGTTCAGCTCGCGCGGCACACCTTTCACCGGAGCATTCGCATCGACGCAAAGATCGATCGCGGGCTCACGGTGGTGGGCGACCGGGGGCAGCTCCACCAGCTCTTGATGAATCTCTTGATCAACGCGCGAGATGCGATGCCCAAGGGCGGCAAGCTCACGATCCGCGCAAAAAAGGCCGATCGGCGCGATCTCGAAAAAGCACCGCTCAACCCCTTGGTCGCGCATGCGCTCATCACGGTGAAGGACACCGGGATCGGGATGGACGATGAAACCCGTGAGCGGGCGTTCGACCCGTTCTTTACGACCAAAGCCGACCAAGTTGGGGCGGGGCTGGGGCTCGCCGCAGTCTACGAGATCGCCAAAGGCCACAACGGTCACATCACGGTGCACAGCTCGCCCAATCGTGGAAGCACCTTCCAATTGGTGTTTCCGCTGGCTACCGAGCAGTCGATACCGCCGATCAAACCAAGCCTTCCCGCGATTCCAGTTCCACAAACGCAGCTGCTAATCATGCTCGTCGACGACGAGGATGTCGTTCGTCGAAGCGCGGGCCGAGTCGTTCGCCAGAGTGGTCACCGGGTGATCTTCGCGCGGAGCGGCGAAGAGGCGCTTCGGATCTATGGTGAGACACAGCCGCGGCCGGATCTCGTCTTGATGGATCTCAACATGCCCGGAATGACTGGGGACCAAGCCTTCAAGGAGCTCAAGGCCATGGATCCTCAGGCGCCCGTGGTGTTCGTGTCCGGTTACTGGGACGGGGCGCTCGAACGCGAGCTTCGCAGCATGGGGGCGCTCGGTTTTGTCCAAAAGCCCTACGAAGCTGCTACGCTCCGGGACGCCATCGTGCAGGCGATGACATCCCAGACTTCATGATCAAGTACATAGGCTCGAAACGGGTGTTGGTGCCGCACATCGTGCGGGCGGTGGCTGCGTTTCCCGAATCGGCGCGGGTTCTCGATTTATTCTCCGGCACGTCTCGGGTTGCACGAGGCCTCAAGGAATCCGGGCGCTACGTGATCGCCAACGATCACCTCGCCTATGCAGCGACACTGGCGCGGTGCTACGTACAAGCCGACCGGGCGCGGTGGGCCGAACGAGCAGCCCGTTTGATCGCGGAGCTATCGCAGCTTGCGCCGGCGCCTGGATACTTCACCAAAGCGTTCTGCGAGGATGCGCGCTACTTCCAGCCCCACAATGGAGCGCGTGTCGATGCGATCCGCGAGGAGATCGCGGCTCGCGATCTGCCGCCCGAGCTCGAAGCGATCGCGCTCGTCTCGTTGATGGAAGCCGCCGATCGAGTCGATTCGACGACCGGGGTACAAATGGCCTACCTGAAGCAGTGGGCGCCCCGCGCGTTCAACGAGCTCGAGCTTCGCGTGCCAGCGATCTTGCCAGGGCCGGGCGAATCGCTTTGTTTGGACGCCGTCGAAGCAGCGGCGCGGGTCGTGGCGGATGTCGCGTATATCGACCCGCCCTACAACCAGCATAGCTACATGGGGAACTATCACGTTTGGGAGAGCCTCGTGCGCTGGGACAAGCCTGCCACGTACGGCATCGCCAACAAGCGCATCCAGTGCCGTGAATACAAGAGCGACTTCAATTCGAAACGCCGCATTCGCCGGGGCCTCGAAGCCGTTGTCGATGCCATCCGATGCCCACATCTGCTCGTCTCCTTCAACAACGAAGGCTACCTCGACCGCGACGAAATGGTGGGTCTCCTCGAAACCCGGGGGCACGTCGGTGTCGTTGCGGTCGACTTCAAGCGCTATGTTGGCGCTCAGATCGGGATCTACAGCCCCAACGGGGAGAAGGTCGGCCAAGTTAGCCATCTCCGAAACAAGGAGTATCTGTTCGTCGTCAGCCCTCGGCGTGCGTGGGTCGGGGCGGTTTGTGAGGCAATCGAAGAAAGCATCGAGGCAATGGCGCTTGCATCACGGCGCTCGAAAGGCAAAAAGAAGGGCGATGAACCTGAACGACGTGCTCAACGATGATGCGACGCGGACATCGATCGTCGAAGATGTCTGCCAACTCGTCGAAGACGAGGTCGCCAAGCAGCGAGGCCTAAGCGGTGTTGCGGTGAAGACCGGATACAAGGTCGTTCAAAGCGTGCGACCAGGTTTTGTGAGAAACGTCGTTCAAACTTTGCTTCCCGAATTTGCAGCCGCCCTCGAGCCGATCCGCAAGCAGGCGGTTGCGAGAGGCGAACCGGTCAGCGACTACTTCTGCGCGCACACGACAGAGGTTGCCGAGGCATTGCTTGCCGTGACCGACGGTCGCGCATCGAGCTCGCCACATGGTTCCGTGAAAGGGGCCTACAGCAAGCTGCGCGGCTCTGCGCGTAAGAACGTCGAAAGTGCGGTCCCCGGTCTCGGCCACATCATCGAACGATACACATGAAGGCCGCAGGCCCCTCGACGAGGTGCGATGCAGTATTTCGAGGACATTGTCGTTGGAAACGTGAAAGAGTCCACCGACTGGTACGAGCTGAAAGCCGAGGAGATCGTCGATTTTTGTGAGAAGTGGGATCCACTTCCCTTTCACATCGACGAGCGGGCAGCCGAGCAAACCCCCGTCGGGCGGTTGTTCACCTCGGCGATTCACACCGTGGCGATCGCCATTCGCCTCGGTCACCAACTCCAAACCGAGCCGGTCGCGACTGCGATTGGCCTCGGCTGGGATGAAGTGCGCTTCCATGCTCCTGCGCGCGCGGGCGACCGTCTTCGTCTTCGCGGTGAGATCATCGAGACGCGGGTGTCCGAGGGCAACCCTTCGCTCGGCGTCGTCAAGAGCCTGATAAGCCTGACGAATCAAGACGGCGAGACCGTGATCAGCTTCAAAGCGGCTGCGCTGATTCGACGACGGCCCCAGTCGCAAAAGCCGTCTTCTTGAGGGCGATGATCGCTTCGCGCGTTCGGTCGCGGAGGTCGGCGACCCGGTCTTCTTTGCCGAGCTCGGCGACGGGATATATCGGGGCACCGACTCGCACGGTGACGACACGACTCACATTGGGGTCTCTCGAGCTTCCGGTGTCGACCGCATCCCGCGACATCAGCGAGAATGTCCCGTGAAGGGCGACCGGGACTACTGGAGAATCGGTCTCGACTGCCGCACGAAAGGCACCGTCCTTGAACGGCCTGAGCTTGCCGTCTCGAGTTCGCGTACCTTCGGGGAACACGAGCAGAGGCTTGTCGTCCTCGAGCACTTTCGTGAACGCCTCGACTGCAGCCTTCGCTGCGTCTTGTCCTTGGCTGCGATCGACTGGGACATGGCCTGCAAGCCGCAAATGCCAACCGAGGAAGGGTATGTTCATCACCGAGCGCTTCGCGGCCCACTTGAAGTCTCCCGGGAGTACCGCGCCGAGGATCAGAATGTCCACCAGGCTTTCGTGGTTGCTCGCATAGACGACCCGGCCTTCCGGGATGTTATCGAGACCGTCCGCCTCGATCGCGATATTGAGCCCCTTTGCGCTGGATCGGCTCCATCGGTTGGCTGCCCAGGTCGACGCTCGCCCTTTCGTGAGAATGCCGCCCGTCAATGAAACGGTTGCCCAGCCGATCGTGCGCGCCCCAAATGGTACCCACTGCCGAAACCAACGCGCGCGCTCGCCAAGATTCATCTCCCCGCCTTTGCGGAAGATTCCCCATTCGGTACGAACCCATTCGATGGTGTTCTTTAAACCCATTTCGGGCTCAATTACCACCGCTATGAGAACAAGGAAACCCTTGCCGAAGCCCGTCGTCGAAGCTCACGCCATCGGCCGCACGGGGTCCGGCGGAACGTTCGAAAGATCGAGGCCTTCCGGCAACGAAGCGTAGGGAAACTCGAAGTTCACCGATCTTGCATAGTGGTAGAGATCGGCGCCGTACCGAGTGAACGGAACCGGCGCGGTATGTAGGTCGGTCACGGAACGAGCGTTGTCGTAAATGATGTCGGCCGCAATATAGGGCACGAACACGCTCAGCAGCGCACCGATGCGCTGCGCGTTCCCTCCTCGATTGAGCTTCGCAAGCACGTTCATTACATGCTCGAAGGGCGCCTTCAGTCTTCCGACGAAGCGGGGCATCCGCTTCCCAAGAGTCTCGGAGAAGGCTTCGGAAATCTCGCCCATGGAACGCGACTCGGAGCCAGCGCTCAGGTGATACGTGTCGTGTGAAAGATCCTCGCGAAGATGGAGCTCTGCGATGCTCGGGCCAACCCAGTCTGCATTGACGATGTCGACGCGCGTGTCTCTGGAGAACGGAAGAACCGGCAAATCGGTGAGCACGCAGAATGCGCGAACCATGTCGAATTGAGTCGTTTCGGGAAATCTCGAGTCCCCTATGACGCTACTCGGTCGAAGATAGAGGCGTGGCACGTCAGGCAGCAACTCGCGGACCATGTGCTCGCAGAATTTCTTCGTCCGAGTGTAGGGGTTGAAATCGGAACGAGTCCAATCCAGAGGCTCGCTTTCAAGAACCGTATCGCCGGGCCGCTCACCTGCCACTGCTACCGTCGACACCAACGTGAAGCGGCGCAGCGGGTGGTCGTCTTGAATTGCGCGCGCCAGCTTGATTACCGACAGCGTCCCTCGAAGGTTGTGGTTCGTACAGGCACGTTCCGAGCGAAAGTTCAGCGCGGCTGCACCGTGTAACACCGACTCTGCGTTCGACACGAGCCAGTCGTAGTCGGCGCTGGACATGCCGAGGTTCGGTTTGCTGAGGTCGCCAGTGATGAAGCAAATCCGATCGAGAGACCGATAGAACTCGTCTGCTTGCATGTGAAGCTGGAGCGACCTCCATAGGCGTTCGACACTGTCGTCGTAGTCCGCGGCTCGGACCAATAGCGCAAGCTCGTGGTCGGTGTTCCGAAGCAACCAATCGGTCGCATACGAACCGATGTACCCCGTTGCTCCCGTCATGAAGATCGCCATCAGAGCTTATGGTCGTTCGCCGGCTGTCGATGTCAAGAGAGCGACGAGCGGGTCGGCGGCGTCGATGTGCACCCAGTGGCCCGATTCTTCGATCAAGTGAACGAACACTCGCGAATCACGGTCTGCGATGGCTTCTGCGCGGGCCCTATCCAGCCTCGAAAACACCGACGAACGTCCGCCGATGACCAGGTGGATCGTCGACCCAATCGGGGGCGATTCGACAATCGGCCACAAGTCGGTCTTGGCGTAGTCCTCGATCAGGGATCGAATCGCCGAGAGGTCGGGTCCAAAGGAGCGGCTCCCGTCCTCGTTGCGCTTCAAATTCATCGCCAACCATTCGGCGATCGCCTCCGGTTGCCCGGCGTCGACGAGCGACTCCACGAAGGCCTCCCGGGAAGGCCAGTCCTTCTTCATGCCTTCCAGCGTCAACAGCACTTCGGTGGTCGCATTCGAGCGCTCGTCGTCGGCTCTCGCGCTCGGAGACGAATCGATCAACCAGATCGCCGCTTCACTATTTCGCATGGCGAGCCACTGCAGGGCGACCTTACCTCCGAAGCTGTGGCCGACCGCGCCCCGCACCGGCAGTGATAGTGCTTGTTCGAGCTCGCGGACATCGGCCGCGGTCGTTTCGAGGGTGTGCGGCGGGGGCTGCGCGAGGGAGTCCCCGTGCTCTCGGAGGTCGACCAAGATCGCCCCCCAGTCTGGGCACGCTTTGACGAATCTTCGCGCGATGCCTCGCCAATTGGCGCGCGTCCCGAGGATCCCGTGAAGAAAGATCATGTAGCGAGACGGCTCACTCGTTTCGAGCTTGACAATACTATGGGCGAGCACGAAACCTCACTTACCACAGATGTCAAAGGACAGCCTGACCATCAAAGACAACCGCACGGGAGAGTCCTACGAATTGCCGATCACGCACGGCACGATCCGAGCCATGGACCTCCGACAAATCAAGACGTCCGAGGACGACTTCGGCATGATGTCGTACGATCCGGCGTACAAGAACACCGCATCGACGACGAGTCGCATTACCTTCATCGACGGTGAAAGAGGGATACTGCGCTACCGCGGGTACCCCATCGAAGAGCTCGCCGAGCACGCCACGTTTCTCGAAGTTGCCCAGCTCTTGCTGACGGGCGAGCTTCCTACCGCCCCCGAGCTCGACGCTTTCGAGCACCAAATCACCCACCACACCATGGTGCACGAAAACATCCGAGAGTTCGTCGATGCGTTTCGGTACGACGCCCATCCGATGGGCATCTTGTGCAGCACCGTGGCTGCCCTTTCGACCTTCTACCCAGACGCAAAAGACCTCTCGAACCCGGAGCTACGCCGGCTGCAGATGCACCGCATCATCGCGAAGATGCCCACCGTCGCGGCGTACGCATACCGTCACCGCCGTGGGCTTCCTTATGTCTATCCCGACAACGACCTCAGCTATGCGGGGAACTTCCTGAACATGCT
>JBFICQ010000055.1:0-16128 GCA_041581895.1 Polyangiales bacterium | reverse complement strand
CTCATCGAGATCGACGACGACGGCGACAGCGGCCGCTTCGAAATACAAGGAACGGTAGGGTCGATTGCGGAGCGCGATCGCATCGTCGACGAGCTTCAGACTCATCGCTGCTTCGCCGAGATCGAGAAGGGCTCCATTTCGACCGCCGCCGAAGACCGCAAGGACTATAAGGTAGTCGTCAAGATCGACTGCCCCAGTAGCCCTGCAACCGCAGGGGAGGGAGGCTGAAATGGCTTTCGGCGACGCTTTTGACAACCTGCGCGGCTGGTTCGATACCTTGAACCAGCGCGAGAGGCGTCTGCTAGTGTTGATGGGGTCCGTGTTTGTCGCCATGTTGGTCGTCGTGCCGATGTACTTGATGTTGGCTAGCATCTCGGACATCGAGATGGAGAACACCGACATCAACGAAGTCCTACGCGACATTCATCGATCAGAAGCGCGCCTCGAACAGCAGAAAGCCGAGCGGCGCGCGGTCGAGCGGCTCTACAACCGAAAGACCCCGTCGCTTGGAGGGTTCTTGGAAGAGAGCGCTCAACAATATGGGGTGAGCGGTTTGTCGATTACCGACCAACCCAAGCTGGATCTGGGCAACTACAGCCGTCGCTCGGTTCGCGTGTCCCTGCCCACCGTCGAGCTTCGGCCGTTGATCGAAATGCTGGCGGACATCAAAAACAGCTCCTATCCGGTCGCCATCGAGAGAATCCAACTGGACGGCCGACGTCTGCGCAAGAGCTACAGCGCCAAGCTCGCTGTCAACGCGTACGACCGCGAGGGTCCCTCCCCCGGGGCGGAGGACTAATCCATGGTCGATATACCATGGGAGAGACTGACCAAGAGGTTGCCCGATTTCTCGTGGCGGAGCGCTCTCCGGTGGGCGGGATATCCGGCGTTCTTCGTGTTCTGCTTCATCGTATTTGCGTATTGGACTTTTCCCTATGAGCGACTGCGAGATCGACTCATCGAGGAAGCCGGCGAGCGCGGGTATGGGCTGGAGATCATCGATCTCAGCCCCTCGAGACTAACAGGCGTGAGGCTCGAAGGGGTGCGCCTGGTGTTGCCCTCCCAAGGCGACGAGCCAGCCCTCGACGTCGTGTTCGACGAACTGACGGTGCGGACCTCGATCCTGTCGGCCTTCTCAGATACGAAGTCGTTCAGCTTCGACGCGGACGTGGCTGGTGGCAACGCCGAAGGAGACATCGCGGTTGGGGAAGACAACTTCGAGGTCGATGCAGAACTCTCCGATATCGAGCTCAAGCAGATCCCGGCTCTTCGAAGATTCACCAAGATCCCCGTCACGGGAAAGCTAGACGGCGAAGTGGCTTTGACGATGCCTAGCGAAGTCGGCGAATCGAACGGGAATGTCGCGCTGACAATCGAGGAGATGAGCATCGGTGACGGCAAGACCAAGCTCGACATCCCGGGATGGGGCGGACTCACGCTCGACGAAGCGGATGTCGGTAAGCTGGACGTGCAAGCAACGGTCGAAGACGGTAGGGCCAACATCGAAAGCTTCAAAGCCGACGGCAAGGACCTCAAGCTCGATGTCCTCGGCAACGTCAAGCTCGCTCGGCCCATCAGGCGATCGCAGCTCAACCTCATGCTCAAGGCCAAGATCGAAGACGGCTACAAAGAGCGCAGCCCCAAAACGGCTGCCATGATCGAGCTGGCCTCCACGGGAGATGCCTACAAGGCTGCCTTGGCTCCCGACGGCTCACTTCAATACAAACTCACCGGGTCAGCCGCCGGGCGGCTCCGGCCGCAAGGAGCGGGTAAACAAGCCTTCCGAGCGCCGGCCGCGACGACCAGATGACCCCGCTGACTGGACGGTTCGGGGGCTCTTGCCCTAGAGATCGCCATCACGACCCAGGCCCATGATCGAAGACGAAGATCTGCCAGAAGAAATTGAAGAGCCGCAAGAAATCGAGGTGCTCGACGGACCCTCCGAGCAGTCCTCCAAGAGCGCCGATGCGTTGGTCTCCTCATCTTCGGTGCTTTCGCGACGCGACCCGCTCGGCATCTACATGCGTGACGTCCAACGTTATCCACTTCTGTCCAAGGAAGAGGAGCACGACCTCGCGGTGCGGTATTTCGAGAAAGGAGACGTCGAAGCGGCGAAGCGGCTGGTGACCTCGAATCTCCGCCTGGTGGTCAAGATCGCTTATGACTATCGGCAGGCCTACAAGAACATCCTCGACCTGGTGCAAGAGGGAAACATCGGTTTGATGCAGGCGGTCAAGAAGTACGACCCCTACAAGGGAGTCAAGCTATCGAGTTACGCGGCCTGGTGGATCCGTGCATACATCCTCCGCTATATCCTCAATACCCATCGCCTCGTGAAGGTGGGGACGACGCAAGCACAACGCAAGCTGTTCTTCAACCTTCAAAAAGAAAAGGCACGACTCTCGGCAATGGGAATCGAGCCGACCGCAGAGTTGATTGCCGAGAGGCTAAACGTTCCCGAGCGCGATGTCGTATCGATGGACATGCGTCTCGCGGCGGGAGACGCCTCACTCGACGCACCGGTCGGAACGTCGGAGGGGCGCCCCGTCTCGAGGATTGATTTGCTCCCTGCGGAAGGTGAGCGCGTGGACGACGCACTTGCCGAGGCGCAACTCGACGACCAATTCACGGTCAAGATCCAGGAGTTCGGAAAGACTCTCGAAGGCAAGGAGTCGATCATTTTCCAAGAACGCCTCATCGCCGAGGACCCGAAAACCCTTCAAAACCTTGGCGACGACTTCGGAGTCAGCCGCGAGCGCGTCCGCCAGATCGAAAAGCGCCTTTTGAAGAAGCTAAAAGACTATCTGCGGGAGGAGCTTGGCGAGACCGTGCTCGAGGTCTACGAGTCACCATAACGGCCAGCTCGCAGCCTGAAGCAGATGTGGTAACGCGCAAGCATGACCGGGTGTCTATCGGTGGTGGCTACGCCCATTGGATGCCTCGATGACATCACGCTGCGGGCGCTCCGCATCCTTCGAGAGGCCGATGCAATTCTTGCCGAGGACACCCGCCACACGCGGACCCTGTGCTCGAAACATGGCATACGCACCCCGCTTCGCTCTTTCCACGAACACACAGAGCATGCAAAAGTCGACCAGCTCGTGAAAGAGCTGGTCGCCGGGGCTTGCTTCGCTCTCGTAACCGACGCAGGCACCCCGGTCGTGAGCGATCCGGGTGCGTATTTGGTTTCACGCGCTGCCGCGGCAGGTGTCGTCGTCGAGACAATTCCGGGACCCAGCGCGGTTACGGCGGCTTTGTCGGTGGCAGGCTTTCCCGTGCGTCGGTTCGCTTTTGAAGGGTTTTTGCCGAAGAGCGGCCGGGAACGTGAGGAAGCCCTCACTCGAATCTCACAGTCGAGCGTCACCACGGTCATCTTCGAATCACCCTATCGCATCGACTCCACGTTGGAGGAGCTCGGGAACGTGCTGGAGGACGGCCGGCAGTTGGCCCTCTGCCGAGAGCTGACGAAAATGCACGAGCAGACCATCCGCGGAACCGTCGAAGAGGTCCGAGCCGCGCTTGCGATCCCCTCGAAGGGAGAGATCACCTTGGTGATCGAAGGCTCGTCGGGGAAGCCCGTCGAAAAAGAAGTCGACGTTCGCACACTGGTTGTCGAATGGAAGGGTGAAGGCCTTTCGACCAAGGAGATGACCCACAGGCTCCAAAGCGAAGCGGGCTGGAAGCGAAACAAGGCCTACCGCGCAATTCTACACGCCCTCAAAGCGGACGAATAGCGTCCTACGGCGCAAAGGTCGGAAGCGTCATGCATACACGAAGGCTTCCCACAGTCCCAGCCTCAGTCCAGATGCGCCCGCCCTGAGCTTCGATGATGTTTCTCGCTACCGAGACTTCCAACCCCAATGTGTCGGTGCGCGACGACGGCCGCTCGAGCCGCTCGACGATCGCAAGCGTGTCAGCCGATGAGTCTTTGAGATGGGTCATCAGATCGAACTGGACGAAACCCTTACCCACTTGGTCACGACGGGGAGGAGCTACGCGTATGGTTACATCCGTCCCGGACGAGCGAACGACGAGAACGGCCAAGCCGACGAGGGCATCGATCGTGCGGTGGCGATCGACAAACACCCGCGGAAGGGCTTCGGCGACATCCCCAATCACTTCCCCTTCCGCCCGCGCTCGCACGAAATTGGTCGCTTCGGATACTAGCTCCAACGGTGCCACCCACTGTTGCTGAAGGCGCAAAGTCCCCGCCCGAGCCCGTGCTTGATCGACGACGGTCGCTACCAACCTCAGCAACCGCTCGGCACTAGCGCGGATGGTAGCCACGCTTCTCTGCTGCTCTGCGTTTAGCTTGCCATCTGCCCCGCTGAGCAAGATGTCCGCGAAGCCAGTGACCGAATTGAGGGGGTTGCGGAGCTCGTGCCCCAGCGCACCCAAGAACCGCGCACGTTGCCGTTCGGGCGCTTCCGGATCAGCCGAATGCGCACTGATGGTCTCTTCGATGGAAGGAGCCGAAAACGAGCCATCGACTGCGAACGACGAAGCGCTCAGCCGCTTTTCGAGGAAGCGCACGACCTGGAGGCTCGCAACCAATCCCCCGACGAGCAGCATGAGCGTGCCGAGATACTCGTGCTCCTGTGCCATCACGACCCAGATCGCAGCGAAGTACATGGCCGTCAGCACCGCGACCGCGCGAAGCTTCATTTTGCGCCCTCGAGTGGCAGCCGGATGACGAATCGCGCCGGATCGTCTCCGTGGTAGAGCGACCCACCGTTGCGCACGATCAACTCCGAGGTGACGGCTACGGGCCACCGACGAATCTTCATCGGGTCCTCGGAAGCGAGCACTTCGGCCGGCGTTGGAAGCGCGTCCAGAATGAGCCGCTCGGAGGGCACTGCAGCCACGGACACGACGATGCGATCCTCGGAGTTATGGAGGTCGAACTCGATCGCGGCTCGGCGATTGTCGGTCGCGAGGAAATCAGCGAGCACGACGATCGATCGTCGAAGACGTGCTTCGTCCGTCGCAACCAAGCAGGGCTCGTCCGAAACCGAAACGCGAGCTTGCTGTTTTCCTGCCCAGAGTTGTAAGGCCTCTTTTGCAGCGCGCTCGACGACGTGCCTCGCATCGACCGACTCGATGTTGGGCTTGAGATCTTCCGTCGCTAGCCGCGATAGGTCGAGAGCGCTGTCGAGAAGCACCCTGAGCCTGACGCCAGACGCCCGAATGATTTCGAGATCCTCGCGTTGGGATTCATTGATGTCTCCATCGATGCCGCCGAGAAGCACGTCCGAGAAACCGAGCACTGCGTTCAAGGGGGTTCGAAACTCGTGTCGAAGCGCCATCAAGTAATCCACTTGGTCGTCGGAGCCAGGTCGCATCGAGCTCACCCTCGGAGTCGCGCTCGGGGCTCCCGTGGTTGGTGTAGACGTTCTTCCGAGCTGGGCGGAGCTCGCGGGTCGCGCTGCCAAGCGCGCAAGGGTGGTCATGAACAAGACCCCAGCCGCGGCCATTGCTGCGAAAACGGTGAACGATGAGAGGCTCCAAACGGGCTGCGTGAGCCACAGTCCGAGCCCCGTCGCAGCCGAAAGAGCAAGCGTCAGCACGGCGAATCTCGCCGTGACGACTCGAAGGGCGTGTGGCTCTCGCCCGGCCGATGCAGCCTTCACGTGGAACGTCCGATCTCGACCTCCGGTACACGGCGCGACCCCTCGTCTCGCAACCGCAACGCCAGATCGATCCGCGCCGCAGCATTGATCAAGCCGAGATGACTGAAGGCCTGCGGGAAGTTGCCGAGCAACGTTCCCGAAGCAGGTTCGATCTCTTCCGAGAGCAGGCCCAAATGGTTGGATGCTTGCGCATGGGCGACGAATACACGTTGGGCTTCATCGACCTGGCCAGCCATCGCCAACACCTCGGCGAGCCAGAACCCGCACAGAACGAACGCCCCCTCCTCTCCGCCGACACCATCATCGGTCCGGTAACGGTGGATGAACGGGTCGTTACCGAGCTCCGCTCGGATCCACTCGACCGTTCGCAGCACGCGATTGTCGGTCGGAGGCAGAAAACCATGAATTGGAAGTAGTAAGAGCGACGCGTCGGGATGCTCGTGGCCGTAAGCAGCGACGAAACGACTTCCCGTGCGATCCAAACCTCGCGTGCAGAGCTCGCTGTGAAGCTCGTCGGCAACCTCTCGCCACCGTTGTTGCAGCTCGTGTTGGCCGAACAACGGCGCGAGCTCGGCGCCACGCTGTAAAGCAAGCCAGCTCATCAACTTTGAATGGACATTGTGGCGCTTGCCGCCCCGCGGCTCCCAAATGCCGTGGTCTCGCTCTCTCCAAGTGGCTGCCACGTTTTCGACGACCTCTCGAAGCCGGCGCCAGCCTCGGATTGTCAAAGAACCCCCTCCTCGTTCGTAGACGTAAGCAGCGTCCATCAACGCGCCCGCTGTGTCGAGCTGGAGCTGATCACGTGCACCGTTGCCGATTCGAACCGGTCGGGAGCCCTTGTAACCCGCAAAGTGCTCGAGAGTTGCCTCGTCGGGCACACGGCCGCCGTCGACGGCGTACATGATGTGCAGCTGTCGGTCACGCTCGAGAGTGTCTCGAACGAAGTGGAAGAAATCGCGCGCCTCGCGATTGCAACCAAGGAGGTTTGCGGCCCGGACGGCCATCGCGGTGTCTCGGGTCCACGTGTATCGGTAGTCCCAGTTCCGGACTCCTCCGATCCACTCCGGAATCGAAGTGGTCGGTGCCGCGACCATGGCCCCCGTTGGCGCGTACATTAAGAGCTTGAGAAGGAGCGCCGAGCGAACGACGTGGTGCCGCCAAGGCCCATCGTATTGCAGGGTTCGTGACCAGTCTCGCCATCGATGCCGGGTGGTACGAAGCAGCTCGAACGGTCGGTATGCGAGGATCGACTCCGACTCGGACGCGTTCCAACCGATCACGACCCAGCCGCGTTCCCCGGCCTTCAAGCGGAAAACCGCCTGAACGCCGCCCTCGGGTCGACGCTCCCATTTTCCCACGCCGCCGAGCACCGCAACGAGCCTTTCGCCGGAAGTCCCTTTGGCCAGTGCAGTACGCCCGTCGATTTCGATAGTCGGCTCGCTGCGTCCGTAGTCGAAGCGTGGGTCGAACACGACCTCCACGTCTGCCTCGCCTTCGACGCACTGCACCCGGCGGTGGACCTCGTGAATTGCCAATCGCGGATCATCTGCCCACGGCATGTAGTCGGTGAGGCGAAGCGTGCCTTGCCCTTCGACTCGAAAGAGCGTCTCGAGCACATTAGTACCCGGGTCGTAGTGCTGAAGGCTTTCGAACGGATACGCCACGGGCGTGATCGAAGTCGACCCCCCGGCGTCTTCGTCGAGCAGGGACGCGAATACGCTCGGGCTGTCGAAACGAGGCAGACAAAGCCAGTCGATCGCGCCGTCTGCCCGAACCAACGCTGCAGAGAAACCGTCTCCGATCAATCCGTGATCCGCAATCGAAAGAGCCCGCCGCGAGGTCTCGTCGGCAAAGACGAAAGGCCGGTTGAGACGTTTGGCTGCGCTGTACAGATCCATGCGCTTGAGAGAATAGCAGATCGTGCGCTTCGCAACGCGCATGCTAGAGGTCTCCGGTGAAGCGGCAAAGGACGCGGTGGGGCCTGCCCTTGGTCTTGTTGGTGCTGACCTTTTTGTCGACTTTCTACGTCGGAGCCGGCATGGTCCTCGGTCGCGCACCCGCCTCGCTCCCGGAGCTTGGCGCTGGGTGGGTGTTCTCGCTCCCGCTGATGGGGATCTTGCTCGCCCACGAGTTCGGACACTTCTTTGCCGGGATGTACCACCGAGTCGACGTATCGCCCCCGTATTTCATTCCGGTACCTTTCTTCTTGCTTGGCACGATGGGCGCCGTCATCCAGATCCGTGAGCGAATCCGATCGCGGAACGCGCTACTCGACATCGGCGCAGCCGGCCCGCTTGCCGGCATGGTGGTCGCCGTTCCGGTCGTGATTTACGGCATCGCGACTTCGCCCATCGATTCGTTGCCCGAGGGAAACTACCTGATCGAAGGACGATCGATTCTGTATCTCGGCCTTCTCTACGCGCTCAAAGGTCCGATCCCAGACGGCTACGACATCATGTTGACCCCGACCGCGCTGGCGGGCTGGGCGGGGCTCTTAGTCACGATGATCAACCTATTGCCATTTGGGCAGCTCGACGGCGGCCACGTGGCTTACGCACTATGGGGTCGACGCCAGAACAGAATCTCCAAGTACGTGATTCGTCTCTTGCCGGGGTTGGCGCTGCTCGTGTGCATCGCGTACGGCCTGCCGAGCTACCTCGAAGGCGCGCGCGGCGAGCGCTTGTTCTACGATGCGAGTGCCGGCCTGCAGTGGCTCGTCTGGGCGTTCGTGTTGTGGATCCTCACTCGCGCTACCGGACCCGGCCACCCCCCCACCGAGGATTCCGCGGTTTCCCCGCGACGCCGCATCGTGGGCTTGTTAACCCTTTCGCTTTTTGCACTCTTGTTCATGCCGGCCTGGCTCCGAATGCAGTAGGAAATTTCACCGAAAGCGGGGAATTTCTTAGGGTCTCTGCATGTCTTTCAGGCGTGGTGTCGGTCTTGCCTTCGTGTTGTTCGGGACTCTCGCCGTGTCCTCTCCAGCACAAGCCTGGACTCGGACGGTCGTCAAGAGCGCCGATGCCACGGTCGACGTCGATGCCGAAGCGTGGATGAGTGTGCTGCTCAAGCTCGACGTGGAGGTTCAGGCCGGCTGGCTGCATCAGCTCGAGCTGGCCGGCGTCGGACCCGGCGTCGAGCTCGATCGGCGAAGGCCTCCCTACCTCTTCGCCGCCGACGGCGAGGTCTATCGACCGCAAGCCGAGATCACCGAAGACGGCCTCATTCGACTCTCGTTCGAGCGCAGGGGCGCACCGCGCAAAGGGGAGTATCGCGCGGTGGTCCGATATCGGACTCAAGGCGAAGCTCGACCGCTGGGCGGAGCCGACAGTGACCGCGTCCGGCTTGCTTGGACGCTTCCGGCTTGGGAAACCGGCCTTCACGACGTCTCGGTCGATATTCGCGCGCCGACGGGGGCATTCGTTCCCCAGGAGCTTCGGGACCTGGGCCCGGGCGTCGAGCTCAGCGTGACGAACAGGCGAAGCGTCACCCAACTCCAATGGCGGCGGATCCACCTTCCAAGACACACCCCCTGGAAACTGATCTTCGAAGTCCCCGAGAACGCGCTGACCCTGCCCGCTGCCGCACCCGATGAGCCCGCTCCCTCGGGGTTTCGGCCTCTCGACGTCGAGGAGCGCGCCCCCTTGCCCTGGGCAGTCGCACTGCTGGCAGGTCTCGTTCTCCTCAAGCGTCGGTCGATTGAGCTACGGATCGGACACGAGAGCCTAGTCGCGCGCTCCTCTTGGGCGGTGACTCTAGTGGCAACCCTTGCAATCCTGGTCCTCAGCGTCTGGCTGGTCCCCCACGACATCATCTGCGCAATTCCGTTGTTCGTCTTCGCGCTGCACCGCCCCATCCGACCCAACACGCCCCTACCCGACCGAACGTGGCGCCCGACCACGCCCAAGAACCTACCTGTGCGAGCGATCCTGCCCGCAGATCTCCTCGATGGGACCACCGCAATTGGGCTGCTCATCCTTGGAGCTGCGTTCTTCGTTGCGGTCCTGCTCGATCAACCGCTCGCGCTCCTCCTGCTGCTGCCGGTCTTCTTCACGGGAACCCGTCTGCACGCATTGCCAACAGCCGAAGAGTCTGCCGAGGAGCTTCGTAAGTTCGTCCTGGATTTGCGACTTCCTTCCGAAGCGCCATCCATGAGCTTCCGCTGGGAGGTTTGCGGGCCTGTCGCTCCGAGGTGTCGGGTCTTTCTTCCCGCAGAGCGAGCGGGCCTTCTGAGCCTCGCTTTCGTGGTCACTACTCGGATCATCGGCTTCGTCGCGCACCGCCGCGTGATGCTTCTCGTGGAGACGCGAACTCAGTCCGATGCGGACGACCTCGCCAGGCGACGAATCCGCCTCGAGCCCGACTTCCGAAGCGCGGACGGCCGAATGGGAAGGCTGGTCGATTGGAAACCCGAAACGATGAGCTTGGTTCGAGCCCTTGGCTGCCAAACGCCCACCAAACCCGTCAAGGCTTCGAAGGGCTCGTGGCTTCTCCGCGAGATCACGGAAGGCCAGCGGGAAGCGGCCTAGGCGATAGTGTGGGATCGACCAAGCGAACCGATTCCTCAGCGACCGAGACGGGCGGAGAGCGGATCGAGAATCTGGTCCACGTGCTTCAGCTCCCGCACGACGTCGTCGTCGTCGAACTCGATTTCGTCGATTAGCGCTTCTTGAACGGCGTCGTAGAGCCAGTTGCTCGATTCGGTGTCGCCGATGCATCGAGCAGCCTGATGTCCTTGATGCTGGAGCTTTGGGAACTTGTCGACGACCTCTTCGAGAACGTGAACGCGATCACCGAGGTAGGCACGCATGGCGTCGAGCTCATCGGAGAGCGGCTCCAACATTTCGGGCGACTCGGCGATGTAGCGCTCGAAAGTCTCCGGCGAGCTTTTTCGGACGCGATCGAGCATCAAACGGATCACGAGCACGTCGCCCAAGTACCTGAGCACGCCGCGAACTCCCGGAATCGCCCCAGCTGAAGAGATCACGTGCAGAAGACCGCCGGCCGCCACGATTCTGCTCTCGTCGTCGATTTCGGGGTCTTCGACGATTCGCAAGACAGACTTGAGGTCCTGACTGAAGCGGGTCAGTGCAGGCGTCATCAGTTCGACGAAGCGCTCGCGCGACATATCACCTCGGCACCAAGGAACGGCCCCGCGGACATGTTACCTCAACTCCGGTCGGACCGGCGTCGGTTTCGATGATCTTGAACTCGACGCGGCGATTTTTCTCCCAAGCCGACGGGTTGTGCTTGGGATCCACGGGGCAACGCTCGCCGTAGCCCGCCGATCGCAGCCGATCCGTCAATACACCGCGCTGGATGAGTGCATCGAGCACCGAGGCCGCCCGGGCCCGCGTGAGCTTGATGTTGTACTTGTCGCTGCCCCGCTCGTCGGCATGGCCTTGGATCTCGACGAGGGTGATCTGCGGGTTGCCGTTCAGGGTCGCCGCCACCGCATCCAAGAGCGGGAAGCTTCGGGGCTTGATGATCGCACTGTCGGTTTCGAAGTAGATCTTCTCGAGAATCGTGATCTGCGTGTCCTCGACGATCACCAAGCCTTTGTCGGGACAACCGTCCTCGTCCTCGTGCCCGTTGTAGGTCTCCGGGTCGTTGGGACAAGCGTCATCGACATCCAAGATGCGGTCACCATCGTTGTCGGGATCCGGACATCCGTCCTCGTCTTGGAAACCGTCGACGTCCTCCGGATCGTTCGGACAGAGATCGCTTTCGTCGGGAATACCATCGCCGTCGTTGTCGGGATCTGGACACCCGTCTTCGTCTTGGAAGCCATCGAAGTCCTCGGGTACGTCTGGACAGTCATCGACGTCGTCGGGAATTCCGTCACCGTCACGATCGCCCTCGCGACCTTCGGGGCATCCGTCTTCATCGCGATCGCCGTCGTAATCTTCCTTCACGAGCGGGCACGCGTCGTCGACATCGAGGATTCCATCGCCATCGTTGTCGAGATCGGGACAGCCGTCGTTGTCCTCGAACCCATCTTTGTCTTCGGGGTCGTCAGGACAGGCATCTTTGTCGTCGACAATGCCATCGCCGTCTCTATCCTCGACAGCCGGCTCATATCTGATTCCCAGCAGGGCACGGATGTTGGACGCTTGGAAACCCGTCTTTGGAATGCCCGCGCCGGCGCCAAAAAAGAGAAAGCTGTTGCCCGCCACGAAGTACTTGAATCCGCCGAGGGCCTCCATCGAGAGCGTGCCTTTTGTCCCGATTTCTTGGGCGATCTGAGTTCCGTAGTATTCGAGCACGAGGTCGAGCGACCGCGCGATCCGGAAGCTCGCGCCGAAGCCAAATGTGATCAGGTCGTTGTAGGTGAACCGATTGCCCGCGCCCGTGTCGACGGGATCGGTTGCGGTTCCTGGTGGGACGCCGACGCCCGGCTCGGAGCGCCCATCCCAAATGAATGTGGCCCCGGTTCCCGAGTTCCAACGATAGCCCCCCTCGAGCGCAAGCCGGATCTTTTCATGCGGCTCGAACTCGAACACTACCGTGGGCCAAAGCCCCACTCCAGGCTCGCCGGCGAACTGATCGGTCTTGGCGGTCGGAAACTGCGCTCGAAGGATCGCTGCGATTCCAAACCAACGGATGCTGAAGAGCCGGGCCTTCACGTGGAGCTGCAGATCGCCAATGCCCTGCGATCGCAGACCCTCGGGGGCATCGCCCTGGTTGTAGAGACACCCGGTGCCGGCGGTGAGACAGCTCCCTCCGCGATCCGGCGTTTGCACGGCGTCGCCTCGAAAGAAGGTGATTGGAAACATGATCCCGACCACCAACCGGTCCACGATCCCAAAGTTGAATACGAAGTTCCCCGTAAAGGATTGACGCGAAATGCGGCTCTCGCGGTTTTGCTCCAGAGCCAGTACGTTGGGGTTTGATTCGAAACCGTTGTATCGGAGAATGCCAAAACCGGCGTCCATCGCCAGCCCAAAGCTGAACTTCTTGTGCGGGAGCACCCCGGCCCCGTTCACGTTGAAGTACCCACGGGTGTCGACCGAGGGCCGGAAGAGATGCAGATCCATCCCGCCCTCGGTGAGGCGCGCATCTTGGGCGTCCGCTGCTCGCGGTGCGCCTGCGACGGCGAGCGCGAGGGTCAACAGCCACGCGCAGCGCGCGAGCGGTCCCCCGTTGCTCTGTGCTCCCCCGAACACCCCGCTCTCAGTTTGTCATGGAGAGGCCCTCTTAATCAACGATTCTGCACCCCTGCATCACTCGGAGGTCAGCATTTGGCGGTATCTCGGCGTCCTCGGGTTGTCGGGGTAGCGCTCCACGAAGGCCCGCATGTGCCTTCGGGCGGCAGGGAGGTCGTCCATGGCGCGATAGGTCTCGATCAGGAGCGCGAGAGCCGCCGGACTCCGTGCTTGTCCCCCTTCGAGGGCCCGAATGACGCACGCGTTGTCCCCGTTGGCCACGCACCGGTGAGCTTGAGCCAAAGCCTGCTCCGGGCTCACACGGGGCTCCGAAGGCTCGGGAGGCTCTCGCAGGGGCGGTCGGCGTGCCTGACTCAGCAAACGTCGCGCATCCCGTTGCTGTTTCGAGGTGATGCCTGTCAGCCCGAGCACGCGCTGGACCTCTTGCTTCGCTCGCTCCGCATCACCATCGCCGAGCGCCTTCTCGGCGGCCGAGATGTGGGCCTGCACGTACCGATAGCGAATCTCTCCAAACTCCGGCGTATCTCGAAGCACGCTGTCCTCCGGTAGCTCGCTCGCGATTTCGTAGGCCGCATCGATCTGTCCACGCGAGAGCTTGGATTGGGCGCGCACGAGAAGCTCTTCCCACTCTTGGGGCTCTTCGATCGGCTCGAGCTCGTCGGGCACGGGTGCATCGCGAACCGGTTCCTCGGTGGCCGTCCCTTCCTGAAGTGCGAGCCCGACCGGGGGCTCGAGTGTCGATTCTGGCTGCTCGACTTCGACAACCGGCGGCGCCACGTAGACACTGGTCCGGGGCACGTTGATGGTCTCCTCGCGCATGGTCACCAGGATTGCGCCAGCCCCCGCCAAGATGAGGAGACCGAGAACCGCTACGACGAAAAGCGGCCTGTGTTTGGGGGACGGAGCTGGGGGCTCGGGTGCCTCGGTCGGGAGCTGCTGGAGGGTATGCGTCCCCTGCGGCATCACAAACCGAAAGCTCACCGCGCCGAGCTCGAGGACGTCTCCCGACTCCAAAATCGCGCGCTTGGTGTCGCTTCCGTTGACGCGCACCCCATTTGCGCTTTCGAGGTCGAATACCGTCACGGCCCCTTCCGAGAGCTGAATCTCCGCGTGCTCGTGGGAAATCGATTTGTGATTGATCCAGATATCGAGCCGCTCATCTCGACCAATCCGCATGATCGGCTTGTTCAACGAGAACTCGGCGCCGGCAGCCGGCTCATTGAGCACGACGAGCCGCGGCGGCGGCGTGCTGTCGGCGGCAAACGTAGGCGCGCTGACCACCACCGGGGCCGTGTCGGATTGCAGGGCGAGCTCGTAGTCACCGATGCCGACTTGGTCGCCCGACGACAACTGCGCAGCGGTTTTGACTCGTTGACCGTTGACCGTCACCCCGTTGTAAGAGCCGAGATCTTCGATGATGTAAGACCCCTTGCGTTTCACCAGGCGCGCGTGATTCCGGGAGACGTTGCGCTCGGTGAGGCGGATCGTGTTGCCCTCCTGACGGCCGATCGTGATCTGATCGCGGAGAAGCGGAACGACGGTGGTCTGACCTTCGTCGTCCGAGATCACGAGCTTATACATGTCGTCGACCCGAATGCAGTTTCGCGTACAGTTTCAAGGGGTTAACGAATGGTACTCCGACCCCCAATTGTGTCAATTGTCGCAAACTGAACGTTTGCGCTCGCCGCAAGGCCCGCTATGTCGGTGCGGGGCATGAAACCACACCGGAGACCAGCAATGGTTTGGATCGTCGCCTCGTTGGTTCTGGCAGGCTGTGGGGGAGGCAGCCGTGGACAGCCGACCGGCGGTATCCACGCCCGCCTGGCCTACTCGGAGGGCGGTGGGCTTCGGGTGATCGATGCGCCACCCGGCGGCGCAGCCTCCCTGGCGGGCTTGCAGGCCGACGACGTGATCCTCTCGATCAACGGAAAGCCGGTGCGCGAGATGACCTACCAGGAAATCGTCGAGCACCTTCGGGGTCCAGTCGGCTCGAGCGTGCAGCTCGACGTCTTTCGAAAAGGCGACGTCGAGACCTTCGTAGTCATGCGCCAGGCCTACCAATGACCAGGGGTTCGACGCTTCGGGGCCAACATGGTACGAGCGTGCCCGGGCTGAGATGAGCAACATCGAGCGTACCTTGGGTGTGATCGGCGGCAGCGGGCTTTACGAGCTCGAGGGGCTGATGGACGTCGACGAGCTCGAGACGACGACTCCATTTGGCAAGCCCTCCGATGCGATCGTTGCGGGAACCCTCGGGAGCACCAGACTCCTGTTTCTTCCGCGACATGGCCGCGGGCATCGGACTCCGCCCCACCGAATCAATTACCGAGCGAACATCCTCGCTTTGAAGATGGCCGGCGCAGAGCAAATCCTCAGCGTCTCGGCCGTCGGCTCGATGCAGAACGACATCCAACCTGGCGACATGGTCATCGTTGATCAGTTCATCGACCGCACCAGACATCGCACCGACACCTTTTTCGAAGACGACGGAGTCGTCGCCCACGTCGAGTTCGCAGAGCCCGTCGACAGCCAACTAGCGGAGGCGTTGGCGGCCGCCGTAGAGGCCACGGGGGCGCAACTACATCGCGGTGGCGTTTACCTCTGCATCGAGGGCCCGCAATTCTCGACGCGTGCCGAGTCGTTACTCTACCGGTCGTGGGGTGTATCCGTGATTGGGATGACCAACATGCCCGAGGCGCGCCTCGCGCGAGAGGCGGAGCTCCCCTACGCCACCCTCGCGATGGCGACGGACTACGACTGCTGGCACGATGCACACGATGCGGTGACCGTCCAAGCAGTGATCGCGGTCATGAACGAAAATGTCGCGAAAGCCAAAAAGATCATCGCCGAGCTCGCTAGGACCGTGCCTGACCCCAAAGGTCGCCCTGCTACGTCGGCTCTGGCTGGCGCACTGATCACAAACCCAGACTCGATTTCTGAGGTGGCGCGCGAAAAGCTGCGGCCACTAATCGGCCAATACATCCATTGAAGGGTTCCATGTCCTCGCTTCTCGTCGTCGGCTCGGTCGCATTCGATACAATTCACAACCACCTGGGTTCCCACGCCCGCATCCTCGGTGGCTCGGCCACCTACGCGTCCCTAGCAGCGTGTCAACTGGCGGCGGTGCGGTTGGTTGGGGTCGTTGGAAAGGACTTCCCGAGAGAAGCGGTCGACATGCTCCGGGCTCGAGGCATCGACACGACCGGGCTCGAGGTAGCGGACGGCGAGACTTTTCACTGGGAAGGCCGGTACGCCAACGACCTCACCACTCGAACGACGATTCAAACGGACCTGAACGTCTTCGCTGATTTCGAGCCCAAGATCCCCGAGCGTTT
>JBFICQ010000054.1:0-16154 GCA_041581895.1 Polyangiales bacterium | reverse complement strand
AGCTCAGCCTGCTGCTTGGCGCGAATCGCGTGCTTCAGGGCTTTGATTCGACCCCGGACGTGTTCTCGGTCGGGTGAATTCGGCCTTGCCTCGATGTATCCCTCGTAGGCCTCAAGCGCCTCTTCGTCGCGGCGCATTCGGTCCGAAACCGTCGCGATATTGTAGAGTAGGTCAGGGCTGTGGGTGAGCTCGTACGCTCGGCGAAAGTGAGCGAGCGCTGCCTCGAATTCGCCATCCTGGTAGGTCCTGGTGCCTGAGGCGAACTCTTTCTTCGCCTGCGCTATTTGCGCCTCGCGCGCCGGTGAGCTCTGTGCCTGCAGATTGGTGGTGGAAAATAAGAATAGGGCGACGATCGCCGAAATAAGAAGGAAACGCATTTTTCCCCGCAAGTAAGAAGGCCCGAAAAGGGCACTCCTCCAAGATAGCAGTCAGCAAGGGCAAAGGCCTACTCGTGTGCGATACGCGGTGGCACGCCTCGAGCGACGCGAGTGTCGCCGCGCCATTCCTCACCGGCGTGCGGGTAGTCGAGATTGTAATGTAACCCACGGCTTTCTTTGCGAGCCTCGGCGCAACGGATGATCAGCTCTGCGACGTCGGCAATATTTCGCAGCTCCAACATGTCGCGATTTACCAGGTGGGCCCAGTAGTACTCTCGAATCTCCTCCTGGAGCATGGCGATGCGGCGGGCGGCTCTACGCAAGCGCTTGTCGGTGCGAACGATGCCTACATAGTTCCACATGAAGCGTCGAAGCTCGTCCCAGTTCTGGGTAACGACGACTGCTTCGTCGCTCGGCACGGCTTGGCCCACGTCCCAGTCAAGCACTGCCTCGAACGCGACGTCGAGCTCGGTAAACCGTGCATGCGCTGCGGTTGCCGCGCGATGACCGTAGACGAGCCCCTCGAGCAACGAGTTGGACGCGAGCCGATTCGCGCCATGGAGCCCCGAGCACGTCACCTCGCCGACGGCCCAAAGACCCCCAAGCGTAGTGCGACCCTCGTCATCGACCACGACTCCACCGCACATGTAGTGCGCCGCGGGCACGACCGGAATCGGTGCCTTGGTCATGTCGAAACCGTACTGAAGGCATCGGGCGTGGATGTTGGGAAACCGTTCGACCAGATACGACGCCGGCTCGTGCGTCATGTCTAGATAGACGCATTCGTCCCCGGTGCGCTTCATCTCGTAGTCGATGGCGCGAGCCACGATGTCGCGAGGCGCGAGATCTTTCATCTCGTGGTGCGCCGTCATGAAGGCGGTGCCATCGCGCAAGCGAAGAATGCCTCCCTCCCCGCGGAGTGCCTCGCTGATCAGGAAGCTCTTTGCCTCCGGGTGAAAGAGACAAGTCGGGTGAAACTGAAAGAACTCCATGTTCGCGATCTCGGCGCCGGCACGATACGCCATCGCCACACCATCTCCCGTCGCTACATCGGGATTCGAAGTGTAGAGATAGACCTTCCCGGCACCTCCGGTAGCCAGAATGGTTTCCTCGGCGAGGAAGGTCTTGACGTCGCCGGAGGTTTCGTCGAGGACGTACGCGCCAACGACTCGAGACGAACCATCGCGGCCGCGAGTCTGAACGAGATCGATGGCCATGTGATCTTCGCAAATCTCGATGTTGGGAGCAGCCGCCGCTGCCTCGACGAGGACGCGCTGCACCTCTTCGCCAGTGATGTCTCCGGCATGGACGACACGACGTGCGCTGTGCCCACCCTCGCGGGTCAGATCGAGCGACTTGCTCTGTTCGTCGCGGCTGAACTCGGCCCCGAGCTCCATGAGCTCCCGAATTCGTCTCGGGCCGTCCTGAACTACCATTTCGACGATCGCGCGACGCGAGAGGCCCCCACCGGTACTCAGGGTGTCTTCCACATGCGCCTCGAAGGAGTCAGCGGGATCGAGCACCGCCGCAATACCGCCCTGCGCCCAATTGGTCGCCGAGTCGGTCCGACTGCGCTTGGTCACCATCGTGACCTTGCGATGCCGGGATGCCTCGAGCGCGAAGCTCAAGCCCGCGACTCCGCTGCCCAACACCAAATACTCACATTCGGTTCGCATGAACACGCCAGTCTATCAGGGGAACGAGAAGTGTTGTACGTCGTTGTAGTAGGGGATTACAGAGGCAGCTCGTAAGGGGCACGGGGCACGCTCGGCGGGATGTAATACTGCAGATACGTCACGCGATAGCCTCCGAGGCTTCGAACCACGTGGTCGCCCAGCTCGTAACCGGCCAGCTTCAACTTGGGCCCACCCTCCGGCAAGAAGGTGACGACATCGAATGCTCTAGGTCGAAAGAGCTCGACGATCGCTCCCACTAAGCCCGTCAGATCGCTCCCGAAATCGCGGTTCGTTTCGAAGCTGACGTAGCTGCCCATCTCCTCCGGGGTGACGTGAAGTGTGTAGTATTCCTCGCCGCGAAGGGCATTTAGGGAATAACCGGCGGGCTCGAAGACATGTTCGGATGTGTCAAACCCCGGGAGCACACTGTCCAGGCCAAGCGCAACGGCCAACGAACGATCGTCCGACACCTCGGCCATCCTGAACTGCGCTGCGACGCGTTCATCGATGCCATGCATCAAGATCTCGATCGTCGGATCGGTCGTTTCGGGGACGAAAGCACGAGTCGTATGGAACAGCTGTACGTAATGGCCGTGCTCATCTCCGAAGCGAAGCGCGCGACCGGGAATCATGGCTTTCAGGCGTCGCGCGTCCTCGAGAAACGTCGCTGGCTGGCGTTCCGGAAAGTGCTCGTTCTTTCTCTCGTAAATGAGGAGCGCGATCGAATCCAGCGGGATACTCTGGAGCAAGCGCTCGACCGAATCGACCAAAGTCGTCAGGCCACACGTGATCATCACGCAGTAGTCATCGAAAACGAACAGGCTCGACTCGGACAGGAGGTAGGCATCGCAGTAATCGTTTCGCATCACGGAGACGACCTCTGCCCTCGCTGCACGGACGACGTCCCGCCAGGTCTCGGCTCCAAGAGACCGCAGCGACGCCGAGTCCGGCGTAACGACCAGCTCGAGCTTCTTCTCTGGGCCCTCGAAAAAGGTCGGGGACGACATACGAGGCCCAATGATGCGCCGAAGACGGCGCAACGCAAGCGCGGAGGACGGGTTTTGGCGCGTCTTGGCAGTGGGAGATACACTTCGTGCTGATGCGGTTTCCCGTGCGATTGGCAGTGGTCATGGCGTATGTCGTACTGTGCACGGCCGCGTCGGCGGACGCCGATATCTACCGGTGCAAACGAGCTGACGGAACGCAGCACTATACGAACGTCCGAGAGCAAGGCGGCCGCTGCCAGGTCGTCGTCCGGGCGAGTAAGAAGTCTAGAGCCAAAAGCAGTACTAGGAAGGCCCGCGGCACATCGAAACACGCCACGCGGAAAGCCGCCAAGGATCCCGCGCGCTACACGCGGTACAACAACCTGATCACCGAAGCCGCGCAGCTCTATCAACTTCCTCAGTCGTTCATCCGTGCAGTCATGCGCGTGGAGAGCAACTTCAACCCTACCGTCGTCAGTCGTGCCGGCGCGATGGGTCTCATGCAGCTGATGCCCAAGACAGCACGCTCGATGGGAGTTTCCGACCCATTCGACGTTCGGCAAAACGTCCTCGGTGGCGCCCGTTACCTTCGCATTCTCGCGAATCGTTTCAAGGGAGACCTGATCCTGACGGTTGCTGCATACAACGCCGGGGAGGCAGCGGTGGACAAGTACGAGGGGATTCCACCCTACCAAGAGACCCAGCGCTATGTGCGCCGAGTGTTGAAACACTACTACGCCTATCGCTCCGAGACTTCACCCTGAACGATGGCCACGACGTTGATCGCGGCGCTTGTGGTAGGGCTTGTGGCCCCAGTGGTGCGCGCGCTCACGTGGGGAGTACCCTTTGGCCTGCTGTCGATCAGCACGGTCCTCGTGTCTTTTGCCGGGTCCGTGCTCACCGTACTGCTCATCGGCGCGATCGCTGGGTTTGTTCTAAGGACGACCACGCTCACTCCCGGCGAGGTCGATGTGGTGGCGGGCGGCATTGGAGCTTTCGCGGGCTTCCTTCTCTTATTGAACTCGGCTCGTCGAATGCGGCATGTGCGGGGTCTGTCCGTCTTGTGTCAGCGACTCGCCGAAGAGGACGCGCAGCCCACAGCCCTCCGGGCGCTCCGACGAATGCTCGATCGCGCGAAAAAGCACGACACCGATCGGCACATCGCCCTCGTCCTCATGTCCACCGGCCCATTGACGCAAGCGTCTCTGTGGGAGGATGCGCGAGCAGGGCTTTCGAGCATCGACGAGCAAGGCCTGACTCCAGCACAAGCGGTGCTCCGAAACCAAGCGCTCGCGACGTGCCAGCTGCAGTTTGATGAGCTCGAGGCCGCGGAGGAAGCGATCGGCAGCATCCCGAGGCCTGCGGAGCCATCAATCGAGATCTGGTTGGTCGCCATGGAGGCGCTGCTTCTCGCGGTACGGGGAAAGCCGGAAGCGGCGCAAGCCAAGCTGCGAGGTCAGGGTACCTCGGGTAACCCCTCGCTCGAAGCGTCTCATCGGCTCGTGAGGGCACACATTCTCGCGGGCCAAGATCAACGGGAGCAAGCTCTCGAGGAATTGAAGGCCCTTCGTCAAGCCGCTGGCCGCGCGGGCCTAGAACGTGTGCTGCATCCCCACGGCCCAGCGAGCACCCTCGCGCGTGAGCTCATCGACGCAGAAGAACGATCGTAGCCTAGTCCGGTTTGAAAATGACCTCTTGAGTGGGGTCGGCATCGTAGAACTGCGGATAGCGATCGAAGGTCACGGCCCCAAAGGTGTTCACGACGACTGAAAATACGGCGCATGCCAAGAACGCAGGACCAAAACGGCGCTTGCCGAGCGCGATGACGAGGAAGATCAAAGGCAGATAGTCGAGCGAGAACCGATAGCTGAACTGAATCCAGCCCGTGTTCTGGTAGAGCAGCGTGCAGAGGGACGTTGGGATCACGGCTGCCCAGAGAGCAGCGATGGTCGCGTCGAAGCGCTTGGGCCACAAACTCCACAAGAGGTTCGGCGTCGTAAACCACAAGGCGAGGCCATGCCTGCTGATCCGAACGAAAGGACTCGACGCGTAGAGCCACGGCAACGACGCCAGAAACACCGTGAGGTTGCGTTTGAGATAGTGAAGGTCGAACAAGCCCCAGGTTTCAATCCTCGACCGCCAGCGAATCTGCAGAAAGCGATGGCCGAACTCGAATGGGTCGTGGAAGCGCGCGAAGTTGTGCCACATCGCCAAGAGCACCAACACCGCGAGCGGAAGCCCGAACTGTCCGAGCAACCCCGCAAGCGAGGCAAGCGAGTAAGACCCCTTATCCGGCCTGCGTGACCTACGAATTGCTTCGAGTAGGAAGAACGGTGCGAGCAGGAGCGTCGCCGGTCTACTGAGGAACGCCAACCCCAACATCAACCCCGCGAATGCTGGCCGACGCGCCTCGAACGAAAACGACAGATAGAGGCAGATCGCCGCGGTCGCCACGACGTGTGCGGCAAACCAGACACTTCCTTGCACCGCCACGAAGAAGTACACCGAGCCAACCGCGAACAATGCCGTGACGAGAAGATCGTCGCGAACGGTGCGGCCACTCCGGCCAGACTCACGAACTAAACGCAAGACCAAGAACAGGAACGCCGGGGCGAGTCCCGCGAACAAGGCCCAGAACAAGCGATCCCACGTTGCAAGCCCGAAGACAGCCACGAGTGGCGACAAGAGGATCGCGGGCAAGGGTGGGAACGATACGTGCCAACGGTACCTTTCCGCTTCTTCGCCAGTAAACGAAAACCGACCCGAAGGACACGCTGCGCGTTCCTCCCGGTCAAAGCACGCCCAATCGTTCGTTCCTGGAGGGCTTCCCTCCAAATCCAGCCGTCCGTCGAGCCACGCTTGCGCCAGATGCACGTAATGATTGTTTGGCGACGGGGAAAAAAGGCGCTCGCCAGAGGTTACGCAGTAGACAGCCGAAGACGCGGCGAAAATCGCCAGTGGAATGGCCCATCGTTTTTCCCAAACCGACACCACAGCAGGATAACCGCCCATGTTGGGCTACCCGAAGTTTGTCCACCTTGACGGCATGAAACTGCCGCCTTAGTAGATTTTGGTTTCCCGGACTCGGAGGTTCTCATGGGGTCCCCCACCCTCGAAGCAGTGACCAGCGCACTTCGCCAAGTCGAAGATCCAATTTTTCAGAAACCCCTCAGCGAGCTGGGGACCCTCCTCGATGTTCGGGTCGAAGACGGACGTGTCTGGACGAAAATCAAGGTAAGCTCTCCTTCCGAGGAAATTCGACAAACTATACGCAAGCGCGTTGTTCAAGCGCTCGAGCCCCTCGATGTCGGATTCGTCGAGGTAGAGCTCACAGTCGACGTACCGACGCGCGAGACCACCAGTACCGACCCGATCCCCGACGTTCGAAATGTCATCCTCGTGATGAGCGGCAAAGGCGGCGTCGGCAAGAGCACCATCGCCGCCAACTTGGCGCTGGCCCTTCGGCGCCTGGGCTCGAGGGTTGGGCTTCTCGACGCGGATATCTATGGGCCCTCACTGCCAACGATGCTGGGGATCGAGGGGCATCCGACATCGAAAGACGGAAAGCGAATCCAACCGCTGCAGCGATTCGGCATCAAGCTAATGAGCATCGGGTTCTTGCTCGAAGACCCCAAGCAGGCGGTGGTCTGGCGTGGCCCGATGCTGCACGGCGCGCTTCAGCAGTTCATCAGCGACGTTGATTGGGGCGGCCTCGACTATTTGATTCTCGACTTGCCACCCGGGACGGGAGACGTCGCGCTCACTCTAGCGCAACGCTTGCGCATTACCGGCGCGCTCATCGTGACGACGCCGCAAGAAGTCGCGTTGCAAGACGTCTACAAGTCCGTATCGATGTGTCGAAAGCTCAATGTCCCCATCTTGGGTGTCGTCGAGAACATGAGCCATTTCGTCGATAGCGCGGGCGTCATCCACGAGCTGTTTGGGCGTGGTGGCGGTCAGAGCGTCGCGGAGTTCGCCGAGGCGCCGCTGATCGGCCAAGTCCCGCTCGACCCTCAGGTGCGCGAATGGGGAGACCGAGGAACTCCAGTGGTGCAGGCGGAGCCCTCCTCTGCGGTGGCTCAGGCGTTTTCCAGCATCGCGGACGCGTTGGCTGAGCGGATTGCGCGAGAGCACTTTGAGCGCGGCGGGAGCGAAGCCGCACCGGAAGGTGAAGGGCCGAAGAGACTCCGAATCCTTCGGTGAGCTATAAGTAGCCGCGTGGACCTCTTCGAGCGCCAATCCGAGTCGAGCTCGCCACTCGCAGACCGCATGCGTCCCAAACGGCTGGAAGATGTCGTGGGCCAAGAGCATCTGCTCGGAGATGGGCACATCCTGGCTCGTGCGATTCGGTCCGATCGTATTCCCTCGATGATTCTGTGGGGGCCTCCGGGGACTGGAAAGACGTCGCTCGCGCACGTGATCGCGAACGAGACCAACTCGATTTTCGTTCCTTTCAGCGCGGTGCTCGGCGGGGTGCCCGAGCTGCGTAAGATCATCGCGGCAGCAAAAGAGCAGAAGAACTACTACGCGAAGAAGACGATCTTATTCATCGACGAAATCCACCGATTCAACAAAGCGCAGCAGGACGCTCTTCTGCCCCACGTGGAGAACGGCACCGTCACGCTCATCGGAGCGACGACCGAAAATCCGTCCTTTGCGGTCAACTCCGCACTATTGTCGCGCACACGCGTGTTCGACCTGAAACCGCTCGAAACGAGTCACCTGCGAGGCCTGGTGGAGCGCGCCCTGCAAGATGACGTGCGTGGCGTTGGGCACGTGCCCCACCAAGTCGATGACGATGCGATCGCTGCCATCGCTGAAAACGCGCGCGGCGATGCACGTCGAGCTCTGTCGGCCCTGGAGCTTGCGAGTGACTACGCGCAGTCCGCGGGCGTCGAGCGGGTGACGGTACCGATTGTCCAAGAAGCGCTCGCCACGCAGACCCTGCTTTACGACAAGTCTGGCGAAGAGCATTACAACGTGATCAGCGCGTTTATCAAATCGATGCGTGGAAGCGATCCAGACGCCGCTATCTATTGGATGATGCGCATGCTGGAAGCCGGGGAAGACCCTCTCTTCGTTTTGCGCCGCATGCTGATCTTTGCGAGCGAGGACATCGGCAATGCCGATCCGCAGGCGCTTGAGCTGGCCGTGAGCGCCGACGCCGCGTTTCGAAGGCTCGGGATGCCCGAAGGGATCTTTGCAATGGCCCAGTGCTGTCTCTATCTCGCAAGCGCCCAGAAGAGCAATGCTTCTTACAAGGCATGGAAGGCGGCTCAGGTCGATGTCCGGGAGCTCGGCGCCCTACCCGTGCCTCTCAAGCTCCGAAACGCGCCGACCAAGGCGATGCAGTCATGGGGATACGGCGAAGGGTACCGCTACCCGCACGACGAAGGCGGTCACAGCCCGGGTGAGACTTATTTGCCAGATCGACTCGTCGGGCGTCGCTACTATCGGCCGCACGACGCAGGTCTCGAGGCGCGCATTCGGCAGCGCCTCGAAGAGCTCCGCGGGACATTCAAGACGAAGGCGGACGCGTCGGGCGAGCCTGGCGGAGCCGAATCCTGAAGACCGCAGCGCCTTTCTCGCCGTCTGCCTCGATCGAGCCGCCAACGCCATCGAGCACGACGGCGGCAGCGAACAAGCCGACGAAACGCCCATATCGCCCGTCGAGCCGTCCTTTGAGGTCTTTCTGTCCCTCGAGCGTAAAGGCCTTATCACGAAGCTCTGGAGCGATGGCTTCGCCGGAATCCTGGACTTCGATGACGACTCGGTGGCTCTCCTCGTAGACTCGAACCGTTGCGGTGGTATCCGGTGCGTTCGCCCGCGTGTTGTGAAGCAACAGGTCGACGACCTCTACCGCGACTTGAGCCCCTTGCGCGTATAACTGACCGGCGTCGTCGATTTCTACTTTGACGGGGACCGGCGTTTCCTCATGCTCGAGTCGCCGGATGAAAACGCCGACATCGCCGTTTGCAGCCTCGAGGGGAACATGGCCTGTGAGCCATCGGCTAATCCAGGCGAGAAGGTCGAGCCCTCGACGCAGCTCGCGGACGGCTAGCTTCACGTCTTGCAGAGCCTCCATCGAATCGATTTCCGACAAACCTACTTCCTGAAGGAAATCGACATTGGCGCTGATCGTCGCAGCGGGATTGCGAAGGTCGTGAACGAGTAGACCAAGCGCGTGCCCCATTACAGCCGCATCGATTACATCGGGCTTTGCCACGACACATCCCTATCACGGCGAACAACTCATGGAAAGACGAGCACTTTGTCTTCACCGTGCTCCTCGACCAACGCTGCGATGTACGAGAGAATCGTCGCGCGTCGGTCCAGAAGTGCCGCGATCTGGGGATCGGTCAAGAGCGGCTGCGAGCTGTGACTTGGGTCTCGTGCGAGTTCATGCTGGATGGCGTCGAGATCGAGCACGACGAGTTGATCGACCAACCCCTTGGAGAAGCGCTCAATCCTTGTGAGATCTCCGAGGAGCCTCCCGTACAGCTTTTCATTCATGCCCAAAAATGCGTGGTCATGGTCGACCAACACAGCGCGGGTCCGCTCCCGGTCTGTCAAAATGTTACCGCCACTGTACCTGTCCCAGTTGCCGATCAGGAAATCGAACACCGTCATGGTGGACAAGTCCTGAGCGAGCCTGATCTTGCCCGGAGGTATCGTTCCCTCGATGCGAAGCCAGCTCTGCCACTGCCGCCTGCGCTTTTCCAATCCCCTTCTCGCACCCTTGATCCAATACGAAGCAGCGCCGACGACGGTCCCATCGTCCTCCCACCAGATCGAACGCCGCACTGAGCTCCACCGTTCGAGTTTGTCTTTGTGGAACCGCGCTCGGATTTCTTTGCGGGTTGCGCGCCGAAAAATGGTCGGCGGGACGTTGTTCAACAAGAGCAATCGACTCAGGCGATACGCGGCGATTTCGGAGCGGTAGCCATGCTCTAGGTTGCGGCTCTTGACCTTGTAACCGGCGGTTAAACGAGACTCCGTGCGCATGCGGAAGAAGACGGAGGTACGTCCGATCGGCTTGAACTGACGCGAGCGAGAATTGGCTAGGATTTGTAAGAGCGCATCTTGGGAGACGGTGGTCCCGACGAAAGGAGGGAGCGAATCCGGCTTTGCGCCGACACCCGCGCCCGTCAGTAGAATCAGTGTCGCTGCTACCGCCGTCGCTCTTGTTCGCGGCGCTCGAGCTCGGCGCGGACCGCGCGCGCTCCCATTCGAAACCCGAACGCAAAGCCTACCAACAAGATGCCCGGGATGTAGATGAGGTGAGCGATCGAAGGCATTATCGGCCACCGGACGCCCTGATCTCGGCGCTGAGCCTCTGAAGCTCGTTTGCCGTTTGTCTTTGAAGGCCGCGCATTCGGAGCAAAAAGACGAACAGAAGAAGCCACACCACTGCATACGCCCCAAGCAGCAATGCGCCCCCCGAAACTTGCTCTGCGTCGGGACCGCGCACCCCCACGAACTGCGCTGCACGCTCGTCCGCGGGATCTTCGATTTGCTCGCTCGGAGAGCTCGGTTTGGGTGTTTCGTCCTGAGCAAGCAACCCGGGAGCGACGAGCATCGTAGTGATCAACAGAAACGCAACAGTCAAAGCTCGCATATCGTCCCCCTCATCTGTGCATCAGCTCGAATCGCAAACGCGCGGTTTCGTCCCGTTGTCGCTCGATCACGGCTCGCGCCCAAATCAGAAGAATGGCCAGACCAGTGAACGCCACAAAGCTCAGACCGAGTGCCCAGTACATCTCCGACTCGAGGCCCCCACCCTTGCCGGTGATGACCGTCGGGTGCACGCCTCTCCAACGTTGCACGCTGTAATGGATCAGCGGGAGGTCCACCAACCCTAAGATCGCCAATCCTGCAGCGAAACGTTTCTCGACCTCACCGGCATTCCCCATCGAGCGAAGCGCTAGGTAAGCCGCGAAAATCATGCCTGCGAGCAGGGTCGTCGTGAGCCGGGGGTCCCAAGTCCACCACACGCCCCAAGCTTTTCGTGCCCAAAGCGGGCCCGTGAGAAGCACGATGAGACAGAACAACGTGCCCACCTCGGCACCAGCGACCCCGAGCGCATCCCACTTTGGGTCTCGCTTGATCAAGTACACCATGCTGGCCAGCGCCGAAACGCCGAAACCGAGGTACATCGCATAAGCGCTTGGCACGTGGAAGTAGAAGATTTTCTGTACGATGCCCATTTGCATTTCGACAGGCGCGACGACGAAGATCGTGTAAAGCGTGACGCAGAATATCACCAGGGTGCTGAGCAAGAGGAGCCCCCACAAGGTGGCGCTGCCCGACTGTCTTATGCGCTTCTTCCTCATGCTGGTCTCGGACGCTAGCATGCGACCGCACGGGCGTCAGCCTCCGCGCAAGCCGAAATTGCGGGAACAACGGTGACCGTTTGCCGCGATTCCAGCGCGCCGCTAAGACCGCGCTGATGGATCTCTTCGACCGGCGCTTTTTGTTCGTGGTCGGCAAGGGCGGTGTCGGCAAGACCACCGTGGCGACTGCGCTTGCGCTCGACGCGAGTCGCCGCGGGAAAAAGGTCCTTCTCGCGATGGTCAACTGCAAAGAGCGCGTTAGTGAGCTTCTCGACACCGATCCGATCGAATCCGAGATTGTCACCCTGCGTGAGAACTTGGACGCGGTGAACATGACCCCGGATGCGGCCCTCGAGGAATACGGCTTGATGATCCTCAGAGTGCGCGCCGTCTACAACGCCGTCTTTGGCAGTCGCCTCGTCCGGGCTTTCTTGAAGGGAACTCCGGGGCTCGAGGCCTGGTCGATGCTGGGCAAGGCTTTCTATCATGCTTCACCGCCGAGAGGAGAGCCGGACTACGACCTCGTGATCCTCGACGCGCCTGCGACCGGTCATGCACTCGACATGCTTCGAGTCCCCTTCGTGATCAAAAGCGTCGCGCCTCCTGGCATCTTGCGGCGCGATGCCGCCCGCGCCGTAGAGCTGTTTCAAGACCCCGCGCAGGCAGGCGCGGTCGTCGTGACGCTCCCCGAGTATATGCCGGTAAGCGAGACGCTCGAACTCACGAAAGCGCTCACGAAAGAGCTACAGATTTCCGTCCTTCGACTCGTGATCAATCGCGTCCTGCGCGTGCTCTTCGCTGAAAAAGAGCACTCGGTGATCGAAGACCTGCCCGCTCAGCTTCCCGAGCATGCGGAGATCCGAGGGCTCGCGATCGCCGGAAAACGGCGCGTTTTGCGTGAGACGGTTCAATACCGCGCGATCACCCGTGTGCGCGATCACGTCGCAGCTCCTTGTAGCGAGTTGCCGTATCTGACCCGGCTGGAGACGGACCCCGATGCCATCGACGTGGTCATCGATGCGCTACAGGCCGCGGAGTAATCGCTTGCGAGCCGTGGCGAATACACTAGCTTCCGGTACAGGTCCATCATGGCTCGCTCGGCTACGTCAGGTCTTTCCTTCAAGTCACCGTTGATCTTCGAGCAAGGCTCGCCGAATCGGAGCGCTGCATCGTTGACGACCGACGACCTCCCAATCGTCGATCCAAAGACTGCGCTCGGGTCGATGGCCAGAAAGAACCCGCCGATGTTACCCGAGGTTTCGGAGCCAGAAGCCGTGCGCCATTACGTGCGGCTCAGCCAGCAGAACTTCGGCATCGACACTGGGATGTACCCGCTGGGGTCTTGCACGATGAAGTACAACCCCAAGGTGAACGAATGGGCGGCGCGTTTGCCGGGCTTTGCAGATTTGCACCCGTACATGCCGGACGACGTAGTGCAGGGGGCGCTCGAGCTGATGTGGCGTCTCGAGCAGGGCCTCGCCGAAGTGTGCGGAATGGATCGCGTCTCGCTTCATCCGGCCGCAGGGGCGCAGGGCGAGCTCGCGGGGTTGATGATGATCCAGGCCCACCATCGTGCTCAGGGCCGAGACCCGAAGAAGGTGCTGATCCCCGATACAGCTCACGGAACGAACCCCGCATCGTGCACGCTCAATGGCCTTCGCGCGGTCCCCTTTCCGGTCGGCGAAGACGGGATCGTGAGCTCTGACGCATTGGCGCCCCTCGTCGACGACGACGTCGCCGCCATCATGGTGACCAACCCCAACACAGTCGGGCTCTTCGAAACCCACATGCAAGCCATCGCAGAGCTGATCCACGCCAAGGGTGGCCTGGTTTACGGCGATGGCGCCAACTTGAACGCGCTGATGGGCAAGGCTCGACCGGGCGACCTCGGCATCGACGTGATGCAGTTCAACCTCCACAAGACGTTCACGACGCCCCATGGCGGCGGCGGCCCAGGCTGCGGCCCCGTCGGCTACAAAGCTCTTTTGGATCCGTATGCTCCCATTCCGGTGATCGAACGACGCGACGGGCGCTTCGTTCTCGATCACGGCAGTCGCCCGGCGTCGATCGGCAGACTGCGGTCGTTCCAAGGCAACTTCGGCATGATGGTGCGCGCCTATACCTACCTTCGGGAAATGGGCGCCGAGGGTCTGCGGCGCGTGGCCGAGCTTGCGGTGTTGAACGCCAACTACCTACGAGTGTGTCTCGGCGAAACCTGGCACGTTCCGTACGATACGACGTGTATGCACGAGATGGTGATCACCGATCGGCACCTGAGGCAGACCGGACTCACGACCATGGACGTGGCGAAGCGGTTGATGGACTACGGCTTCCACCCCCCAACGGTCTACTTTCCGCTGGTCGTGAGGGGCGCCATGCTGATCGAGCCAACCGAAACGGAGAGCATGCAGACCCTCGACGAATTCGTCGAGGTCATGCAAGCGATCAGCGACGAAGCGTCGAGCGAACCGGAGCGTGTCAAGACGGCGCCGCAGATCACGCGCTTGCGTCGTCTCGACGAGACTCGCGCTGCTCGAAAGCCTGTGCTGCGTTGGACAGCTCCCGAGAAACCGCACGAACCATCGTCTGCTTCTGGTGAAACGGCAGGAACGCGGCCTTGAAACCGTTGACGATCACCCGTCGGATGTCGTCCTCATCGAGACCCATCTGCGTGTGGCAAAGCCAAAGCTCGCGCGAAACCGTGGTGTTGGTGATGAGCCGGTTGTCGGTGTTGATCGTCACGCGCAACCCGAGGTCGTGATAGAGCTTGAGCGGGTGAGTGCGTAGATCCTTGACCGCCCCGGTTTGCACGTTCGACGAGGGGCAACACTCGAGCGCTATTCGGTGGTCGTTGACGTAGTGAAGCAGATCCCCGTCTTCTCGGAGACGACAGCCATGACCGATGCGATGCGCTCCGCAAACGTGGATTGCTTGGTGGATCGACGCGGGCCCGTAAGCTTCGCCCGCATGAATGGTGACGGCAATGTTGTTGTCTCTCACGAGCTTGAACGCTCGGAGGTGGTGTTTGGCAGGATTGTCGTACTCGGCCCCTGCCAAATCGAACGCCACGACGCCGCGGTTCTTGTACGCCACCGCGAGCTGCGCCATCTCGAACGACGACTCCGGTGAGATGTTGCGAATGCCGCAGAGGATGACGTTCGCGATGACTCCGTGGTCTTTTTGTGCGTCCCAGAGGCCGGCGAGCACCGCTTCGACGACGGTCGTGAGCCGGAGGCCGCCGCGGGTGTGAAGCATCGGAGAATACCGCACCTCCATGTACCGGACATTTTCGGCAGCGGCGTCCTCCGAGAGCTCGTAAGCCACCCGGTACAGCGCATCGGCATCCTGGAGAACCTTCAGTGTGGTGTCGAACGCCTTGAGGTACTCGACTAGAGAGCCGGCGTTCTCGCCGGAGTGCAAGGCTTTGGCCAGGCCCTCGGGCGTATCGGCTGGGAGCTCGACGCCTTGTTCCTCGGCCAATTCGAGCATCGTCGAAAGGCGGAGCGACCCATCCAAGTGAACGTGGAGGTCGGTTTTGGGCAATCCTTCGATGTGGGAGAGGGTCAACGCCATCATTCGTATTGTAGCGAACGTCGCATTCGACCTCCACGGGAAGCTGTTCGCCTGTTCCGCTAGTCTTTTTCGGTGAGCTCACCCAGCATCTCGATGACCTCATCGAGACGCTTGGCCGCCACACTCACACGAGTCGGCATTCCGCCGCTTAGACCGAGCGCGCCCACCAGGTCGATGCCGCTATCGAACCTCGCGGCCACCGTGACGGTGGTTTCGTCGTGCACCAGGGAAATCGGCGCCAGCTCTTGGCCCATCAATAGAAGGGCAGTCTTGTCGTATGGGCCGTCGCGGCGGGTCGCGTCGCAGATCGCGAGCTCCCCGCGGAGGAAGTACCTCGCGGAAAGCCGCTTGGCCTCCCGTTCCATGGCCTCGAGCCCAGCGGCGGCGGCCTGAAACTCACGATACATCGCCGCGTCATCGGCTCCCTGCGCGAGGTACCGAACCATCAACCCTCGAAGGCCCTCGTCCCGCGGCCGCGCTCGAAGCGCGCGATCCAGCACACGAGCTCTCTCACTGGGCTGCCCGAGCCGCGTATCGATCGCGCGGGCATCGTCGTCCGCACCCTCGTAGGGCTCGATCCCATGGCGGATCCATTTCGCCGCTGAGCACAGACCGTCGAAATCCAGGTGACAGCAGATGGTGTCGACGGGCCCGGCTGCCTCTACGCGCTCGGGCGTGACCATCTCGGGGCAGGCCCCGTGCTGGGCCTTGGTTCGCAGAACGAATCGCGGATCATCGACGAAATCCGCGTGCCGCTCGTGATCGTGATGGTCTACCCACATGGCAAGCCTGGGCCCCAACCCCTCGATGAACGGAAGCGTCGTCTTTTCGTAGCTCGCCCCTCCTGCGTTCGCCGCAAAGGCCACATCGAGCACGACCACACGCCCTGGGAGGCTCTCTGGCTTCGGCAGCTTTCGAGGGGTTCCGTAGGCCAAATGCGGGAAATCACCCACCTGAGGAACATGGGTCCCGGTGGAATACAGCGCAACTGCTCACTTCCACTCGCCGTTTTTCCCAAACCGATGTCTCGAGGAAACAAAGCGGAAACCAAGAGCAGCCATAGATCCCCCCGTATCGCTGCCGTGGGTGCTCCGCGGACATGACCGAGAGGTAAGAGATCATGGAAGAACAACTTTCAGAACTGACGGCGTCGGCAGAAGAACTGACCATGTACGCGAACGCCCTGTGGGTTCTCGTCAGCGCCGCGCT
>JBFICQ010000053.1:0-16455 GCA_041581895.1 Polyangiales bacterium | reverse complement strand
TTTCGACGTCGGCCTTGGTGAGGCCCCTGAGGGGGCTTCCCTCGGTCGACAACACGTTCGAGACGAGCTCTCGCTTCTTGGCGGACAACTCGAGAATCTTTTCCTCGACGGTTCCCTCGGCAATGAGCTTGTAGACGTTGACGTTCTTCTGTTGCCCGATGCGGTGCGCACGGTCGGTGGCTTGGTCTTCGACCGCAGGGTTCCACCACGGATCGAAGTGGACCACTGTATCCGCGCCGGTGAGGTTTAGTCCCGTGCCGCCGGCTTTGAGCGAGATTAGGAAGACTGGAACGGTCTCGTCCTGGTTGAACCGGTCGACCCGCTCGATGCGGTCTCGCGTCGATCCGTCCAGGTACTCGTATTCGACATCGTCTTCGTCGAGCGCAGCCCGGATGTGGTTCAGCATCTCGACGAACTGGCTGAAGACCAACACACGGTGACCGCCATCGACCGCCTCGCTGACAATCTCTCGGAGTGCCGCGAGCTTACCGCTCTCGGAAGCGGTGAAGTCGGTGTCCGGCAGCTTCATCAATCGAGGATCGCACGCAACCTGCCGAAGCCTGGTTAGAGCAGCGAGAATCTGAATCTGCGCTCGGCTTACGCCCTGCTTCTCGACCTCGCTGAGGACGCTCTTGCGAACCTGCCGAAGGATCTGCTTGTAGAGCTTGGCCTGTTCCTCCGCCAGCGGGACGATCATCTCTTGCTCGATCTTCTCGGGGAGATCTTCGGCGACGTCCTGTTTCACGCGGCGCATGACGAACGGCTTGATCGTCGCGCGAAGCCGTTGAGCGGTTTCCATGTCGCCTCGATCGATCGGACGCGCAATTCGCTCCTCGAAAGTCCGTAGTTGACCGAGAAGCCCAGGGGACACGAAATCGAAGATGCTCCAAAGCTCGCTCAGCCGGTTTTCGATCGGTGTACCCGTCAGGGCCAGCCGCCGCTCGCTCTTGATCTTTTTGGCTGCACGGGCCGTGTGGCTCATCGGGTTCTTGATGTGCTGTGCCTCGTCGAGGATCACGTAGCGGAGGTCAAGCTCGTGGAGCAGCTCTTCGTCGCGCCGCAGAAGCGCGTAGCTCGTGATCATCACATCGGCCTTTTCGAGGTCCTCTCTTCGCGCCTGGCGATTCGGCCCCTGCCACACGACCGTCGTCAAACCCGGTGCGAACTTGTGGATCTCTCGTTCCCAGTTCGGAACGACCGAGGTTGGCGCAACCACCAAGTTGAGCTTGCGCTTGTACTTGCCTTTGGCCCAGGTCAGCAACGCGATGGCCTGCACCGTCTTGCCGAGACCCATGTCGTCGGCAAGGATTCCGCCGCTGTTGATCTCATGCAGGAAGACAAGCCAGCTGAACCCGTCTTTTTGGTATGGGCGGAGCGTCGCCTTGAGGGTTCGCGGCTTCGGGACGCTCGGAATCTCGTCGATGTCCTCGATCTTCGAGAAGAGCGTCTTCGCCGAGGAGGACACCATCGCGTTTTCGACCATCTTGAGCAGGTCTTGCACCCGACCGGCTTGGGAAAGAGGGAGCTTTTCGCCGGCGCCTCCCGTTGCGTAGATCTCTGCCATGCGGGTGAGCACGTCTCCGACCTTGTCGGGGTCGACGGGTGCGAACGTACCGTCCTCTAGGCGTACGAGCCGCCGACCATGCTCGAGGCAAGCACGAAGCTCTTCTTCTCGCACTACGGCACCGCCTGATTCGAATGTCATGTCGAGGTTGAGCCAATCGACGCCGCTCGACACGCGCATCTGCGGTGTCACCGAATCGTCGCGAATCGTCACGTCGACCAGATCGTCCGGAATGAAGCGGTCCCACTCCTCGGGAAGCTCGCCAATCCCGACCGTCCAGAAGTTGATCGCGTCGTCCCCTTGGGCCACCAGCTCTTCGCCGGATTCGGAAACCTCGAAGCCCAAACTCATCAAGGCCTGAATCCCGGCCATCTCTGCGCCGACATCACGTCGTACCACACGCGGTCGTGAGTTTTCGTCTTTGGGTGGAAGGAAGGCGAGGGGAGACGGGAAGTCATCCGGCGGTATCTCGAACTCTTGGTCCTCGTAGCGAACCAACAGCCGAACGCGCGCGTCGATGATGTCTCCGTTTGCCTTGAGCTCGAAGTGCGGCTTGGCATCCACCAGGTCGGCAACCGAGCTCAGGTCCGGAAGCTCGGCACCGAGAGAGGCCGCGATCCGCGGAATGTACTCGCTCAGGAGCGCCGGTAACGCTTCGAGGGACTCGACCATGGCGGGTGACCTGTAGAGTCGTTGAAGCCAGGCCGGAGTCACGAGCTCACTCACGGGGCGTGCGACACCCTCGGTCGTGTCGATTTGCCAACCGGGCGTTCCCTCGAACCAAGCCCCATTGGAAAGTGCGAAGCGGCGCCCGTTGCTCTCGAGGCCGAACACCACCCGCACCCGGACGCTATTGCCGTTGGCGGGGTCGAGCTCGATTTTGGGCTTCAACGCTTCATTTGCGAATCGGAGCTCCATCGACGCGGGCTCGAGCAGGACGCGACGATCGCTGAGCATCTCGAGCACTTCGGCGGCATCCTCGCCGCGGAGCTCGGCTGTGGTGGCCTGACCTCGGTTGGCGTTGCGCGCCAAGGCTCGAAACAGAGGTCGCTCGTCGATCGAGACCATGTTGAACGCACTCAGCGCATCGTTGATCGGCACGGCGCTTCGCGAGCCGGCCAACACCGGGGTCACGGTGATCGAAGCGGGCCGAACCGTCATTCGGTATTCGAAGTCGAGCGGTCGCGCCAGGGCCTCGGGTGGAAGCCACGCATCCATCGGTCCGCGCGACTCGCCTCGCCCGGCTTGAAGCTCCCGAGGGGACAAGACCTCGAGGGCACCGGACTCTGCCCCGCCTCCGCGTCGTCGACGGCGCGAGCGTCGGCGCTTGCCGCCCACCGAGACCGTGCCGGGAACGTGGATCGGCTCGCTCTTCTTCTTTTTCTTTTTTTGTTGCTGCTGGGGTTGCTTCGCCCGCGGTGGTCGAACCTCGTCCCGCAATGCGACCATCACGGCCGCAACGTGCTTGCAGTGACCGGTCGGCCCACGCCAACCGGGACAGGTGCAGCTCGATTCCCACGTATCGGCTTCGTCGTCGTAGGTCGCCTTGGTCCGGTAGGGCTCATCGGCCGTGCGAACCGAGATCTCTCCGCTGACGGAGGTCTCCTGCTCTTCGAGATTGTCGACCGCCTTACGCCGGGCGTAGAGACGTCCGCGCAGAAATGCATTGCCCCCCGTGACGCGTTGGATCGCCCGATCGCTCATCGACGCGAGTTTCTTCGCAACGATGGTCGTGGGCTCTCGCCACGTGGGCGCCTCTTGCTCAGCTGATTCGCTTTGCGGAGCTTCAGCTTCCGTTTGTTGCAGCGCAGATTCGGCCATTTGCTGAAATGGTGGTTGGTAGCGGCTCGTGGGACCTACACGGTAGTTCGCGCTTCGAGTCTTTCCCTGTCGGGGCGCCGTTGCTCATTCCACCCTGGAACCCCGGGTGTAGACCGCAACCGCCGCTCGGCTATTCATCTTACACACCCGGCGGTAGACTGCAACTCTACGGGCCTAGGGCGAAAACACGGCCTAACCCGCCGCCTTGATGAGGGACTCGGGGATGAGAAGGGAGGGGACGCCCGTTGAGAATACCCAGAGTTGATGGGCCGCCCGGGTTGCGGCTATGTGCAGCAAATGCCGGGTTTCGTTGTCAATGGGGAAAGTAGACGCGTTGCACTCGACGATGACCACGTAGTCGAACTCGAGGCCCTTGACCTGCCGGACATCCGTCACGTCGACGCCGGGACGGAACGGGAAATCTTGCTGGGCCACCCGGCGGAGATTTGGAACCTCCCCATGCCGCAGGCCTTTGTAGTAGAGGTCGGCTTGCTCGGGGTAGCGGGCGATCACCGCCACGGATGACAGTGGCTCCGAGCTGACGAGGCTCCGAAGCGACTCCGACAAGAAGCCCACCGCTTCGCCGCTCCCCCCGAAACGAAAGAGCTCGACCGGAGCGCCGTACCTGGTGGCGCTACCGGACACCTCGTTTCGCAGTGGCCCGAGCACGTCGGTGGCGAACTCCAGAATCTCGTGTGTGGATCGGTAGCTCAACTTGAGCGGCTCGATTTCGATGTGGTCGAGCTTCAGCTGCTCGAGGACGTGACGCCAATCGGAGAACCCATTGTCGAGGTGGAGTTTCTGCGCGATGTCTCCCGCGAGCGTGACGCTTTGCTGCTCGGTGGAGGTGTCGAGCACTACGGCGAGCTCTACGGGGCTCATATCCTGCGCCTCATCGACGAAGACGTGTTCGTAGGCAAGCGGCGCTCGGCGACCAAAAAGAGGCGCGCGCAAGGTCTGATAGAGCCGGAGAAGAAGCGCGTCGTCTTCTCGATCGAGCATGGGGGGCTCCTCGTTCTGCTCCCCATCGAGCCCCAAGCTTCGCTCGTCTCGATTGCTGTCGCCTTCCTCGAGGGTTTCCTCGTAGGCCAACAGCACGCGTGTGGAGTTTCGGCTGCACCACGAATGAGCCCACTCGATCTCGCGCTCGGTGAGCGCCTCGGGGGCCCACTTGGAAAAGACGCTCGAGAGGCGCGCGTGGTCGGTCAGCAGATCTGCCCAGGCAGTCACGATGTCCTGTGCGCGCGAGGACCAACGCTGGCAGATACGTTCGATGGAGTGCCGCATCCCTAGGGGGACCGCGTCTGCGCCATCGTCACGGCTGCGGATCCATTGAGACAGAAGGTCGAGACGCACGCCGAGAGGCTGCCCTGCCGTCCCGCGCCATCTGCGTGCAACCTGCGCCCCGCCCTCGGTTCGCTTCGCTTCGCCGAGAATCTCGGTCTCGGCACGGGCGGTGAGATCTGCGACGTATTGGTCAATCGCGCGAAGCATGGCTGGATGCTTCTTCAGCCTCACGACGTGGGTTGGGGTGTCTTCGACGTAGCGGGTCGTCAGCTTCGGGATATGACGACGTCGTTGTTGCTCAGCCCATCGCTGGAAGGTCTCGACCGGCACTTCTTCTACACCAAGCGCCGGGAGAACCCTCGAGATGTACCGAACGAGCGCGTCGTTGAACACGATGACGAGCATCTGATCAGGTCGAAAACGAGAAGCGTCTTGGAAGGCGAGATACGCGAGCCGGTGCAAGCCGATGGTGGTCTTGCCGCTGCCTGCTCCGCCCTGAATGACGACCAACCCGGAGGTCGGCTGACTGATCAGCTCGAACTGCTTGGGATCGATGAGTGCGGTGATCTCGGAAAGATGTTTGTCTTCGCGAAAGTCGTCATCGCCGATGCCGAGCTCGCCAGGACGATGATGAGACTCCGGGCGCATCGCCGCGCCCTGGCCTCCTGACAACCGAGTCGCTTGGTCCGCCATGCGGCTCCAGGTGCCTTCGCGCGAACGACGGAACGTCCCCTGTGGCGAGCCGATACGCCGAAGTTTGCCCGACGTGATCGAGAGGTTTCGCCGCATGAGAACCTCCCCTTCGACCTCGCGGTCCCCGAAGATCTCATCGTAGTCGTCGCCCTCTTCGTAGCGGTAGTACACGCGGCTGATCGGCGCATCGCGCCAATCGACGATGCGAACGCCCGTCTTGGCGTCCAAAAAGGTGCTTCGACCGATCAGGATTTCACGCTTGCGGTCATCTTCTTCGAGCACCATCCGGCCGAAGTATGGAGACTGTGGGTCGACGGCCCCCTCGACGACCTTGGCTCGACGCTGCGCGACCTGTTGCAGGCGCTCCATCTCCTCGACGAGTGGCGGGATGTCTTCGAGGCGCGCCTCGCGGATTTGGTCGCGCAGGGCGATCAGCTCGGCATCGTAGTCGATGAGCTGCCCGCGATGCGATGGACGACGTGCCGCGAGGGTTCGGTGGACGCGGGCCAGGACTTTCTCTTCCTGCGCCACGATTTGCTCCATCTCCGCGTCGGTGGGCGGAGTCTCCGCTTCAAGGCGTCGATTGAGCTCAACCTGCTTCATGTTGGGTGTATCAAGAACGCAGCAACATCCGAATTAGCGAATTCGGGGACGAGTAGCACGATTCGAACGGGCATCCAAGCCTCATTAGAAAGCCGTGTCCTTTGGCCAAGATGCGTCAGTCGAGCTTCTTCAGAAGGATCTTCGAACGCCGTCCGAGATCGTACGCCGAACGTCGAACTGCCGGAACGTCATCGATGCTGCAGTTTTCGAACCCACGTTCGCGAAACCAATGCGAAGTTTGCGTCGTAAGCACGAAGATCCGTCGTAGCCCCTGAGCCTTGCACTGGCGCTCGAAGTACTGAAGAAGCTGGTCGCCGCGACCGGTGGTCCGGTAATCGGGATGCACGACGAGGCAGGCGAGCTCCGCGATCGCCTCCTCGGGATATGGATAAAGCGCAGTGCACCCGACCACCATCCCGTCGCGCTCGATCACCGTGAAGCGCTCGATGTCGTTTTCGAGCATCTCCCGAGATCGTCGAACTAGGATCCCCTGCTCTTCGAGGGGTTCGAGCAAGGTCAGGATGCCGCCCACGTCACCCCGCTCGGCAGGCCGAACGCCTTCGAACGTCTCGGACGTCACCATCGTCCCAACGCCATCACGCGTAAAAAGCTCGCGCAAGAGCGCTCCATCGCTCTTGCGTGCCACCAAGTGCGTGCGCGGCACGCCGGCCCGGCACGCCTCGATGGCGGCGGCCAGATGCCGCTCGACGTCGTGCCCGAGCGCTCGTCCCGATCGGACGATCTCCTCGGCCTCTTGCGGCGTCAGCTGCGAGTGCGGGTGGCCTTTCTCATCGGGGACGCCGTCTCCCTCCAAGAGACCGATCAACTTGTCGGCACGAAGGGCTGTCGCTGTCGCGGCTGCGACCTCGTGACTGCTGATGTTGAATGCCTCGCCGGTCGACGAATACCCGATGGGCGTCAGGACGACGATCGCGCCATCATCGAGGCGCTGACGAATCGCTTCGGCATCGACTCGCCTCGGCTTGCCTGTGTGTTGGTAGTCGACTCCATCCAGCACGCCGATGGGCTGCGCCATCACGAAATTTCCCGTCGCCACTCGGAGACGCGCACCAGCCATGGGAGAGCTCGGGAGACTCATCGAAAGAAGCGCCTCGAGCTCGACCCGCGTCGCACCCACTGCTTCTTTCACGCACTCGAGCGCAATGTCGTCGGTGATGCGCAAGCCGTTGGCGTATTTCGGCGAGCGCCCACGGCGGTGAAGCGAGGCATCGATTTGCGGTCGCGCACCCGCAACCAAGACGATGCGTACGCCGAGCGAATGCAACAGTGCAACATCGGAGAGAAGCGTCCGCAGATCCTTCGAAGCGACCGCTTCGCCACCGAACACGATCACGAACGTACGACCACGATGCGCGTGGATGTACGGCGCGCTCGCTCGGAAATGCTGGACGAATGGGTCTATCTTGGGGCTCATGGGGCCTCGGTGCAGTAGCGGCGAATCAGGGAGACGTAGAGATCCGTCGCGCCTTCGATTCCCGCTATGGTGACATATTCGTCCGGTTGGTGCGCGACGCGGATGTCTCCCGCCCCGAGCACGAGTGTCTCGAGCCCCAATTGCGCCAGATACGGCGCCTCGGTCGCGAAGAGAGCGGCTTTGGCTGAACATCCGCACAAGGCCTCCACAGTGCCGCGGAAGTCCGCATCGGCGGGACCCGAAAACGCGGCGTAGTTGCCGATCGGCTGAACGTCGAACGTCCAATGGCCGCCATCGAGCGCGTTTGCGACCTCGTCGCGGAGCTCGACGAGGACGTCGTCTGCCGACATGGCCGGCAGGAGCCGCATGTCGATGTCGAGCGTGCACTCGTCACAGATTCGATTTGGGCTATCGCCTCCTGCGACACGTCCGAAGTTGAGTGTCGGCGAAGCCACGTCGAAATCCTCGTCGCTGTACCGGCTTCCGAGCCCGTCGCGCCAAGCCTCCAACGCTCGCAACACGCGCTCAAGCCCCTCGATGGCGTTCACCCCGAGCGCGGGGTCACTCGCATGGCCTGCTTTCCCGCCGACTGTGATGCGGACGTAAAACACACCCTTGTGCTTTCGGATTGGCACGAGATTCGTCGGCTCCCCGATGATCGCGTAGCGGCCGAGGCTCCCTCCTTCGTCTGCGAGTGCGCGTGCGCCGGCCATGGTGCTCTCTTCGTCGGCGGTCCCAAGCAGAGTGATCGGGCGTCGGAGCGCCCTTGGCTCGACACGTGCGACTGCGTGAAGAGCCGCGGCAAAGAAGCTCTTCATGTCTGCGGTGCCCAAGCCGTAGAGGTTGCCGTCGCGCTCCGTGAGCTCGAACGGGTCGTTGCTCCAACGCTCGGCGTTGAAAGGCACGGTGTCGGTGTGTCCGGAGAGCACCAGCCCATCGGCTCCCTCTCCGAGGCTTGCGATCAGGTTCACCTTGCCCTCGACGCCCGGTATCGCTTCGATCCTCACCTCGAAGCCAAGCTCAGAAGCCCACTCGGCGAGGAGGTCGACGACGCCCCGGTTCGATTGGTCGAAGCGAGCATCGGGCGAGCTGACTGACGGTATGGCAACCAGTCGGCGGAGGATCTCGAGTTGTGGCGGGAGCATTCAAGCAACATAGCGCCGAAGCCTCAGCCGCAAAATCCTCGTTGCAGGCGAGGCCGGAGCGAGTAGGTTGAGCCCATGAGCGACGAGACAGCCACGCGTGCCATCACCATCATCGAAGAAACCCACCGCGGAGAGCGGGCCTGGGACATCTACAGTCGACTCTTGAATGACCGGATTATTTTTCTCGGAACGCCGATCGACGACTTCGTGGCGAACGCGATCATCGCCCAGCTGCTCTATCTCGAGAGCGAGGACGCCGACAAAGAGATCACGATCTACATCAACAGCCCTGGCGGCATGGTCTCGTCTGGACTCGCGATCTACGACACGATTCGGTACGTACGGTGCCCGGTGTCAACCGTGTGTCTCGGGCAGGCCGCCTCGATGGGCGCGTTTCTTCTCGCGTCGGGCACCAAAGGCTTGCGTCGCGCGCTGCCACACAGCCGAATCATGATTCACCAGCCACTGGGCGGCTACCAGGGTCAGGCATCCGACATCGAGATCCATGCCAAAGAGATCCTCAACACCAAGAAGCGGCTCAACGAGATACTCGCAAAGCACACTGGACAAGACGTCGAGAAGGTTCGGCATGACACCGAACGCGACAAGTTCCTCTCGGCGATTGAAGCCAAGGAATACGGCATCGTGGACGATGTCATCACGCCCCGTAAAGCGGGGGTTGCGCCCGCAGCATGAAGACGCTCGAGGTCTGTCTCGTCCGACACGCCGAATCGGTCTCCAACGCCCGGGGGGTGTGGCAAGGCCATGGGGACTCTCCTTTGAGTCAACGCGGGCAGGAGCAGGCCGCGGCGCTCGAGCGAGCGCTTGCGGAGGAGAGCTACGACCTGGTGATCAGCTCCGACCTCCAGCGAGCGGCCGACACGGCCCGATCCGCCGGTGCGCCGGTGGAGCTCGATCCAGCCTGGCGCGAGATCGACGTCGGCGATTGGGAGGGCATGACGATGGAGGAAGTCGTCGAGCAGTTCCCAGAGCAGATCGCGGCCCTCAAAGAACGACAGACGTTTGCCGTCGGAGGCGGAGAGAGCTGGCCCGAGGTCTTCGCGCGGGCGGACGGAGCTCTCCGGGCCCTTCGCGAACGCATGCCCGCCGGCGGACGGGTCATCGTGTTCACCCACGGCGGGATTATCGCCTCCATCCTGGCCGGTCTGGTCGGCGCGCGTAGTCGCTGGCCCTGGCCCCTTGGCAGGATGCGAAATACAGGGCGGAGCGCGTTGCGGTTTTCCGAGGAGGGCGTGGAGCTCCTGGGCCACAACGACGACTCCCACATCCCCAACCATCGCCGAAAGTCTTATCAACCGCGCCCCGACCAGGCGGTGCTCAGGCTGATCGCCTCCGAGCGATCCGATGCCACCGAAAATTCAGATATACTGGATTTCAACTCTGCAATCAAAGTTGCGAGGATCAAAGGCGCAGGTGGGGTGATGTCCGTATTGAGCAGCAGTCGGCGGATCGCGAGGCTCGTGCAGGCGTCCGCCAACCCTTCCACCAAGGATTTCCGGTTCGTAGAGCCTGTCGAAGGAGCGACAGCCGATCTTCTGATCTCCGAGCGGCACCAGATGCTCCTCGACTATGGGGTGTTGGAGTCGCAGATGTGAAATATCTGTTTCAGATCTGAAAAGTGAGCAGCCTCACGCCTGTCCAGCGCCGATACATGTGTAATACATCTGTAAGGGTTAGATGACCCATGTGTCGTTTGTGATCCACCCCACATTCAGGGGACCCCTCTCGGGCGATCGGGTGCAATTTAGGGGTTAAGTCCTCAGAACTTCAAAAAAATTTCAGATCTGAACTCTACTCAGGTTTTGTCGTGCGACGATCTGCTGGAGATCATTCGTGATTCCTGTCGTTTGTGACTTGGCACGAGTGTCGCATGCATTAAAGAGGACATAGGCGTCGCGGCGAAGACGTACCCCCCACGTCCCCCGCGGCGTTGTTAGACCGGGCGATTTGGTTTGTTTCCCCCCACTTCATCCAAATCGCCATCTCTCTAACGGCTCGGAAGCCCCCCCTTCCGAGCCGTTACTTTTTAAATCGCCATCGTCACAAGGACGGTTTTCGTGCCGGCGGCAGTTTCCGGCTCGGCGTCGCTACATGCAGGAGCCCGTGCCCGCAACGGTGTCCGCGGCGGGGCGACAGCCTTACTTGATCACTTTGAGGTACGGGGGAAGCTCGCCGGGTTTGGTAGTCGCCTTGCGCGGTGTGGCCTCGTCGCGCTCCGAGTCGTCCGCGTCCTTCAGCTTGGGGAGGACCCGTAGCGATGGACGCTCTTCCGGTAAGTCTACGGTCGGATCCGGTGGCGCCGCCCTCCCCGCTTCGCGCTCGATTTCCTGCGAAATCTCCTCAGGCATCGACTCCGGCCAGACCATGCCTCGACCGTCGTCACCGGCGAGTGCGAACACCGCATCCCAATCGACTCGACAGGTGAACGGGGAGCGGTTGAAGGACAGCGTGCCGTAGACCCCCTCTTCGTCCACGCGCAGGTCTGGAATGGGAACTGGCATGTCGAGCCCAATCTGCAGGACGAGCTGTGGCTCGGTGCGGTACCACTGAGGAACCATCACCCCGACCTGCCTGGGATCGAGGTGCACGAACACGCTGCCCTGGCTCAGGAGATACTGCGCAACTTCGAGCTTGTCGGGGAGCTGCTCGTCTTCGGCCACCCTCCAGCATTAGCGTAGAAGAAAGGGGTTTGCCACAGTGGAGCGCCTAGGTCAGCGTCAGAAGCGCCGTCCCGGCCACCATGAGGCCTCCAGCGAGCAGTTTCCGATGGGTGATCGGCTCCGCGAAAAACAGCCGGCCGAAGGCGATGCTCCCCAAGACGCCGATCCCGCGTTTCAGGGTCTCGACCACGGCCACCCAGAGCCAAGTGAGCGCAAACATCTGGAGCGCCAAGGCCGCAACTGCGAAGCCAACCAACCCCAAAAGCAGTGGCCGAGGAACTCGCCAGGCGGCCCGGAGCTCGCCGAGCTCATTCCGAAACGCAACCCAGGCGATCAGCATGAGCCCACTTCCCGCGGTCAATAGGAACGCATGCGAGGCCGGTGACGCGTGCGGCAACGCGAGCTTGTCGAGCGCGACCGAGCCCGACCACAGAAACGCAACCGCGATCATGTGAGGCGCGCCCTTCTCTCGAAAGACGGAACGCCACCAAGACTCCGCAAGGTCGCTGTTGAGGACGAAGGCACCGACCACCACGAACCCGATGCCAGCGAGGTGAAGCAACCCGGGGACCTCGGTAAGCAACGGAATCGCCACGAGCGCGCCAAACACCGGCGACAAAGCGAGGAACGGCACCGTGCGACTCATCGGCGAAAGCTGGAGGGAGCGCATGAACAGCACATTCGCGAGAGCATTCATCGCCATCGATGCGGTCGACGGCATCCAATACGCGTTCGTGACCACCCAGGTCTGATCCGCCGCGGCCCAAAGAAAAAGGAAGGGCACCTGGCCAATTAGCAAAACGACCGCGAGCGCCGTCGGCGATGCCTCGGCGGAAAGCGCTTTGCGCACGACATCGAGAGCAGCCCAGCAAAACGCGGCGGCGACGCCGATTGTGAATCCCATCGTTTTCTTTCGACGCCTTGTGTCTCCGTAGTCGACCGCTTATGAGGCCCTCGTCCGACGGTCCGCATGATGTGGCAAGGCGCTCACGAGATCAAACGAGTCGACATCGCGACCTGCGGTTTGGTGTCGTTGCTTTCATTGACGCTGACCCAGTGCACGACGAGTGACTCTTCTCCGCCAAGCCTGCTTGCCGATCAAACGCCCTCGAGAGCAGTCGGCGTCTCAACCGCTGAATCCTTGACCGACGGGAAGGCGCTTCGCGACGGGCGGTCCTGGGAGTATTCGCCGAGCGCGCACTTTCGGAGCGAACGTTCCATGGTCGAATACGATCTCGGGGAGCCTCGATCCATTCGCGCTGCATGGATGCACGCGGATCACAACGATGTGTATGAGCTCGAGATTTCGAACGACGGGGCGTCCTACGAAGTCTTGTGGCGTATTCCCACGGTGAAGGAGCGAGGCCTTCGCGCGCGGTTCAACGGCGAGCTCGATGCGGTGGGCCGGTACCTTCGCCTACTGCCAAAGAGGGGAGATGGGAAATACGCCGTGAGCGAGCTTCAGGTTTTCTCCGAGCCCCTCGCCGCACCGCCCACCGTGACACGCATCGCAGGCTACGTTCCACAGCGGACCTTTCGAAGCCAGACGTTGCTCTTCGGGTTTGCGCTGGTCGCGTGGTTGTTGCTCGCCGTCGCACGGGCCCGCTGGTGGTGGGTGCTTCTCGTCGCGGCATGGCCCGCTGTCGCGGGCTACCAGCTGATCGAAGCGCTGATCGCGCAGTGGCCCGTCTGGGGTCGGGAGGTTTCCCTCGTGCGCGGCGTCGTCGCCGTCGTGGCAGCGATCGCGATCGGATGGGAGGCCTTCTCTCCCAAAAGCCTTCAACCCAGAAGAGCTGTCGTTCTTTCGGTGCTCGGAGTCTGCGCGGTGACGGCGTTCTTCGCCTTCTACAACCTCGGTTACGCGCAGTTTTACAACCAGAAAGACGAGGCGCGCACCTTCGCGCACCACCTCGACCTTCGTCAGTACTACACGACCGCCAAGTACTTCCCCGAGGTTGGCTACGGAGGAATCTACGCGGCCGACATGGCTGCCTACTTGGAAGATGTTCCCGGCGCGACCTTCCAAGATTTGGCAACGACCCCGATTCGCGATCTGCAAACCCTCGACCTGGTCACGGTGGCCGACGAGAAAGCCACCATCGAGGCGGCGCCGGGCTGGTTCAGCCCCGAGCGATGGGCCGAGTACAAACGCGACACCGGGTTTTTCCGCGAAGCAATGGGCCACGAGGGTTACCTCGACACCCTCCGAGACATGGGCGGCAACGCGACCCCACTTTGGCTCAGCGTTGCACACCTGATCTTCAACTCGATCGAGCCGAGTGACCGCGCGTTCACCTGGACAGGCATGCTCGACCCCTTGCTGCTCTTGGGCGCGTTTCTGACGATCGCCTACGCGTTTGGAGTTCGGACGATGCTCGTTTGCATGGTGATCTTCGGCGCGAACGACTTCGTCATGTACGGCACCAACTGGGGCGGCGCCACGCTGCGCCACGATTGGATGGCCTACCTCGCGTTTGGCGCCTGCGCGATCAAGCGGGAGCGCTTTGCACTAGGTGGCGCATTGTTCGCCGCTTCGGCGATGATTCGAGCCTTTCCCGCGCTTGCGCTGGTGGGCACGACCCTCCCCGCAGCCTGGTGGGTTGTCGAGTACCGAGCGCGGGAAGGCCGTTTTCCGAGTGCCAAGCTCCTCCGTACCGAACGGTCCGACCTGCTGCGGATCGTCATCGGCGCGGCTCTGGGCCTGGTCGTGCTCCTTGCGTTTTCGGTCGCCGTGTTGCCGGCCGACGCCTGGCGGACGTGGATCAGCAAGGTCGGGGAGCTTTCGATCGGTGCCCACGCCAACCATGTGAGCCTCCGGCTGCTGTTCGGTGGCTGGGAGTCGCAATACCGCACTCTGCTCGAGCGGTTGCCGGCGTATCTCGGTGCGATCGTCGTGATGGTAGTGTTGGTCATTGCGGGTGCGCGCCGGGCGACCCTGGTTCAGGGCGCGATCCTGGCTTTGATGTTGATTCCGGTCATCTTCTATCCGGCGAACTATTACATCCACTTCGTTTGGCTACTCCCGCTTCTCGCCGCCGAGCAACGCAACACACCGACACCGGTCGGCCCCGCCGAGGCGCTGATCTGGATCGCCCTTCTCGCGATGTGTGGAGCGCAATACTTCACCGTGCTGGCGCCCGACTTTGGCCTGCACTTTTGGCTCGCGAGTGTGATCCTGTTCACGACCCTCTTGCTGGTGTTGTTGATTTGGGTTTCGCGAGACCGAATCAACGCGCTTTCGAGTGCAAAGCCGCCAAAGCCAGCTTGAGCCTCGCTATCTCTTTTTGCCCAGGAACGGCCTCGCTTTCACGTCACGAGGACCCTCTTCCCCCGGCGCCGGCGGGATCTGCGTCACCGCATAGACGCGGAACGATACGATTCGGTCATTCTCTCGGCCGGTGCGTTCGTGGTGACGAAACAACCAGTCGGTGAGGCCGCTGTGATAGACACGAAACCCTTTGATTCGCGCGGTGTAGTCGCAGAAGTAGTAGTTCTGTGCGAGCCGTGGCGGGATCAACCGGAGCGACGGATCCGAAACGCGCGCGCCTAGCTCGTTGAACGGATCGACGTGGCGCCCGTCTTCGGTGACGGCATCGACCACGATCCACAAGTCGTCGCGCGGCGCGTTGGCCGCAAACATCCGCCAGCCTTGATTGAGGCGGAAGGTCTGTACGGTTGCCTGGATCCAGCGAGGTTGTTTGTGCTTCAGGAATTCAGGGATGGCGGGGTTTTCGACCAGGACCTGCGAGGTCGCCGCGATCACGAGGTAGACGAGGACGGCGTACGCCGCCCAACGGAGCGGTGATCGGCGGGGCTCTGGCTCCTCATCGACGGGGCTCAACGTGAGCGCGCGCACCAAACGGCTCTGCGCGCCACGTCTCGCGACAAGCTTCGCCCGAAGCCACTCCCAATCCTCGCTGCTGACGAGAAGAGTCGAGTACGCGATCATCACGAACGAGAACAACCCCACGTTAGCGATTGCGGCAATTCCGAGGTGCAGCATCCAAATCAGAAAAATCGCCGCCCGACGGGTCCATGGGCGTCCCCAGGGAGAGAAGATCAAGATGAACAGCAGGTACTCGGCGGCGAGTGACGTATAGGTCATCGCCTGAAAGACCCAAAGCGGGAGATTCTCGCGCATCCAAAGACCGAGCCACGTGACGATACGCTCTTGGTGAGCGAGCCAGTAAACCGCAGTGCCGTCGATCCACGTCTCCCCGCTCTTGTGGACCGCGTTGAAGAAGTAGATGATCACGAGCTGGAAGATGGCGACGAACACCGCCCAGGAGACCACGGGCGACCGCACCGGGGGCTTTCCGGCTTTCTGTCGGCGCGAAGCATCGACGGAGAACGTCGCCCCAAGCGGAAGAAACGCTGTCCAAAGCACCAGATCGCAGAAGACGAAATCGCCCCCATTAGCGAGCAGGTCGACTCGGATCTGAAGCGAGACCAAGCAGACGAAGCTCAAGATGTGCATGACCCGGGTGAAGATGCCGAACAGGAAGCAGAGATACACCAGCGCGATCAGCACGAAGGCGACGCGCACGCCCGTATCGGAGCTCACGTAGAAGAGGAACGACGTCCCGTACGGCCGCAGCGGATGGGCGGCGAGCATCGCGTTCGGGATGAGGCCGGTCTCGAAGTACCAAATCGACATCTCGTTGGCGCGCTTTACGAGGTCGAAGAGCAGGAGCAGCGCAATCGCGATCCGTGCGAGGCCCAGCGTGCGGGTGTCGATCGAAAGAAACTTGTCTCGGAGAAAGCTCTTGGTGATCCGCTGCATGCCAGGCTCGTTGGGCCCGACCCTACACAGCCCCAGGCCGTATGACAAAGCAAAGTCTTTCCGGGGGGTTGCGCAGAATCTGCGTCGGACGCATAGTGTCTAGGTCTTTGAAATTCTGGGGGCGACCGGTTTCGACGGGGATGAAGAAGGTTCGGTTGCGTGTCCGTCGGCCCAAGCACGACGTAAATACGTTTGGGACGTACAACTGCCAACGATAACGCAGTTGCTCTTGCGGCCTAAGTAAAGCCAAAGGAGCCGTCGAAGTTAGAAGCTTGCCTGTGCTTCTAGCCGAGGCGTCATTTGAACGGGCTGGTCATTGCGAGTTGGGTTTGGCGCAATGACGAGATGAAGAACCACTAGCGTTGGCGCGAGCCTGTTTGTGGGCGCAATCCGACGCGAATTTCAAAACACAAACTACGCACGTAGATGCCGTTCTGGAACAT
>JBFICQ010000052.1:0-16534 GCA_041581895.1 Polyangiales bacterium | reverse complement strand
CTCGAGACTTCAACCGACGGCGCGATCACCGCAACCTTGACCGGGCTCGTCGCCACCGACGCGAAGCTGTGCGCCGAGCGAAGCGCCCCCTTGCGGTACCAACTTCTTTCGCAGTCGGGCGATCCGGTTAATGTCGTGAAGATCTACGGCGCCGCCCCGGCGATGGCTGCTTGTGAGCGGCAGCTTCGCTCCCGTTACCCCGATGCGATCTTTGTCGACGTTCAGTCCGGTGAAGCCGCTGCGCATTTCGCATTGGCCGACGATCAAGCCGCCGCGGTGGGGACGAATCTATTGCGCGAGCTTCACGAACTGCAGTTGATCGACGACCGCGTCGAAGACGACTCGGGCGCGCGAACGCGTTTTGGCATTGTCGGGAATCGACTTCCCTCTCGCACGGGTCAAGACCGTACGGTCCTTGCAATGGCACCTGGCGATGAGCCTGGCGCGCTGCATCGCGCGCTCCAGCCTTTGGCCGACCGGAAGATCAACCTCACGCGGATCGAATCGAGGCCATCGTTCGCAACCGAGTGGCGTCACGTTTTCTTCCTCGAGCTCGACGGGCACATCACCGACCGGGACGTCCTGACTGCGGTCGAGGAGCTGCGCCGCATCGCCCGCTATGCCAAGGTGATCGGCAGCTATCCAAGACCGACTTAGGCGATAGTGCGGGGGCGGTGGGGCGGGACCAATTGCCCGCCGGAGGCGGTCCAGGCGATAGTGCGGGGGCGGTGGGGCGGGACCAATTGCCCGCCGGAGGCGGTCCAGGCGATAGTGCGGGTCTCGAACACAAACGAAAATCTCTCGCACACTACTTTTCTGGATCTACTCCAATGAGCAGCAATCTCGTCGCTCCACACATCCTGGCGCTGACCGCCTACGAACCGGGCAAGCCCGAAGACGAGCTCAAGCGCGAGCTCGGCATCGAAGAGGTCGTCAAGCTCGCCTCGAACGAGAATCCCTACGGCCCCTCGCCAACGGTGCTGGAGGCGCTCGCCAACGCCGAGCTCCACCGATATCCAGACCCGACTGGACACGACCTCCGCGAGGCATTGGCTGCGCATCATTCGATCCCGGCCGACCACATCGCTTTGGGCAACGGCTCGAATGAGCTGATCGACTTGTTGTGTCGAGTCTGCGCGAGCCGAGACGAGCACGCGGTATTCGGGCACCCGTCGTTTCCCTGCTACCGCATCGCCTCGATCGCCCAAGAGCTTCGGTTCACCGCCGTCCCGCTCCGCGACGACCTTCATTGGAACGTAGACGACCTGCTCGGCGCGCTGGCCTCGAGAACCAAGCTGCTCTTCGTGTCGAATCCCAACAACCCGACCGGAAGCTACATTGCAGGCAAGGAGCTCGAGCGACTTCTGACCTCGGTTCCCGAGGAGGTCCTCGTCGTACTCGACGAAGCATACGTCCAATACGTCGACGTCAGCGATTTTCAGCCTGCCACCCGGCTTCGGAGCACACGCGAGCGGCTTGCCATCCTGCGGACTTTTTCGAAGGCGTACGGCCTCGCCGCCCTTCGCGTTGGTTACATGATCGGTACACCCGAGCTGGTTTTCGGGTTAAACAGGCTCCGCGCTCCGTTCAACGTGGGCACGATCGGACAACACGCCGCGCGGCTCGCCCTTGGCGATCAGGCTCATCTCGCCGCGACCGTCGACGCCTGCGTTCGGGACCGCGCAAAGCTCCGTCGAGCTCTGCACGATCGGGGCTTTGAGGTAGCGCCGAGCCAGGCAAACTTTCTTCTGGTGAAGATGCCTAAAGCGGGAAGGGCGGTGTACGAAGCGCTTCTTCGCGAAGGGGTCATCGTGCGGGCGATGCATGCGCCACTCGAATCTTGGATTCGCGTGACGGTGGGACGACCGGAGGAAACCACCCGGTTTCTCGAGGCGCTCGACCGCGTGCTAAGGGAGTCGCGTGGCTAGCAACGCCAAGCGCTACCGCGTGCGACGCTCGGGGCCCCTTCTGGGATCCGTGCGCGTCCCAGGCGACAAATCGATCGGTCACCGAAGCCTGATATTCGGCGCCCTAGGGCGGGGCACCTCGCGGATCACGGGGCTTTCGGAGGGCCTCGACAACCGGGCGACGGCCGACGCGTTTGTCTCGATGGGGCTGGCGATCGAGACGGGCCCGGAAGCCACCGAGGTCCACGGCGTCGGGCTTCGCGGCCTTCGGATGCCCACCACCGTTCTCGACTGCGGCAACTCAGGCACCACCATGCGACTTCTCGCCGGCCTCCTGTGCGGGCAACGGTTTGGGACACGCCTGGTCGGAGACGAATCGCTGACGCGCCGTCCGATGAGCCGCATCATCGAGCCCCTGCGAGCGCGGGGAGCCCACATCGCGGGCACGTCCGGCAGCAAGCCGAACGAGCTCTACCCGCCGATCTCGATCGCCCCACTCGTCGAAGGCGAGTCACTGCGTGGAATCGAGTACGCCATGCCGGTCGCCAGCGCGCAGGTCAAGAGCGCCCTGCTACTGAGCGGCCTCTACGCAGACGGTGTCACCGCCCTCCAAGAGCCGATGCTCTCGCGCGATCACACCGAGCGCATGATGCTGGCGCTTGGCGTTCCGTTGCAGACAGCAGGTGCATCGGTCGTCCTCGACCCCACTGCGGAATGGACGGGCGGATGGGATCCTTTCGACTGGCACGTGCCCGGCGACCCCTCGAGCGCGGCGTTCCCCATCGTCGCCGCTGCCATGGTCGCGGGCAGCGAGCTGAGTGTAGAAGACGTCGGTGTAAATCCCACGCGCACGGGGATCTTCGATTGGTTGCGGCTCATCGGGGCCAACGTCAGCCACCGGCCGAGCGGACACGGCGCCGGCGACGAGCCGATGGCCGAGATCACGATCACGCACGGGTCGACACGTGGCTCGGTTGCCGCCGGTGAGCTGGTGGTCCGAATGATCGACGAGATCCCCGCCGTTTGCGCTCTGGCGTCCGTCGCCCGAGGCGTGACCGAGATCCGAGACGCGGCCGAGCTCCGCGTCAAAGAGAGCGACCGCATCGCCGCAATGGCAAAGGTGCTCGGTGCCTTTGGCGTGCCTTGCGAAGAGCTGCCGGACGGCTTGATCATCACGGGCGGCCAACCACTGCGCGCCGCACAAATCGATAGTCGCGGCGACCACCGCATCGCGATGGCCGGGGCATTGCTGGGCTTGGTAGCCGACGGGGAATCGATCATCGAGGGCGCGGAAGCGGTCGACACGAGCTTCCCCGGGTTCGTTTCGCTCATGCGCTCGCTTGGCGCACCCATCGAGGAGGAGGCATCGTGAGCCGTAAACGTCCCGTGATCGCCATCGACGGCCCAGCAGGCGTAGGCAAGAGCACAACCGCTCGTGCGCTGGCGGAGCGTCTCGGCTACGTTCTGGTCGACACCGGTGCTCTCTATCGCGGAGTCGCGCTCGCCGCGCGGGACCGCGGAATCTCGTGGGAAGACGAGGAAGCCATCGTCGCGCTCGGCGGAGAGGTACAGCTCTCGTTCGAGCCCGCGGACGACGGGACGCCCCGTCTCACCATCGACGGGGTCGATCGCGCCGACGAGATTCGCAGACCCGAAATCTCGGCCGGGGCCAGCCAGGTCAGCGCGTACCCCGGGGTGAGGCGCGCCCTGCTCGAGGTCCAGCGGGCGCTCGGCCGAGATGGAGGTGTCGTACTCGAAGGCAGAGACATCGGCACGGTGGTCTTCCCCGATGCCGAAGTGAAGCTCTTCTTGACGGCCTCGGCCGAGGAGCGCGCTCGCAGGCGCGTACAAGACCTCCAAGAGCGCGGAATAACTGCGGATCAGAACCAGATTCTCTCGGAGATCCGCGCGCGCGACAAAGCGGATTCGACGCGCCCGATCGCACCGCTCAGGCCAGCAGAAGACGCCGTCATCCTGGATAGCACGAGCCTCGACCTGGAGGCCGTCGTCGAGCACGTCCTCGAGCTCGTTCGGTCCTGCGATTCCTAGGCTTCTCCCGAGCGATCGACCGATCCGAGCGTCAGTTGACACCCCCAAACCCGCCTGCTACCCACGGACTCCCTGATTTCCGGGGGTATCCGCTGTGCGGCAAGACTCTGCCAAGCACTCGTGATGGCTCCGGGAGCAGCGATTCCTACATGACCGAAATCACAGAAACCCAAGATCCCGATCCCGAAAGCTTTGCCGCTCTCTTCGAAGCCTCGGCCACCCGTACAGACCAACTCCGCGAAGGCGACATCGTCGCCGGAACAATCCTGAAAGTCGGCAAAGACACCGTCGTCGTCGACATCGGATACAAGTCCGAAGGCGTGATCTCGCTTCATGAGTTCATCAACGCCGAGGGCAACATCGCGGCAACCGCGGGCGACCACGTCGATGTCCTCATCGAGTCCAAGGAGAACGAGGACGGCCTCGTCATGCTCTCCAAGGAAAAGGCCGACAAGCTCAAGGTCTGGGACGAGATCAGCGCCGCATGCGAGCGCGATGAGCTCATCGAGGGTACGATCACCCAGCGGGTGAAAGGAGGCCTGGCCGTCACCATCAAAGGCGGCGTCAAGGCGTTCCTGCCGGGCTCCCAGGTTGACCTCCGACCGGTGCGCAACCTCGATCGGCTGCTCGGACAGACCTTCGAGTTCAAGGTCATCAAGTTCAACAAGAAGCGCGGCAATATCGTGCTTTCGCGTCGCGTGCTCCTCGAAAAGGAGCGAGACCGCCTCAAGGAGGCGACCCTCGAAAACCTCCAAGAAGGCCAGGTCGTCACGGGTACGATCAAGAACATCACCGAGTACGGGGCGTTCGTAGACCTCGGGGGCATCGATGGTCTGCTTCACATCACCGACATGAGTTGGGGCCGGGTCAATCATCCGTCCGAGGTGTTCGAGGTAGGCGACGAGGTCACCGTCAAGGTCTTGAAGTACAACGCCGATACGGAGCGTGTGTCCCTCGGCCTCAAGCAGACCATGGAGGATCCGTGGAACGTCGCGACCGACGTCTACGTCCCCGGCAAGAAGGTCAAGGGCAAAGTCGTGTCGCTGACCGATTATGGCGCGTTCATCCAGCTCGAGCAGGGCGTCGAAGGCCTGATCCACGTCAGCGAAATGAGCTGGGCTAAACCGAAGCATCCCTCGAAGGTTCTCGAGGTGGGTCAAGAGGTCGAGTGTGTCGTTCTCGACCTCGACGCACAAAACAAACGCATCAGTTTGGGCCTGAAGCAGCTCGAGCCGGACCCCTGGACGGTCTTCACGCAGAAGTACAACCCGGGTGACATCATCCAAGGCCGCGTTCGCTCCATCACGGATTACGGCGTATTCGTCGGCATCGAGGATGGCGTGGACGGCATGGTCCACAAGTCGGACCTGAGCTGGACCCAGCGCATCAACAATCCTGCGGACCTTTATCGTAAGGGCGACGAAGTCGAAGCGATCATCCTCTCGGTCAACCACGACGACCGCAAGGTGAGCCTCGGCATCAAGCAGCTCTACGAAGACCCTTGGAGCTTCGTCCCGGAGCGTTATCCCGAGGGCACCGTCATCGAGGTTCGCGCGATCGGCGCGGACGAATACGGCATCCACGTCGAACTGGAGCGTGGAGTCGAAGGCGTGATTCCGAGGGGCGAGATCAGCGCCGACCTCAGCCAGGAACCGACCGAGATCGTCAAGACCGGCGATATCGTCAAAGCGCAGGTCATCCGCCTCGACAACGACGAGCGCACGATCACGCTCTCGCTGCGGGCAGCCGAAGGCCGGGAGGTCAACCAGGTCGCACGCCCCGAAGAGGCCCAGCGACGGGTGGCCCCGCGCAAGGCGGGCCCGAGCTTGGGCGGCGCGCAGGCCACCCTGGGCGACGCCTTGAAAGACAAGCTCGGCGCGATCGCGATCTCTTCATCGGACGACGAGACGCCCGCGAACACCGAGGAAACGCCCGAGCCAGAGCCCGCGGCCGAAGATAACCCCGAATGAGCCCCTCGCGCTGGCAGTGCCCTGACGCGGACGCTGCGCCCGGCGGTCAGTGAACGCTGACGACGACGGCGGTGATGTTGTCGCGGCCGCCACGTGAGTTGGCGATGTGAACGAAACGCTGCGCTGCGCCCTTGGGACCCATGTCGATGATCGCCGGGATCTCCTGGTCTTGGAGATAGCCGTGCAGTCCATCCGAGCACAACAAGAAGCAATCCGAAGGCTGCACTTCGAAGAACCCGGTATCGACTTGGACATACTCCCGGCTGCCGACGGCCCGCGTGATCACGTTGCGATGTGGTGAGCGGGCTGCTTCGGATTCGGTAATGATGCCTTGCTTGAGCTGCCACGCGACCAGCGTGTGATCCTCGGTCAGGGGATTCGCGCGATGGCCACGAACCAGATAGATTCGACTGTCGCCGACCTGCGCCGTGATGCCATAGTCGCCGCACATCGCAAGTACGGAAAGCGTGGTGCCCATGCCTTGCTGGTCGGGATCGTGCTGCGCCAAACCAAAGACCATGTAGGTCGCGGCCTGGACGGCACTCTCGACCACCCGTATGGCCGCACGGAGCGACCCCTCGGAAGTATCGCCTTGGGCAACCCGATCGAGCGCGGCGTGGCCACGGCTCACCATTCCATGGACGGTGTCGACCGCTTCCTGACTCGCGATTTCGCCGGCCGCGTGCCCACCCATTCCATCGGCGACGACATAGAGCCCCAAGACGTCGTCGACCAAGAACGCGTCCTCATTCAGTTTTCGTCGTTGGCCTACGTCGGTCAGTCCCGCACTGTGGTATTGCAACTCGTCCTCATTCAGCAGCGACGGCCGCCGACCGGCCTCGTGCCCCCAGGTTAGCGAAAAACCTCGAAGAGCAGCAACAACGGCGCCAAAATCCAAGCTTCCGCGTACCTCATCGCTGACAAGGGTGGTCCGACTGCTAAGCTCTGCGCCCGATGGCCCCCCCTGAAGCGCTTTTCCCGGAGGACGAGCTCGAAGCGACCTGGCGGGCGCTCTTGGGGCGAAGGGAGCAGCTCAAATCCGACCGAACGCTCGCCGAGCTCGCGATCGCGCTGATCGGGGAGCTCGGAAACGGAACGCCCCATCGAGAAATACTCCGGGAGCTGGCCCAAGCATGGTCCAAGGACTGGAGGATCACGTTGGCGGCTAGCGCGCTCCTGATCGAGCAGGCTGCGCAAAGGGGGATGGACGAACCCGTGGTGAGTGTCGATACGCCCGCGCGGTGGGCCTCCGACGCTCTTCGACGCGGCTTGAGCGCCCTCGACGAATCGCAACAACGCGACCCGAACATCGCCGGTCATCTCCACGCAAGCCTCGGGAACGCGTTGCGCTTGTGCGGCGCCGACCACGACCTCGATGCGCGGACCGCCTTCGAGAGGGCGCTCGAGCTCGACCACGAGCGAGGTTCTTGGTGGTACGACTCGGGACTATTGCACAAATGGCGGGGTCGCTTTCAAGAGGGGCTTCGGGTGAACCAACAGGCGCTCGACCACGGCGGGCCGAGACGCCCCGCCCTTTGGAACCTCGCGATCTGTGCGACCGCCCTCGGCTCAGGCGAGATCGCGTGCCGTTGCTGGCAGGAGCTCGGGATGCCGGCCCACACCGACCCGGAGACCAAGATGCCCTGGGTCGAAGGGCTTCCACCGCTCTTGCTCCGAGTGCTTTCGCGTCCGTCGCCGGTCGACGCCACCTCGACGCTTTCGCGAGGCGTGGGCTTCGAGCTCGTTTGGGTCGCGCCGCTCAGTCCGTGTCACGGTGTGGTGCAGTCGCCCACTTTTCGCGACGCCCCCATCGACTACGGGGACTTGGTGTTGTGGGATGGTGCGCCGGTCGCCGAGCATCGCATCCCGGAGTCCGGTTCGGTGCCGGTGTTTCCTCTGTTGGAGATCCTTCGGCGCGGCGAGGAGCACCGGTGGCCTTTCGTGGCCCTCGAAAAGAAGTCAGGCGCGCTCGCGGGGCTCGAAAAGGCGTTGCCCGAGGGAGCGCGGTTGTTCGTCCAACGCGAGAGAGTCGGCCATTACTGCGCGGCCTGCGACGCCGGCATACCACACGAGCACGGTACAGCGGCAGAGCCAGTGTCGACATCCGGGCCACGGCCCGTGTCGGCGTCGGCGCCCTTGTTCGCGCGTGGGAAGCTCATCCTGCCAGGACAGATCGATCTCGCGTCGTTCCAAAACGCTTGGGAACGTGCGCTCGGCAGCCGAGGAGTCGCGGCGTCGCTTCCGAGCCTCTACGAGGAGCTCGGCGAATCCAAGCGGGCCGGTCAAGAGCACCAGGCATGGCGCGGCATCGAGCGAAAAGCACTGCGCCAGAAGGCCGAACGGTGAGAGAAACGGAATCGCTGCCCTCCGAGCAGTATGCGTTCGACGGCCTCCCTGAGCTCGAGGCGAAAACCCTTCACGAACGCCGGCAGACGGTCTTCCTCGTCTTCTCGGGTTTCTTTCTCGGCACGCTCGCGATGCTGAACATTCTCGGCATTACGCGCTTCATCGACTTGAGCTTTCAGTTTCCAGGAACCGACCTCACGATTCCGATGCCGCTGGCAGTGGGGGTGCTTCCGTATCCGATCACTTTCCTTTGCACCGACTTCATCTCCGAGCTGTACGGCCGCCATCGCGCCAACCAGGTGGTGTGGGTTGGGCTCGCTCTCAATCTGTGGGTCATGCTGATTCTGTGGATCGGTGGCGCGCTGCCGGGCTTCGAGCCCGCTGAGGCGCCCACCGACGGCATCTTTTTCGAGGTTCGCCGGCTGGCCTTTGGCGCGGTCACCGCCTCGATGATCGCTTACCTAGCGGCCCAGTTCATCGATGTTCAGCTATTTCACTTCTGGAAGCGACTCACCGACGGCCGCCATCTATGGCTTCGAAACAACGGCTCGACGCTGATCAGCCAGCTGGTCGACACCGTGGCGGTGATTCTGATCACGCACTTCTTCGCTAGTGCGCTTCCGATCAATTCCGCGGAGTCGCTCTGGCCCCAGTTGGGCACGTTCATTGCCGCCGGCTACACCTTCAAGCTCACCGTTGCCCTCGTCGACACGGTGCCGTTTTACATCGGCGTCAAGCACCTTGGGCGCTACCTCCGCATCCACCCGGTGCACGGGACCCGACGCCCGCAAGGAAGGCGGCTTGCCGAAAAGCGGACGGCTCCGAACGCCTAGCGCAGACTCAGCCGGTGCCGGCATCGGACCTCCGCCTCGGAAGATATCGAGTCCTCGGCCCACTCGGGGGCGGAGGGTCGACGCAGGCCTACAAGGCGAAGTCGATCGGGATCGAAGGGTTTGAAAAAGAAGTCGTGCTCTGGCGAATCAAGGGCACGGCGGATTTCCAGAGCACAGCGCACGAAACGATGATCGCCGAGGCGAAGCGAGCCGCGTTCCTTTCGCATGCAGACATCGCACAGGTGCTCGATGTCGGAGTCGAGGATGGCGATTGCTTCGTGTCGACCGAGTATGTCCACGGGACGAGCCTCGCCTCCCTTCTGGCACGCCGAGCCGCGCCATGGCCGATCCTCGTGCACATCGCTGCTCGAGTGGCAAACGCACTCGACTACGCGCATGCCCGAAGAGACGCCAACCGACACCTGCTGGGCATCGTCCATCGACGTGTGTCGCCTCATCGAATTCTGCTGAGCACCGCCGGGGGAGTGAAGCTCACCGGCTTCGGGACGACCCCGCCGGGCCGCAGGTGCGTCGCCGAGCACGAGTGGCGGTATTGCTCGCCCGAGCAGCGTGCCGGCGAGCCCATCGACGGCAGAAGTGACGTCTACACGCTGGCGCTGATCCTCCGAGAGAGCCTCCCTACGGATCATCCGCCCGAGATCGACCATGCGCTGGCACGGGCGCTCGAACGCTACCCTGAACACCGCCTCACGGCCGGAGAGCTTCGCGACGGGCTTCGAACCACGCTGCACCAGCGGAGAGCCAGGGTCCGTCTGCGAGACGTGGCGGAATGGGCTCGTCGCAGCCAAAGCGACAGTGCTCGTGCCGGCGAGCGTGGCCGAGTCGGTGGCGGCCCCGACCCTGCGGCGCTGCTGATCTCAGCTGCTGGGGTCCTCGAGGAGTGCGGGGCGGTCTATGCGGCGATCGACCATCTCGAGGCGGCGCTCGAGAGCCAAAAACTCGACCGACTCGAGGATGCTGGCGCAACACTTCAGCTCTACGAGCGGTTTGGCGAGCTCTGCGTGCGGGCGCACGTCGGGGATCGCGGAGCCTCGGCCGTGATTGCGGGACTCGATCTCGCCGACGGCGTCGGACGCGACGATTCCTTCAAGAGGTTGTGCGGCCTCTTGGCCGAGCTCTTCGCCCAAGCGGATCGGCTCGACGAAAGCCGCGAGTGGCTCGAGCGGGCGCGCCGGGTCGCGAGATCTGCGACGTAGTCGCCTACTCCGAATCCGGCTGCGCTTCGACCTCAGGCTCTTCGACCGTCACTCCCTCGCCCTCGAGCTCCTGGCCCGCGGTGTCGGCTTCTGGCACTTCCTCGGTTGCTGCCTCGGCCGCTGCCGCGGCTTCTGCCTCTGCGGCTTCCGCCTCTTGAGCCGCTTCCTGCGCGGCGCTCTGCTCGCGAACAGCCCGCTCGAGGGCCTGGTCGCCGGTCGACGACAAGAACGCGAGCCAGACCGAAAGCACCATGAAGGTGAACGCGAAGGCCGCTGTCAGACGCGTTAGGAGATTGCCGGCTCCCGCGCCGCCGAAGATCTGTTGGCTCGCGCCTCCCCCAAACGCAGACCCGAGCCCGCCACCCTTACCGGACTGCAGCAGCACGACCAAGATCAAGAAAAAGCACACGAAGACGTAAAGGATCGACACGAAGGTATACATGGTTCAGCTCTCCGCCCGGCGAACGCCGGCATCGATGATCGGAATGAAGGTGTCTGCGGACAACGACGCGCCTCCGACGAGCGCGCCGTCCACATCGGGTTCGGCGAGAAGCTCGTCCGCGTTGGATGGCTTCACGCTGCCCCCGTACAAAATCCGAACGCTGGCGGCCCAGGATTCGCCCTTGAGCGCAGCGAGGCAACTGCGAATCGCGCGATGAACGTCTTGGGCATCCTCTCCCGTGGAGTTGCGCCCCGTCCCGATGGCCCAGATCGGCTCGTACGCAATGACGAGCGGCGCCGCTGCCAATGCATCCAAACCCTCGATCGCGGCTTCCACTTGGCCGAGCACGACGTCGAGGGTCCTGCCGGCCTCGCGGTGATCGAGGGTTTCCCCGACGCAGATGATCGGGACGATCTTGTGAGCGAGAAGGGCCGCCGCCTTCTTTCGAACGCCCCCGTCGGTTTCGCCGAAGTACTGGCGTCGCTCCGAGTGACCGATGATGCAATGGGTGCATCCCGCATCGAGCAGGAGCGCAGGGCTGAGCTCGCCCGTGAACGCCCCCGAATCCTCCCAGTGCACGTTCTGTGCGGCGAGGCCGACAGGGGAACCGACCAGCGTTTCGCGAACAGGTACCAGCGAGGTCGCCACGGGCGCCACCACGACTTCGCATGCGAGCCCCTTGCCTACGCGCTCGCGGATGCTCGCTGCCAGCGCCTGCGACTCGGCGATGGTGTTGTGCAGCTTCCAGTTTCCTGCGATCAGCGGTGTCCGCGTGCTCATGGCTTCAGAGCCTCCACCCCCGGAAGAGGGCGGCCCTCTAGATACTCCAACGAAGCGCCACCGCCAGTGGAGACATGCTCGTATTGGTCGGCGAGCCCTGCCTGCATCACGGCGGCGACGCTATCGCCCCCGCCAACGACGCTGAAGCCGGGGCAATCCGCCACCGCCCGCGCAACGGCTCGCGTGCCCTCGGCAAAGGCGGGGTTTTCGAAAAGCCCCATGGGGCCATTCCAAAAAATCGCCTGCGCGCGGCGAAGCCTGTCTCGATAGAGGCGCTCGGTCGCGGGCCCGATGTCGAGGGCCATGGCCTCGGACGGCACGTCTGCCACGTCGACCGCCTCGCCAACACTCTCCTCGGGCGAGCTTCCGATCCGCAGATCGACGGGAAGCAAGAGGTCGACCCCGCTTTCGCCCGCAGCGCTCATCAGGCTCCGCGCCAGAGCGAGCTTGTCGGTCTCGCAGAGGCTTTTCCCCAGCTCGAGGCCGCGTGCGGCGAGAAACGTGTTGGCCATTGCCCCCCCGATGAGAAGCGCGTCGACTTTGGTGAGCAGGGCCTCGATCACGGCGATCTTGTCGCTGACTTTGGCGCCGCCGAGGACCGCCAGGTAAGGGCGTGGCGGATCGGTACGAAGGCGACTCAGAACCTCGAGCTCGCGCTGCATCAAAAAGCCCGCTGCGCGCTCCGAGATGAGCCGAGGCAGTGCGCTCACCGACGCGTGGGCACGGTGCGCTGCTCCAAAGGCGTCATTGACGTACGCCCCGCAACCCCCTCCGAGCTCGTGCGCGAAGTCGACGTCGTCTGCTTCCTCGCCGGGATGAAAGCGGAGGTTCTCGAGAAGAGCAACTTGACCGTCGCGAAGATCCTGAATGACTTTGCGCGCGCCATCGCCGATGCAATCGTCGGTGAGGCGCACCTCGCCCTGATCGAGAAGCTCGGCCAGACGCGCAGCTACCGGCTCGAGCGAGAACGAAGGAACCACCTTGCCCTTGGGCCGCCCGAGATGCGATGCAAGCACGACACGCGCCCCTTGCCCGATCGCGTACTTGATGGTCGGTAGCGCCGCGCGAATTCGCGTGTCATCGGCGACGCGGCCCGCGTCGAGTGGCACGTTGAAGTCCACGCGAATGAACGTCGTGACGCCTTCGAGGGACAGCTCCTCGATCGAACGAATCTCCGCGCTCACGGGCTCACCCCGCGCTCGATGCGATCCGCACCAAGTCGATCATGCGTTGGGAGAAGCCCCACTCGTTGTCGTACCAACTCTGCACCTCGACCAAATCCTCACCGACGACCTGCGTTTGGGCCGCATCGAGAATGGACGAATGCGGATTCCCCGTGAAGTCGGTCGAAACCAGCGGGCGTTCCTCGAAGGCGAGGATGCCGCGGAGCGGACCCTCGGCAGCTGCTTTGAAGGCTTCGTTGACCTCCTCGCGGCTGGTCTTGCGTTGCACTTGCGCGGTCAGGCAGGTGAGCGACACGTTGGGGGTCGGCACTCGAATCGCGGTGCCGTCCAGCTTGCCCTTGAGCTCGGGAAGGACCAGCCCGATCGCCTTGGCCGCTCCGGTCGAGGTCGGGATGATCGAGAGCGCCGCCGCACGAGCGCGCCGCATGTCCGAGTGGGGAAGGTCTAGAATGCGCTGATCGTTGGTATACGAGTGCACGGTGACCATGTGCCCTTTGACGATGCCGAACGTGTCGTTGAGCACCTTCGCGAGGGGTGCCAAGCAATTCGTCGTGCACGAAGCGCAGCTGATGATTCGATCCTTCGAGGGATCGAACCTGTCGCTATTGATGCCGACGCAGAACGTACCGTCGACCTTGCCGCTCGCTGGCGCACTGATGATCACGCGCTCCGCGCCCGCCTTCAGGTGCGCGGAAGCGGCTTCCTGCGTGCGAAACAGGCCCGTGCACTCGAGGACGATCTCGGCGCCCAGGTCCTTCCACTTGAGCTTGGCGGGGTCCCGTTCCGCGCTCACGGGAATACGTTGGTCGCCGATCCAGATCGCTCCCTCTTCGGCCTTTACCGGGTGCGCGAAGTGTCCGTGGACTGAGTCCCATTCGAGCAGATGGGCCAGCATCTCGGCGCTGGTCAGATCGTTGATCCCCACGAGCTCGATGTCGCCCTGCGCCTCTTCTGCGAGCGCGCGGGCAACGCAGCGTCCGATACGTCCGAAGCCATTGATTCCAACTTTCGTGGCCATCCGATCGACTCCCTCGATACGCCGTCGGTGCGTGTGGGTGCGCGCGGCGAGGGCGGAAAATAGCCGCGCACCTAACGGCGGTCAAGGAGCCAAGGCCACGAATGAGTTGCGCTTTTGCACGAGGTCCAACGGGCTCGGGGCGGCTTTATTCCGCCGCTTCTTGCGCGTCGCGAAGCTCCGTCGTGACCAATTCGAGAACCGCATTGGTGAATGCGACGACGTCCGACCGGCTGTGGCCGCTGTTCCGTAGCTCGCGGTACACCGACTTGGCGATGATGCGAATACCACGTGCATCGACCGGTTGCGCTTTCGGGCGCTGAGTGCGGGTAGCCCCCATCTTGTCTCAGCATCGTGCAGAATACGTGCCATCCGAAGAAAACGACAAAGCCCAATGTTTTCGGGCCCCCTCTACATTGGGAATTTGCAAGGCGAGCCTTCCTTGCCACACCTGTGCCTGGAAGCCGTCACCCCTAGTCACAGTGCGCAACGCGCTTCGCGCCGGGGAGTCAGGCGCGAAGGTCGGTACGCACGTGAGGTCCGCGGAACCCGAGGATTTCGGCCCTCCGGCCGATTTTGCGAGTCAGCCCTCGAGTGCGCGACGGAGCTCCTCCAGCGCACGCGTGTGAAGCCGGCTCGCCCACGATCTCGAAATCCCGAGCTCACGGGCGATTTCGTCGAGGGCACGGCCTTCGAAGTAGTGGCCGCGCACGAGGGTCCGCTGCCGGTCGGAAAGCCCGGCAAGAGCACCCAACAGGCGGGCGACGCTTTCGTTCTTGAGCAGCGCAGCCTCGGGGGATTCGTCGCCTAGCGAGCCGTGGAGCGGACCGGCCGTCGTCAGGCCGGCGCTCACCCGGGCGAACACTTTTTCGAGCGGGGTCGCGGCCGCTTTGGGAAGCGCGGTCGGTGGGGTTTCCGCGGGTTGCTGGAGGCGCTCGTGGGCCCGACGCGGGAGGTGGGCCATCTTGCGGACGCCATCGAGCATGGCCCCCCGCACGCGATGATAGGCGAAGGTCTGAAACCGAACGCCGCGAGCGGGGTCGAACCGATGTCGGGCTTCGAGCAGGCCCCCAAACCCGAAGGCAACGAGATCTTCGAGCTCCCCATGGAGCGCCAGCTCTCGCCGGAGTCGAGATGCGAGTGCACGAACCATTTTTTCGTGCTGAGCGATGAATCCGTCGCCTGTTTGCATACCTGGCTTCTGACGCGGTTTCCTTAGCTAGGTAGGTAAATGAAGTCAAGTAGAGTACAGTTGCCTACATTACCCTCCCTAGGCGTTCCAGGGCCAGTTGAGGTATAGGGGGGCGGTGACCGCCGTGGGCCCGGGCATCGCCAACGCAGACCGCCCTCGAGGGGGACCGTTCGCGGAGCTCGTCGAGCGAATTGTGCATGATTCCAGTGCGTTGGATGGGCTTGCGTTCGCCTACAGCGAGCTCGGAGCCGAAGCCCGCCGCGGGCTGATCCGGGCCGTGATCCAGGATGTGGCAGATCCATGCGAGGCCCTCGGCGCGCTGCTTGCGGTTGAAGAAGATCCCGCCCTGGCGGCCGAGCTTGCAGGTCTTTTGCGGCGACACGGCCGGAGCGAGAGCTATGCGACCCTGGAGCGGCGACCCGGCGGTGGAGAAGCGTGCCTGGTGCGGCCCGGCTTGGGCTTCGCCGGAGAGCAATTGCGGATTGCCTGGAACGATCATCAAATCCAAAGCATCGAGATCGAATCCACAATTGCGATGAAGTCGTTTGCTCCCACCGCGCAATCGCCCGTGTCGGTCGCGGTCGAGGCGGTTGCTCCGCTCCTGTGGCGCTACGTCCGCGCGGGCGGCACGCTGCCCAAAGGCGTCGAGCGTTTCGCAGCGTTCTTTTCGGTCGCGTGAGCGCCGCGCGCTAGTGACCGTTGCCGAACAGCACGTCGTCCCGCTTTGGCGTTTCGAGCAACGATCCATCTTCGGCGTCACGCCGAACGGTGAAGTAGTGCCGGACCTCGGAGTCGCTATCCTCGCGGGCCACGACGGTGATCGTGGTCAGCCCCGGCTGCAGGGGAATCTCGGCATCGAACTCGAGCTCCTGGGGTGTGCGGCTGCGTTGATTCGACTCGTAGTAGACCTTGCGCCCGCTCGCAAAGATGTAGAGGTCTCGGACTCGATCTTGATCGGTCGCCTTGCCTCGAAGCCGCAGGGTATCGTCTCGGGTTACGAACTCGTCCAAGCCAACGAGCTCTAGCTCGGGCGGGGCGCTTCGAGTTACCCACGCGAGCGCTGGATCTCTGGTGACCTGCCCACGGGCTGCGGAGACGTCGCTCGCCCGCACCCAGCCTGGACGCCCGCCGCCGAGATCGATGCGCTCATATCCGTCGGGCCCGGTTGCGGTGTGCAGCAGTCGAGCTGGCTTCTCCACGCGGGCGATCACGGGAGCGTCGCTGTTTGGGGCTTCGCGAATCTCGGTTCCCGCGTCGAGCCCAACCAGGCGCTTCGGGCTGAGCCTTCGGACCGGCTGGGCCTCGTCGTGGACAGGAATCACGATCTTCTCGGTGGCGTAGACGCGCAGGTCGGTATCGACAACCATGACCTCGAGCTTGGCTTCTTTCCCTTCGAAATCCGGAAGCAACTGGAAAGTAAAGGGAACGACCCACTCGGCGCCGGGTTCGAGATCGCTAGTTTGAAAACGCCCATTGTGGAGGAGCACTCCCGGACCACTTCGGTTCGAGAGATTCGCTTGGACCTCGTAGGTACGCCCAGGGCCCAGATTGCGGACCGTGAAGTACACGGTGACCTGCTCGCCGCGCTGGACGCGCCCG
>JBFICQ010000051.1:0-16717 GCA_041581895.1 Polyangiales bacterium | reverse complement strand
CATGGGGCGGCGTGGCGAGTGCCAACCCGTCCAACAGCAGTCCGCTCGGGTTGGACACGAGTCACGAGGCGAGCTTGCGTCGGCCTTAGCCCACCAGTGAACCGGGCCGACAAGTGCAAGCGAGACGTCCGACCCATGGGCGTGTCCCGCGCCGTGCCGGGCGCGGACCGGGGCACCGAGCGACGCAGAGCCAGACTGCCCGCTCCCTAGCCTTCCTTCGAAATCGATCGGATGTCCCGAAGCAACGTCTCGGGGACGGCGATGTCGGCCGGCGGCTCGAGCTGCCGCGCTCTACGACGAAGCCACCAAATGAACCCGCCGATCATGATCAACGGCAGAAAGGTGAGCAGGATCGTCGTGTCGACGAACGCTTGCCGGTTTTCTTCGAGCGGCGATGCGCAGGAAGGACACGCCCGCGCTAGATCGGCAACCGAGCCGACCGTTACCGCGATCATCGATACAAGCCAGCGCCTCACAGGTACACCAGCCAATACAGCACCGGCCAAACGCCGACCACGAAATACCAGAAGATCTGAGCGGGCCAGAAGGTGAACCGGCTCAGCTCTCCCTGCGCAAGCTTGCGGTACGTGTAGAGCAGAACCGCGAAGCCAGCGACCGCATGAACGGCGTGCGTGCCGACGATGAGGTAGAAAAACCCGCCAAGCTGGCCGGACGTTAGCGTGAGCCCTTCGCGAACCAACGCAACCCACTCGGCGCCTTGGAACAAGACGAAGAACCCTCCGAGTAGAATCGATGCCAGCAAAAGGCGCTTGGCCCGGGGCGCGCCGACGCGAAACGCCCGATTGGCGAAGTAGAGGCAGACGCCGCTTGCAAGCAGAGCGGCGGTGTTGAAAGCGGTCTCCTCGACGGGAAGCCGAGGTTGTCCCGGTGGAGGCCAGCCCCCGATCGCATTGCTCTTACCAATGACGAAGGCGCTGATCAGGCCGGAGAAGAACATCACCTCCGTCGCGACGAAGACCAGCATCCCCATCACACCGTTGGGGAGGAGCGGCTCACGCCTGACCGGGACCTGATAGGGGCGACCTAGTGCGTCATCCGGCATGTGATGTTCCTCCTTTCTTCAGTGAGGTTGCCCGCCGTGGCTTTCGGACTCCTGCGCCTTCAGCGCGCGATCGACTTCCGCCTCGGCGGCGACATTCTCCCAGTTTTGACCCCTGTGCTTCATTACATCTGGGGACGTTCCGGCGAAAAACAAGAGCATTAGTGTCAGCATCGTGGCGAGCAGATAGCTAATGTACCGCCTTTCGATGTTGAGGTGCATGAAGTTCGCCGCGACGAGATAGGCTTTGTAAATCGCGATCCCGAACGCGGTCATGAGGGTAATCATCCACCCTTTGACAAAGCTGGCCCCAAATCCGGCTGCCACCTCCTCGATGTACGGCGCGACGATCGGCCCGAGGATGCTGACGGCCAGCAAGACCAGGAGAATGCCCCAGATCCTCACGTAATGGGACTGTCCGTGCTCTGGGTGTTCTTCGTGTTCAGCCATGATTCGTAAATCCCTGGGTCCTCACTTGGCTATGTAAAGAAGTGGAAAGAGGAAGATCCAAACGATATCGACGAAGTGCCAGTAGATGCCGATCAGCTCGACCCGATGGAGCTCGAGACCTTTTCGGGCGTCGTTGGCGATGATCAGCATGATCACGCAACCCGCGATGACGTGCAACGCATGGAGCCCGGCCGCGGTGTAGTAGAACTGCCAAAACCCGTTGGCGGTGATCGTGTACCCGTGTTGAATCTCGATCGTCCATTCGACCGCCTTGATGCCGATGAAGATCAGACCGCCAAAGCAGGTGCCCACGAGCCACTTGGCCGCCTTCTTTCCGTCGCCGTGCTCTGCCGCGTAGTGTGCGAGCACCGCCGAGAGCGACGAGGTGAGAAGCACGAACGTGTTGATGCCGCCGAACCAGGGGTTGGTGTGCGAAGCGTATTCCGCCCATTCCGGATGCCCCAGGCGGTGCATGATGTAAGAGGCGAGCAACCCACCAAAGATCACGATTTCCGAGCCGACTACCCACCAAACGGCGAGCTTTCCCGTGGGAATGCCCGTGGCGCTTCTCGTGGTTGCTATGGGTCTCGTGGTCATCGATGCCTCGTCATTCGGCTGGGGCCGTGTCCGGTGGAAGGTTTTGCGGCCAGTAGTCTTCTTTGCGGCCTGGGACGCTGTACTCGTAGGGGCCTCGGTAGCAGTTTGGAAGGCCTTCGGGCCAGTTGCCGTGCGGCGGCGGTGACTCGGTCGTCCACTCGAGGGTGTTCGCCTTCCAGGGGTTCTTGCCCGCCGGCTTGCCCTTGATGAGGCTCATCACGAAGTTGATCAAAAAGATGACCTGAAACGCGAGCATGACGACTAGCGCCGCGGTCGCGAACACGCGCATATCCTGCATCCCTGCCAGGTCGGGGTAGTTCTGGAAGTTGTAGATGCGTCGATGTTGCCCTGCCGCACCGAGGATGAACAACGGAATGAAGATGCAGTTGAAGGCGATGATGGTGCCCCAGAAGTGAATCTTGCCGAGGGTCTCGTTCATCATCTTCCCGAACATCTTCGGGAACCAATGCGTAATCCCCGCGTAGAAGCCGATGATCGCGATCGGGAAGAAGGTGTAGTGGAAGTGAGCGAGCACGAAATACGTGTCGTGGAAGTAAATGTCAGCGCCGCTCGCCCCGAGGAAGATCCCCGTGACGCCGCCGATCAGGAACTCGGCGATGAAGGCCAACGCCCACAGCATCGGGGTGGTGAGCTGGATCGAGCCGCCATAGAGCGTCGCGATGTACAAGAAAAGCATCTCGGCGATGGGGATCGAAATGATCAACGTCGTGACCGTGAACACGTTCGCCATACGGGGGTCGATGCCCGCGACGAATTGATGGTGCGCCCACACGAAGAAACTGATGATGCCGGTCGCGAAGACCGTGAAGAGAATCAACTTGTAGTTGAAGAGCTTCTTGCGGGCGAACGTGCAAATGACATCCGCAACGATGCCCATGGCAGGCAACAACACGACGTACACCTCGGGGTGCCCGAAGAACCAAAAGAGGTGCTGCCAGAGGATCGGGTCACCACCACGGTTCGGGTCGAAGAAGCCCGTGCCCACCACTTGGTCCATGAAGAGCATGACCGCGCCGGCGATCAGCGGCCCCACGGAGGCCATGAAGAGGATGCTCGCGATCACGATCATCCACAGCACCATGGGGATGTCGTACATCTTCATACCGGGAGCTCGGGAGTTCATCAGAGTCGTGATGAAGTTGATGCCACCCAACAAGAACGCCACGAACTCGAGAGCGACGGCGACGATCCACAGTGTCGCGCCAAGCGGCGTGAGGTTGTATTGAGCGCTCGCAGAGAGCGGCGGATATGCGGTCCACGCACCACCGAAACCGCCGCCCGGCACGAAAAACGAGGCGACGAGCACAATCGCGCTGATCAGAAAGATTTGATAGGAGAGCCGATTGATGCGGGGGAACACCATGTCATCCGCGCCGATCATCAGCGGGATGAGGTAGTTGCCAAAGGCGGCGATCAGCATCGGCATTGCAACCCAGAAGATCATGATCGTGCCGTGGTTGGTCACCAACGCGTTGTATTCCCCCTGAGAAACCACACCGTAGGCCGGCACGCTCTCCCCTGGGAAAGCAAGCTGCATGCGGAACACGTACGACATGTAGCCGCCGATCAAGGCCATCGCGATGCCGGTGAACATGTACTGCATCGCGATCATCTTGTGATCGGTGGAGAAGACGTACTTGCTCCAGAAGGTTTCCTCGTGGTGCGCCTCGTGAGTGTCTACCGTTGGGGTACCTACTTCAGCCATATCTCCACCATTCAGCGGGTCGTCGCCGACGCGAGCTGCCCCCCCTCGTTTTGCTCCATCCAAGCCGCGTGTTCCTCAGCCGTCTCGATGATAATGCGCGCGCCCATGATCCCGTGACCGACGCCGCACATCTCGGCGCATTGCACGTCGTAGGTCCCGGTGATGGTCGGCTTGAACCAACCCTTCATCACCCGTCCAGGAATCGCATCTTGCTTCAGGCGGAAGACGGGAACCGAGAAGTCGTGAAGAACGTCCTTGGAGACGAGCTCGTAGTGGTAAAGGGTCCCTTTTTGGACGTGCAGCTCATTGAAGGTGTCGATGTCATCTTCCGTGTCGAGCACGCCGTCTGGGCCAGGGTGAATGAAGTTCCATGCCCACTGCTGGGAAACGACCCGAATGGTCGCATCGGCCTCGGGAACTCGCTGTTTGATGTTGTACCAAACCATGATCGCCATGAAGACGATGACCACGTCGCAGACGATGATCGCGGCGTGCGGCCAGGTAATCCAACGCTTGAGGTCTTTTTCTTCGCCCGTGACGTACTTGGCCCGCTGTCCATCCTTTCGGCGATACCGGAAGATCAAAAAGAAGAAGGCAATGTAGGCCAAGAGCCCCCAGAAGCCGACGAAGACGGCGATGAGGGCGATCAGCGAATCGATGTCACTCGCAAAGGAAGACCCGACAGGAACGAACGAACCGATCAAGTAGTCGCCAAGCGGCTCGAAGATACCTTTGATGAAGTCGTAGATTCTTTGAACCATGCGGGTCCTCCCAACTCAGCTGAGAATGAAAGCAAAGACGACGCCGATGAAAATGGTAGCCCCGATCATCGTCCACTTAAACCAAAAGAAAGCCTCATCACCTGGTGTCCGCGTTTTGCCAGCCATCTAATCCAACTCTCATTCCTGTTTTGGCAGGGTGCCAATGTAGGCGATGACGTCCTTCATGGCTTGTTCGGTGGGCAACGTCATCGAAAACGGTCGCATCTTGGCGCCGGTCACGTCCTCCGGATGCGTTCCGCGCAGCCCCGCTTTGAAGTTTTGAAGCTGTGTCAATAGGTACCAGTCGTCGGCGTGATGGAGCGGGGGACCGTACTCGTCGATGTTCCCGCCTGCATCCTCGCCGTGGCACTGCACGCAAGTCGCGTAGTAGATCTTGCCGGTCGCGGGGTTGCCACCTTCGAGCGTCGGCTCGGGCTTGTACCGGGGCAGGCTTGCGACATAGGCAGAAACGAGGTCGACCTTTTCGTCGGTATCCATCGCCCGTGCCATCGGCCACATCCGCTTGCCTCCGACGTCCTCGGGGTGCCAGCCACGTTGACTGCGTTTGAACTTCCGAAGCTGAGCCTTCACGTACCAACGCTCGAGACCGGCGATCGAGGGGGCGCCAACTTCGGGGTTCCCCTCACCGTTGACGCCATGGCATTGCGCACACCCGTCGTAGAGCTCGGCCCGATACTCGACACTGTCTTTGTCGATCCGGGCCTCGCACGCCACCAGGGACAGCGAAAGCAAAGTCAGAGCTACGAAGCGTCGATTCATCATCATCCGCCCCCTAGTGATTTCACATAAGCGACGAGCGCCTCCACTTCCTGCTCGGGGAAGTTGTACGGCGGCATCGTCTTGCCATAGCCCTGCACGACTTGATCCCAGGAATTGACGATCGAGTTGGTGAGGTACTCTTCGTCGGCGGTGACGGTCTCTCCGCTTACGAGAAGTCGTTCCTTACCAAAGATGCCCCTCCAGTTCGGACAAGGTTGTTGTTTTACGCCATCCACTGAATGGCATGCCATGCAGCCCTTGGTGTTGCTCAGCTTTTGGCCCCAACACGCCATCGGATTTGCCGCACCTTCACACTCGGGCGGCATGGTGACCTCCCCAGGTGCAATGGCGACCGCGCCTTGGAACGACCAGCCGCTCAGCGCGGAGAGGTCCTCAGAAGGCGTCGTCGCGATCGCAGAGAGCTCCGATCGCTGTTTGGTCGCCAGCTCAGTCATCGCCTCGTCGATCGGGAGCGTCCCGCCCTCGAGTGTCGCTTGTTGGTTCCGTCTGACGATGTCGTACTCGTCTTCAGGCCAGCTTTCATAGGCTGCATCGGGTTGACCGCAGCCCACGCCACACACGACGAGGATCGCGATCGTGCTCCGCAATTTCAGCTTGGTGCTCATCCTTGCATGCTCAGTGTGTCTGATAATGGTGAAGGCTCTTTTCGAGGCGTGGGTCGCCCACGGGGACCAGCGGAACTCGTGCGAGCTGCCAAAACACGTACGCGAAGAACACGCCTCCAACGAAAAGCAAAGCGCCGATGTCCGCGAGCTGGATCCGGAAGGCCCCGGCCTGCGGAAGGACGAACCAGTAGATGTCCACGGCATGAATGAAGATGACCCAGAAACACATCGCCTGAAGCCAACGTAAGTTGAGCTTCTGAACGCGCGAGATCAGAAGCAAGAAAGGAGCCACGAAGTGCCCGAAGATCAGGAGGTAAGAGACGAACATCCAGCCTCCCTCCCAGCGCTTGTGAAACCAGGTGGCCTCCTCGGGGATGCCCGCGTACCAAATCAGCATCCATTGAGAAAATGAGACGTAGGTCCAAAAGCAGATGAACCCGAACATCAGCTTGGCGAGGTCGTGGAAATGCACGGGATTGATGGCCTCGCCCACCAGGCCACGCTTGTAGAAGCTGAGGCCGATGAGAATGGTGATCGCGAGAATCGCCACCGCGGACCCGGCAAAGATGACCACACCGAAGATCGTCGAAAACCAAGAGGGCTCGAGCGACATCAACCAATCGAAGGCTGCAAAGGTGAGCGCGCCTGCGAAGACGATGAGAAGCGGGGCGGACAGGCTTTGCATGCGGACCGTGTGCTTCGGGTCGTGGTCTTCGTCTTGGCGCCGCGACCAGCCAAAATACAGAAAAGCGATCGCCGACCAGATCAAGAGGTAGACGACCGCACGCATCGTCCAGCTGGCCGTGTTCAGATAGCTCGCCTTGGCTTCGATGATCTCGTGGTGAAGCGCGGCCTCTTGGGGCGTATGCGAATGCTCTTCGTCGGCTGCGTGTCCGGCCGCTTGGTGGGGATCGTCGGCGTGCTCCTGGGCCCGGGCAACGCTGCTGCCGAGCTCGAGAACGCTGTGCTCATCGGCGTGCTCGTCGTGAGGAGCGCCGTGCTCGGTCACGCTCTGCCAATCTTGGTAGATCGGCACACTTCCAGTCCACACGCCGATGATGAACGGCACAGCGAGGAGCGCGACGACCCACGCGCCGGACATGATCACCTCGACGATCCGCCGCGTGGACACACCCCAATGAGCCGCCGTGAGAAACTGGATCAGCACGAGAAAGATCCCGCCGAGCATGAACGTAACCACGGTGAAAAGCGCAAAAAGATAAGCGTAGCCCAAGCGTTCGGGGCCGGCTGTCGCGACGGCGAGTAAACCGCCCACCACAGCCAAAACCAAAGACACGACCCAGGCGCGGGCCCAAAAGGCATCGTTCCCTACCCGGTACATCGGCTTGCTATGCGCTTCGGTCACGGGGCTTGCTCCGTTTCGGTCGTGGGGGTGACAGCCGCCTGCGGCGCCTGACTCAGCTGGAGCGCGCGGACGTACAGAACGATCGCCCAACGATCGGCGACTGGAAGGTTGTGGCCGTAGCTCGGCATGTTCCGAACGCCATTGGTGATGGTTGCAAAGATCTGGCCGTCGGGAACGTGACGCAGACGGTCGTCGTGGAAGGTCGGAGCGACCAAGCCTGCGGCTCCCAGCTGGTCCGCCCGGCGCGACACCATCCCTTTTCCGTCACCCGAGTACGAATGGCATGGAGAGCAGTAGATGTTGTAACGATCGCGACCGCGCTCGACGAGGGCTTTGCTCCCTCCGCGCGACGCGATTAGCTGCGGCGGCACCTCCATGACGTACGCGTCGTCAGCGGTACGCCCGGTGGCCCACGTCAATGTGGGTTCCATCTCTCTCGAGACCGTCCCTTCGACCTTCGGACGCATCGATCGCTGGTCCGCGAAGAAGGGCTTCTTCTCTTGCGTGTCGTAGCGCGGCTGGTTGTACATGTTGCGAATTCCGACGATGGGAGCCTCTTTGCTCTCCGTGCCGACACACCCCGCCGCCAGAGCGGCCCACCCTAGGGTGACTAAGAGCACATGCCTCATGCGCCCTCCTCCACGAGCTCGAGATAGGTGGGGCCCGTCGATTCCAAGAGTGCCCTGGTTCGACCGAGGTCGAAGTTTTGATCGGATGCCTCGATCGAGATGAAGAACTTATTGTCCGATGCAGCCTCAAACCGTTCCGACTCGAAAATCGGATGATGGTGCCGCGGGAGCTTGATGATGCCGAGCAACCCAAAGAGAGTCGCGAAGCCGCAGAATAGAATACCGAGCTCGAACATGATCGGCACCATCGACGGGAATGCCCCCGGTGGCTTGCCACCAACGATGATCGGGTAGCCCCGTCCGAGATCGAGGAGATTGAAGTCCCAGGCGTTCATGTAATTCATCATGAGCACTGCGGTGGCCACTCCGGCCATGCCGAAGAAGAACGAAATGAAGCCGATCTTGGTGGGCTTGAGACCCATCGCCTCGTCCATTCCGTGAAGGGCGTACGGAGTGTGACAGTCCCATTTCTTGTAACCCGCATCTCGGACTTTCATCGCAGCCTGAGCGATGGCGTTGGGCGTGTCGTACTCGGCCAGGTAGAGCGCCGGCCGTTTTGTCGATGACTGATTGTGCGCTTGTTCCACCATGGCTTGTCTCATTCCGCGGGCACCGGTGCAGCAGCCGCGCCCGGGTCCTCTAGTGGTTCGAGAGCGTGCAGATCCGGATGTGCTCCGACCAGCGTCCCCTTGACCTCGGCGATGGCGATCATCGGCACCCATCGGACGAAAAGCAGGAAGAGCGTGAAGAACAGCCCGAAGGTCCCGAGATAGGTAAGGATGTCGATCAGTGTCGGATGGAACATGCCCCATGCCGAGGGAAGAAAGTCTTGGTAGGTCGATGTCACGATGATGACGAACCGCTCGAACCACATCCCGATGTTGATGAGAATGCTCGCGATGAACATGATCGGAACGCTCGTGCGGGCCCGTTTGAACCAAAAAATCTGAGGTACGACGACGTTGCAGAACACCATCGTGTAGTACGCCCACCAGAGCGGCCCCCAGTTGCCTTCGCTGTCGAGAATTCCCCAGCCGAGACGATTGTGTAAGAAGACCCACTGTTCGTAGGGGTTTGAGGAATACCAGGCGATGAAGAGCTCCATCACGTACGCGTAGCCGACGATGAGCCCCGTCCCGAGCATGAACTTGTTCATCAAGTCCAAGTGCTTGACCGTGACCACGTTATGCAACTGAAAGACGCTCCGGCAGATGAGCATCAGCGTCGTAACCAGAGCAAACCCGCTAAACACGGCCCCCGCGACGAAGTAAGGGGGAAAGATGGTCGTGTGCCAGCCCGGCACGATCGAGGTCGCGAAGTCGAACGAAACCACCGAGTGCACCGAGAGAACCAGCGGAGTCGAGATGCCGGCCAAGATCAGGTATGCGCGCTCGTAGTGTTGCCAGTGCCGATGCGCCCCTCGCCAGCCCAAGGCGAAGAAGCCGTAGGCCCGCTTTCGAAATAGATCCTTGGAGCGGTCGCGAAGCGTCGCGAAGTCCGGTATCAGGCCCATGTACCAGAAGATGACGCTGATCAAGAGATAGGTGTTGACCGCGAAGACGTCCCACATGAGGGGGCTCTTGAAGTTCGGCCACATGTCCATTTGGTTCGGGAGCGGGAACAAGTAGTAGTCGAACCATGGACGACCGGTGTGAATCGCGGGGAAGAGAGCCGCGCAGAGCACGGCGAAGACCGTCATCGCTTCGGCAAACCGGTTGATGCTGGTGCGCCACTTCTGGCGAAAGAGAAACAAGATCGCCGAGATCAACGTTCCCGCGTGGCCGATACCGATCCACCAGACGAAGTTGGTGATGTCCCAGGCCCAGTACACCGGAGCGTTGTTGCCTCACACGCCGACGCCTTGCACGAACAGATACGTCAGGGCGCCGCCCATGGCTCCAAGACCGCCAAGCGACATCAAGAAGAGCAGCCACCAGCCCCTCGGCGCCTTGTTCTCGGTAACCCGGGCGATGGTCTCCGTCACCTCGTGCGCGGTGGTTCCCTCCGGAAGCAAGTAGGTTTCACCGAGTTCTTTGATGGGCGCGTCGTGGCTCATGGTGTTCAGCTACCCTTTCCGCTCAGCTCGGGGTTCGGGTTGCGAATTCGTGCGAGGTACGTCGTGCGGGGTCGCGTGCCGATTTCCGCAAGCAACTTGTATCCGCGGTCGACCCCAGAGAGCTTGGCAACTCGGCTGTTTGGGTCGTTCAAGTCGCCAAAGGTGATGGCTGCGCTCGGACACGCCTGCTGACAAGCGGTCTTGATCTCCCCGTCTTTGATCTTCCTGTCCTCGCGATTCGCGCGGATCTTCACCTCTTGAATGCGTTGCACACAATACGTGCACTTCTCCATGACGCCGCGCATTCGGACGGTCACGTTCGGGTTGAACTGCAGCTTCCGCGATTCGGGGAAATCTGCGTACCAGGCAAACTTGTCGTCGAGGTAGCCGTGCCAGCTCAGGTAATTGAAGCGCCGGACTTTGTAAGGGCAGTTGTTGGCGCAGTATCGCGTTCCGACACAACGGTTGTAGACCATGTCGTTCAGGCCCTCGGGGCTGTGTACCGTCGCGTTGACGGGACACACGTTCTCACACGGCGCCTCTTCGCATTGCTGGCAAGTCACGGGCTGAACCGCAACGTCTGGGTTGGCTTCATCCTCGCCGACGAAGTACCGATCGATGCGTAGCCAATGCATTTCGCGGCCGCGTTCGACTTCGATTTTGCCCACGACTGGAATCGTGTTTTCAGCTTGGCAGGCAACGACGCAGGCATTGCATCCCGTGCACGAAGCCAAGTCGATGGTCATCCCCCACTTATAGCCCTCGCTGTAGTCCTGCTGTTTCCACAGCGGGGGCGTGCTCGCGGGATCGACCGATCGGTAGGACGCGAAGTCGGGTTCCTTCTTGTACTGGTCTAGTGTCGTGTCGATTGCGATTGGACGACCTTCCATCCGGTCGTGGGTCTGGGTCTGAACGAGCCTGTACGTCTCGGAGAGCGGTTCGACTTTGACGTTACTGATGAAGTCCATGCCCTCGAGGGTCCGCAAGGGGTTCACGTCGAAACCTTTTCCGTTGCCGTAGCGACCCGCCGCAGTGCGGCCCCACCCAAGCGTCAGGGTTATGCAGTTGTCCGCGTGCCCGGGAAGCGGCCAGACTGGCACTTCAATCTTGTTGTCCCCCTTGGAAAGCCGAATCATCTGCCCGTTTTTGAGGCCGAGTGCATCCCTGGTAGCCGGCGACATGACCGCAGCGTTGTCCCAAACCAGCTTGGTCATCGGCCGGGGCAGCTCGAGCGCCCAAAGGTTGTTCGCGTGTTGTCCATCCCAAAGAGCGGGATCGGGCTCAAAGCTCACCTCCACCGTTCCCGCACTCGGGGTCTGGCGCTCGGTGTTTTCTAGGAGCGCGGCGATGACCGCGTCGAACACGACCTGCGGGTTGCTGGCTTGTCGCCTTCGCAGGACGCCTGAGTGGAGCGCGCGCCGCCAGACGGTTTCGCTGCTGACCTCCGTGGCGGGCACTCCCATTCCGAGAAGCGCTTTGGTGTCTTGCTGAATCTGGGCACTCTGCGTCTCTTGGACGATATCGTGACCGCGCGTGGTCTTCTCGCCGGCCAAGACCGCCAGGAACTCGATTTCGCTGCGACCCCCGTAGAGCGGAGCGATGAGGGGCTGCTGGATGGAGACGGTCCCGTCCAGCGCCTGTTGGTCTCCCCAGGCCTCTAGCTCGTGCGTGAGGGGGGCGTGCCAAACGCAAAGCTCGGTTGTCTCGTTTCGGTGCGTGGAAAGGTGGACCGACAAGAGCCCTTCGCCAGCGAGAAGGTCGGCGAACTTGATGTCCGCTGGAGCGTCGTACACAGGGTTCCCACCGAGGATGATCAAGGAAGTGATCTTTTCGGCGTTTTTCGCGAGCTCGGCGATGCTCTCGGCGCTCGATGGGTCGTTGGGGTCTACGTCCGGCCCGAAGAACGTCGTTCGCCCGAAGTTGCCGAGCGCCGTGTTGATTGCATGGGCCAATGCATGGACCCGAGGCGGTTGACCTGCTCCTGCGACCACGATCGACCGGCCACGATTGCTCGCGAGGTCCTTTGCGACCGCCGCCAACCAGGTGGTATCGAGCGTTGAATCCGCAGGTTGGTCGTCCGTGTCCTTAGACAGCGCCAAAGCGATCGGTTTGAGATCGTCCACCCCTCGGACAACGAGCTCGTTGACGAGCATCCGTGCATACCGCTCGATGTCGGCCTGCGACGAACGGAGCCTGTGATCGGCCATGCTGCCGGTGACCGTGAAGTTGGACTCGACCACGTAAAGCCTATTCATGGGTGTCTGCGGCGACCTCACGGCCCGGGTGGTCGCAAAACGTCGCGCGGCCGCGACGGCCCCCGGTTCATTTCCGAGGAAGTCTGAACCCAAAGACAATGTGACCATCGACTTGGCGTGGTCGTAGAGCGGGACTCTGGCAGCACCGCCGAGCGCAATGCGAGCCCCCTCGCGCGCGTTGTCGTCGTTGATCGCGCTGTACGTGTGGAACTGCGCCTTGGGGAACTTGGCGAGAACCTTCGCGCGCATGGCCCTGAACGAAGGGCTGTTGCTGATCGGACCGAGGAAGCGGAGACCCGCACCGTTGTCGGCTGCATGCTTCTTTGCGAGTTCTTCGACGAACGAATCGAATTGTTCATCGGCAGCATCCACCAGGGCCTTGCCTTGTCGACGCGCGGGCGACTTCGAGCGATCGGGATCGTAGAGGTCCCAGACGTACTCCTGGGCGCGTACGTCGGTCGCCCCGAGGCTGGCGCGCGAGGCCACATTGCCTTCGACCTTCGTGGGACGCCCGTCGTGACTGGTCACGAGCACGCCGAGAGCATCGCGACCGCGGGCGGTAACGGTTGCGTAGTGGGAGGCAACGCCAGGGATGACGTCTTCGGGCGCCTTGTTGTACGGGTAGATGATGTTCTCGGGACGACGAAGGCAACCTTCGAGGCCGGCAGCGAGGGCAGCGATCGACGAGCCTTTGAGCAGAGAACGCCGCGTCACCAGCGAAGCTGGGGCGAGGAGGTCGCCGACGAAGCCGCCGGGCTGCTCCTCCTCGGCGCGCCTTTGGAGCACCCCGGGGTCGGCGTTCTTGTCTTCCAAGCTTCGCCACATCGACGGCCCCTTCCCCTCATTCAACTCGTATGGCTTGCGGCGAGTCATCGATGGCACCCCGAGCAGTACATGGGTGGATTGAGCTGCGCAGCGACCTCGGCGCGTTGCGCTAACCACGTCTTATCGGCTTCCCACGCCATGTTGGTCACCTCGGTCTTGGGTCGGATGTGGGGCTCCGGGTTTCGATGGCACTCGAGGCACCACTGCATCGCCAAAGGCTCCACGATTCCGACGACCTCCATCTGGTCGACTCGTCCGTGGCAAGACACACAGCCCACTCCGCCGGCAAGGTGAATGCTGTGGTTGAAGAACGCGTGGTCGGGAATCTGATGCACGCGAACCCACGGGACAGATTCCCCCGTCTCCCAACTGTCGCGGATCGCGGCCAGCTTTTCGGACTCGTTGCGCACGAGAGCGTGACAACCCATGCAGGTTTGTGTCGGTGGCACCATTGCTTCGTGCGAGCGTTCGACTTGGGAGTGGCAGTAGCGACAATCCATCCCGAGCTCGCCAGCGTGCAGTCGGTGGCTGTAATCGACGGGCTGCTTTGGCGTGTAGCCCACCTGGAGGTTCGACGGCGTGAAGTACACCCAGAACAGCACGAATACGCCCGTGCCGAGCGCACCGGCTACGAGCGCCAGGGCCAGGGGCAAGTAGTTCAACTCGCGCGGGAAGATCTGCATGCTGGGTTTTCTCTCAGAGTCCTCTCAACGGCCGCGCCGCCATTTAGGCGAAGCCCGCGGGTCGGACAAGTCGGCTCGTCGCTTTTCGACGAAGAGCAGCCCATCGGATGCCCGCTTTCCACTCCCTATTCGCGCGCGCTAGGGTCACGGCTGGCAGGGGTCAAGCCAGACGCGCTCCCAACGCGGAGGCTATATCCCCGCAGTCCATCCGACGGTCAAGTATCGGCGGACGTCTTGAGCCCCACTGCCAGCCCGTCGGGGGTCGGGACGCATAACGAGAGGAAGTGAGAGGCCATTTCTTCGTGGAAGCGCCGCATTGCGGCCGCGTCCTCGCGGTCGTCGAGGAGACTCCCGAAGAGATAGGCGTTGTCCCCGATCAGGAGTCCTCCCTCCCGGAGGTTTTTCGTGGCCCACCGCCCATACTGGTCGTACCGCGCCTTGTCCGCATCGATGAACACGACACAAAACGGACCGGAATCGCTGAGCTTTGGAAGAATCTCGAGGGCGGTGCCCTCGATCACCGTCACCTGCTCGGCATAACCGGCCTCTGCAATCACCTCGCGGGCCACTGCCGCGTGATCCGCGTCGGACTCGAGGGTCCACAGATGGCCCTTCGGCGGAAGCGCGCGCGCCATCCAGAGGGCGGAGTAGCCGGCAAGGGTCCCGATTTCGATCACTTTGCGCGCATCGATGAGGCGCAGAAGGAGCTCGAGCAGCCGACCCTCCGCAGGGCCAAGCTGGATCTCGGGCATCCCGTGGGCCGCGGGCGCCAAGAAAGCTCGGTTTAACCCGGCATCGGCGGGATGGTGGGTCCGAGCGACCCAGTCGAGGATTTGTGGGCTGGCATACCGGATGCCGGCGCGAGACGAGGGGTCAGCCATAAAAACTCCGAAACTCTGTGAGCTAGCTTCCTCTGTGATCGATATTTTCCGTTGGTACCGTTACAATCCAGATCGTGCAGAGACCCTCTTCACCGCCTCCCGCACCGCCTCCCAACACTCCACTCGGCGCGTATACGCTGGTCGATCGCATTGCGGTTGGTGGAATGGCGGAAGTCTTTCGCGCATTGGAGCCTCGCGCGGTAGGTGAGCCTCGCGTCGTCGTGCTCAAACGCATGCTGCCACACATCGCGGACGGATCGAACGCCCATGCGATGTTCGCCGAAGAAGCGCGGCTCGCCAGCCGGATCACCCACCCGAACGTGGTGCACGTCTTGGGTCACGGCGAGATCGAGGGTCAGCCCTACCTCACGCTCGAATACGTCCCCGGTTGCGATCTGTGGCGACTCAACCGGAGTCTCACCCGCCACAGCAAGAGGCTCGAGCACGATCTCGTCGTTTATATCGTCCGTCAGATTCTGAGCGGCCTCGACGCCGTGCACACTGCGACCGATCGCTGCGGCAGCGCGCTCGGCATCGTCCACCGCGACATCAGCCCCTCCAACGTCCTCATCTCCATTCACGGAGACGTCAAGATCGCCGACTTCGGCATTGCTCAGTCGGACTCGGATCCGTTTGCGGCAGACACAACCAGCCGCGCAAATGGCAAGCTCGGTTACTTGGCGCCAGAGCAAGTGTCCGGTAGCGAGGTCGATCCGCGCGCGGATCTCTTCTCGACCGGCGTCATTGCCGCGGAGCTCTTCATGCGGAGGCCGCTTTTCGCCGGCGGAAGCGAGCTTGCGGTGTTGCTTGCAATTCGAGATGCCGAGGTGCATCCCTTCGTCGAGTTCCTGCCTCACCTCCCCGGAGGGCTCGGCGAGGTCGTGTTGACCGCGCTTTCCGCAAACGTCGACGAACGCCCGCCGACTGCGCGAGCATTCTGGGCTGCGCTCGAACCTTGGCAAAGCCGCCCCGAGGAAGTGCTGCGTGCCGAGCTTGCGGAGGTCGTGGCAGGCATCGCCGCAGAGACCCGCACGATAAAGACCTCGGCGGACAAGGTTCCCAAGCCGACGATGGCGCCGACACCGATGCTGCTCGCAAATGAGCATCCGAGCACCACAAACGTCACACCGCTCGAATACAAAATCCGAAAGCCCAACGGTGCCACCGTCGGCCCGTTGCCATACGCCAAAGTCGTCGAGGCTGTAGCCACGGGACAGGTCAACGGCGACGATAGCGTCAGCGTAGCCGGAGGGGACTTCCAACCGCTGTCGTCGCATCGCGATCTCTATCGTCACGTTCCAGCGTCACGCATGACCCCTACGACCACGCGCATCGCCTCCGCTGCAGCCGCGGATCGAAGCATGGAGTTCGAAAACGGCGGCTTCGTCATCGCATTGGTTCGAACCCTGGTCACGCGGCGCACTGGACTTTGGTTGTGTGAGCAAGGAGGGGTCCGCAAGGAAGTTTATGCCAAGCTCGGTGTGCCAGCTTTCGTCACGAGCAACCTCGCTGGAGAGCTGCTCGGTGAGTACCTCGTCAAGAAGCGCGTGATCAACCGAAGCGAGCTCGACATGGCGCTCGCGGTCATGCCGCGCTTCGAAGGCAAGCTTGGCGACACGTTGGTTGCATTGGGGCTCGTCGAGCCTCTCGAGCTCTTTCAGCACATCGGGGAGCAGGTTCGCGAAAAGCTTCTCGATCTCTTCACGTGGGCTTCCGGCACCGCGACGTTCTACGAGGGAGTCGACCCGCCTAGCAGTGGCTTCCCGCTCCGACTGGACGCATGGGAAATCCTCGATCGCGGACTGCAGCGAAGAATCGCTGCCGGATTCGAAAGCGAGTTGATCCTCGAAAGGGGACAGCACTGCGTCGTGCAAGCGGACAGGATCGACACCGCAGTAGCAACGGCCGACCTTCCCGAAGACATCCAACAGGTACTCCAGCTGTGCAAGAAGCCCCACTCCGTCGACGACCTGGTGGACTTCGTGAATGGCCTGCCGGAAACACCGGACCCGCAGCGCGGCT
>JBFICQ010000050.1:0-16990 GCA_041581895.1 Polyangiales bacterium | reverse complement strand
CTTGCGCTCAGGCTGAAGCGGGTGCCCGAGACGGTGATCGGGCGTTCCAGCCTTTCGATCAGCTCGATCGCAATGCGCTCAGCACTCTGCACTCGTTCCACCCCTCGCACGAGCACTGCGAACTCGCTACGACCACTTCGGCTCACCAAATCGTCCTGCTGAAGCTTTTCGCGCAGGCGAGACGCGACTTCGTAGAGAAGCAGGTCCCCCACGTGTGCCCCGAAACGCGCGCTCACATTGCCAAAGCCGTCGAGGTCGACGAGCAGCAGCGCGAAAGGCTCACCCGCATCGCAGTGCTTGGCGAGGGTCTGCTCGAACTCAACCCGCGGATCGTCCCCCAGTAGATCCTCCGAAGCGTACATGCCAAACCCCCTACTCATGGTAGGGGGGCCGATGACGGCGCGCAACGACGGGCGTCCGCGGGCGCTACCTGGTCGCGTGACCGCCCATGAGATTTGGCTAGGTCTTTGCGTCGTTCAAGAAGAGCGTCTGGGTGGGGAAGGCGAACTCGATGCCCTCGTCGGCGAAGCGCTGGTAGACCGCAAAATTGATCGCCTGTTGGATGTCCATGTACAGGTTGTAGTCCGAATCCATCACGAAGTAGACCGTTTCGAAGTTCAGCGAGAAGTCCCCGTATGAGGCAAAGTGCGAGCGGTCAAACTTCGCCTTGTCTTGCGCCTCGATGGCCTCGCGAACGATCATGGGGATCTTTTCGAGCTTCTCCTTGGACGTGCCGTAAGTAACGCCCAGCGTGAACACGACCCGGCGCTTGTACATCCGCCCGTAGTTGCGAATTCGGCTGTCGAGCAGATCGGCGTTGGAAAACACGAGCTGCTCGCCTGAAATGCTTCGCACCCGCGTGGTCTTTATGCCGATGCTTTCGACGGTGCCCATCAGATCATCGACGATGACGAAGTCGCCGAGGACAAACGGTTTGTCCAGCACGATCGATAGCGACGCAAAAAGATCCCCGAGGATGTTCTGGACTGCCAGACCGATCGCGATACCGCCAATGCCGAGCCCCGCGACCAGTGCGGTGATGTTCACGCCGAGGTTATCGAGAATCAAGAGCAGCACGATGGACCAAAGCGCCAAGCGAGCGAGGAAGCCCAAGGCGTTCATGGTCATCACGCTCCCGGGATCGTCCTGGTCTTCCCGATAGCTTCGGAGCCAATACATGAGGCCGGAGCTCACCCAAATGCCCACCTGCAAGAGGAAGGCGATCATCACGACCTGCCAAAGAGCGGTGCGAACGTTGCCCGGAAGCTCTAGAAAGACGGCGCCCACCTGGATCGCCACAATCGCGAGGAACAGCAGTTTCGTGTTTCGAAGCGAGTGGACGAAGAGGTCATCCCACTTGGTTTTGGTCCTCTTGGTGAGTCGCTCGATCCAGACGACCAAGAACTGTTCAAAGAGGCGTAGTAGGATGAAGACCGCCACCCCGACGCCCACGGCAAAAAGCCACGTTTTGCCAGGGTTGCCGAGGAAGGTCTGGTCTAGGTATTCCAACACGTTTGCTCCCGATGAGGTTGGCCAGGCTACGAACGGGCCGTTCGATGGTCAAGCGCTTGTCAGCGCCAACTGCAGGTACTTGCTTTGCGGACCACGAACGGTGGCTACCGCGCCGTCATGATTCCGCACCGCGCTCTAATTGGTTTGTTCTTTGACGACTAATGGCTCATAAAAACTGGTCTTGGCAGAAGTCGAGTGCAATCGCCTGCATGAAAGCCTGCAGCCCGGCTTGGCCTCGCTGTCTAGGTCGTCCGGGCCTCGCCCTTGGACGCGGGGCCCGCGTGCTTCGACCTACTGGCGTCTTCGGAAGATCGATCATGAAGGAGCGGGCTTTGGAGCCAAGCTCCGACGCGGCGAGCGGCTTGCAAGGCCGCCCAGGCGCTGGCCTCTACCAATGCGCGGTCGCCGGGCGTCGTCGTTCGGAACGCTTCCACCGTGCTTTCGTCCACCCGGTAGGACGCAAGCGCCACGAGAAGCACGAAGCGACCTGCCGGTCGATGCGCTTCCTCCAGGGACGCCGCTGCGTCGTCCACCCAGACCGTGCTGAGCCCGGGATCGTCGCCCTCCCATTCCGCTAGCCGAGCTCGAAGCCACGCTCTCACTGGCTCTGGCAGGACACGCTCTCCTGCCTCATCTACGACGGCCGCGAAACGTGCCCATGCGCCCGCAATCGCGGGGTTGCTCTTGGCCCAACGGAAGTCGTTCGGAAGGGGAGCATCGGGAAGCAGACTCAAAGACGCGCCGGGCTTGCCTCCGCGCACGACCATTCGCTTCCCGAAGGTCGCCCCAAAGACCCAGCGTGCAGCGCTCCGGAAGCCAGACGGCAGAGGCAGGAGATTGTCGCCCATAAACACATGCACCATCCGGTTGACATAGTGGTAGGCGAGCGCAGTGCCGATGGCTTCTGGTGCTTCTTCGAGGGAGAAAGGTGGATTGGTGACGATGGGGTCCCGCGGGCGGCGGGTCACGAACGCCCAGCGCACGAGTTCGCGAACGCGGTCGTCAGCAATGGCTCGAGGCTGTCCGCTCCGAATGGACGCAGCGACATCGTGTTCAGCCGCGCCCTGGAGCAGACCCGTATGTGCGTCGACGCAGTAGGGGCACCTGTTGATATACGACACCGAGGCGGAGATAGCCTCTTTCACCGGACGCGCGAGTCGCCCCGGCACGATTTGGCTTTCGCGCGTCACGCTCCAAGCTCCTGCTAGGATTCGTGGTGCGGGTGAGTGAAGGGTGAGTGGCGGCGCGAGTTGGAATTCGCCGCGTACCTGCGCGTAGACCTTGGCCACCAAACCGCGCGCCGCATTCGGTGCAACCGGTGTCACGTGGTGCACCAGGCTCCTCATCTGGTCGAACACGCGATTCTCGACAGCCTGGAACATGTTTCGCCCTCAGACTCTGCCTCGGTACAACAGCCGGATTAAAGAGTGTACGGCCAGACCTTAAAGGAACTCGATGCTCAGATCTACCGGCTAGCAGACCGAGGCTCGACCGTATGCTCCAGCTCGAATGGAGCTACTATCGGCCAACATCAGCTGCTAGGATTTGCCGCATGAGATCGACGATCGGCATTTTGACTGGCGGAGGCGATGTTCCGGGCCTCAATCCGGCGATCCGCGCTGTCACGTTTCGCGCATTGCGTGAAGGGCACCGCGTCCTCGGGATTCGCCGGGGCTGGGGCGGCCTGGTGGATATCGTGCCAAACAAGAACGCGGACAACAGTGAGCATGTGCAGCTCCTGACCGAAGAAGTCGTCAACCGAGCCGCACGCACGGGCGGTACGTTCTTGCACACCTCGAGAACGCGACCGAGTCACCTGCCGAAAGCGCTCCTGCCTCGCCATCTGCAGCACAAGTACAAAGACGACATCAATGACGTCACCCCGGAAGTTCTGGCCAATCTCGACTTCCTCGGCATCGACTTTCTGATCCCCATCGGCGGCGACGACACCCTCAGCTATGGCGCCCACCTGCACGAGAAGGGTGTCCCCGTAGTAGCGATTCCGAAGACGATGGACAACGACGTTCCCGGGACGGATTACTGCATTGGATTCAGCACCTGCGTGACGCGCACGATCGAGCTGACTCACAAGCTACGGACCACTGCGGGCTCGCACGAGCGGTTTCTGGTGATCGAGGTTTTCGGTCGTTACGCCGGCTACACCGCGCTGCTCCCAACGATGGCCGGCGCCGCAAATCGATGCGTCATCCCAGAGCACACCTTCAATATCGAGGCGCTCACCGACCTTCTCGTCCACGACCGCGACCGAAACCCAAGCAAGTACTCCGTCGTCTTGGTATCCGAAGGTGCTCAGATGAAGGGCGACGAGGCAATGTCCTTCGAATCGGAGGAAGCCGACCAGTTTGGTCATCGCAAGCTCGGCGGCATCGGGGATCGCGTGGCAAATGCGCTCAAAGAACTGTCGCCCAAATTCAACCAGGGCCGCCGGGTCAACGTACTCAGCCAGCGACTCGGCTACCTGGTTCGGTGCGGCGAGCCCGATGCCCTCGATTCGATCGTCCCCATGGCGTTTGGAAATCTAGCGCTCGATCTCATCGATGCGGGCAGCTCAGGTCGGCTGGTGTCCGTTCACGACGGCCGTTACGATAGCGTTCCCATCAACACCGTCGTCGGAAACAAGAAAGCGGTCGAGGTCGAAAAGTATTACAACACCGACCGTCTCAGGCCGAAATACAAAGCCTTTGGCGGCCTGCCGCTGTTCATCATGACCGGCGACGTCTAGCTAGCCCAAAACCCCAAAGACGGCATCGGGAGCGCCTCCCATATGGGTAAAAAGCGTCCGCGCTACGGCTTGCCGGCGCTGGTCGCTCATGCAGTCACGCCGACCGGTCGACGACCGCCGCGGCGATCGAATCCGACCACACGTTCACCGTCGTGCGGCACATGTCGAGGATCCGGTCTACGGCCAGGATCAAAGCGACTGCGCTCGTCGGCAAGCCTACCGCATTCAAGACGACGACCATCATCACCATGCCGGCATGTGGAATGCCTGCCGCCCCGATGCTTGCCAAGAGTGCGGTGAGGGCGACGATGATCTGTTGGGCGACGCTCAAGTCGATGCCGTAGACCTGCGCGATGAATAGCACCGCAACTGCTTCGTAGAGTGCGGTCCCATCCATGTTGATTGTCGCGCCGAGGGGAAGGACGAACGACGTCACCTCGGGCTTGACGCCGGCGTCCTCTACGTTCTGCATCGTCAGGGGTAGGGTGCCGTTGCTCGACGCAGTGCTAAACGCGGTCACGAGCGCGGTGGTGAGCTTGCGCGCATAGTCGAGCGGCCGGCGTCCGGTTACCAACCACAAGATCGTGGGCAACGTGACGAGTGCGTGAATCCCAAGCGCGATGAACACCGTCAACACGTACCAACCCAAAACCCGAAACGCAGCGGGCCCCTTGCCTGCCGCGGCGAAGAAGGTGAAGCCAAACACGCCAATCGGCGCGAACTTAACCACGAAGAGCGTCATCTGCATCATCACGTCGAACAGACCCGCAAAGAACCGCCGAACCACACTCGCGTCTTTCGATTCGTGCGAGTGCTCACTCAACCCGATGAACACGCCTAGCAGAAGCGAGAACGAAATGATCGGAAGCATGTCCCCGCGGGCGGCTGCCGCGAGTGGGTTCTTCGGGATGAGCGCTTGGAGCTGCTGCCAAAGCACGAGCCCAATTCCGTCCGGCGCCTCGGCGAGAAGAGGTTTCGTTGCCGCGGCCCCCTCCTCGAGGAGCGCGAGCTCGGCCCCGAGCCCCGGGCGGATGATGTTCACCAGGACGATCCCGGTTACGATCGCGGCGAGGCTCGTGGTCAGATAGAAGGCGATCGCCCGGCCGCCGATGGAGCCCAGGGTGCGGAGATCACCCATGCCGGTCACGCCGGTGATCAATGACGAGACGATCAGCGGCACCACCAACATCTGCAACAGCCGGAGGAACAGGTCTCCAATGCCCTTGCCAATGGCCGCCGCCTTGCCGACGTTTTCGGCATCGACCATGCCCTGCTGTCCTGCCCAGTTCAGTCCGAGCCCCAAGGCGGCGCCGAGTACCATCGCGATGAGGATCCAGTGGTGCAGTTGAAGTCGTTTCACGGGCGCGCATTATGCGGACGCCGCACTTCGATGTAAAACCAAGCCATGACCGACGAAAACCCAGACCAAACACCGCTCGAAGCACTGCGGGCGGCGCTCGATGAGGTCGATCACGAGCTCCTCGACCTACTCGTGCGTCGGATGGGCATCGTTGCAGACATCGCGGTGAGAAAACGCGAGGAGCGCGTGCGAATTCGCGATCTCAAGCGTGAGCGCCGGGTGCTCGACGATCGGTGCGCCCGCGCCAAAGAGCTCGGCCTGCCTCCGGACAGCATCGAATCGGTGTGGCGCCAATTGATGCTGATGAGCCGAGAGCGGCAAGCTGCGCTGCGCGCCGAGGTGCCCCCCGATGTCGAGCCGAAGAGGCTTGCGATCATCGGTGGAAAGGGCGGAATGGGCCAATCGCTCAGCACGTTGTTCTCCGATCTCGGTCACGAGGTGTTGATCGCAGACCTCGACACAGAGCTGGCACCAGTTGCGGCATCGCAAGTGGCGGACGTTGTCGTGGTCAGTGTACCGATTCGCGAAACCCGTGCCGTGATCGAGCAAGTCGGACCGCACGTGCGCCGGGACGCCCTCTTGATGGATGTCACCTCGATCAAAGTGGATCCTATGGCGGCAATGTTGTCTGCGACCGAGGCAAGTGTGCTCGGCACCCATCCGATGTTTGGTCCGGGGGTCAACACCTACCAGGGGCAGCGGGTCGTGATTTGTCCCGGTCGCGGAGACGCTTGGCTCGATTGGGCGCGGCAGATGTTTAGTGCGCGCGGATTGGTGATCACCGAAACGACTCCAAAAGAGCACGACGCCATGATGGCGATCGTGCAGGTCCTTCACCATTTCAAGACCCAAGTTCTCGGGCTCGCGCTGAGTCGTCTCGGCGTACCTCTCGAGGACACCCTTCGCTTCACCTCGCCGGCTTACCTGCTCGAAACCTACGTTACCGGGCGCCATTTCGCGCAGTCGCCGGAGCTCTACGGCCCGATCGAGATGCTGAATCCTGACTCGAAACGGGTCGTCGCCGCGTTCCGGGATGCGGCCGCAGCTCTGGCGACGATTCTCGAGGCTGGCGACCAAGTGGCCTTCGACGGAATCTTCGCCGAGGTGCGCAGGTTTTTCGGTGACTTCACCGACGAGGCACTCGAGCAAAGTGGCTTTTTGATCGATCGCCTAGTCGAGCTGAGCGCCGGGCGTTCTTCGACGTAATAGGTCGATTGACGCTCGACGCCGCATCTGCGATGCCATCTTTCGAGGAGCAGCCGCGATGAAAGTTGCGATACATGGAGCCGCGGGGCGCATGGGGCAAAACATTGCAGCCGTCATCGAGGCTGACCCGAACGCCGAGCTGGTTGCCGCCATGGACTGTCCGGAGAGCCAGCTGATCGGCCAGGACATCGCTGAGCTGGCGGGGGCAGAGCCGCGAGGGGTGCGGATCACCGCCGACGTCGAAGAGTTTCTGGCCAACGTCGAAGTGGTCATCGATTTCAGTGTCGCATCTGCGACGGAGAAGCTCCTTCCGATGTGCGCCGGCCAGCGGATCCCAATGGTGATCGGCACGACGGGGTTGGCCGGATCGACTCGCGCCGGCCTCGAGCGGGCTGCGGAGATGGTGCCGATCGTGTTTGCGCCGAACTACAGCCAGGGAATCAACGCTTTGTACTTCCTTGCGGCGCGCGCAACCGAGCTAATGGGCCCCGGCTTCGACGCCGAGATCGTGGAAATGCACCACCGCCACAAAGTCGATTCTCCGAGCGGCACTGCAGTCCGGCTCGCCGAGGTGGTGAGCTCTGCGAAGAATCTCGATGCCGAACGCGCGGTGACCCATGGCCGGAGCGGCCATATTGGTGCTCGTCGGAGCGACGAAGTCGGTGTGATGGCGCTGCGGGGCGGCGACGTAGTCGGTGAGCATACGCTTTACCTCGTGGGCGAAGGTGAGCGACTCGCGCTGACACACCAGGCAACGGATCGCTCGATCTTCGCGCGAGGCGCCGTGCGCGCCGCCCATTGGGTCATCAGCCATCCGGCGGGCCTCTACGACATGGCGGACGTTATGGGAATACCCCGCTAGCTCCTCGCTAAGCCACTCCTAGCATTTTCTGTTACGGTAGAGGCGCTCTATGAATTGCCCCCAATGTGGTGCCGAGGTTCCATCCGACAACGCGTTCTGCGGGAAGTGCGGCTACGCAATGCGCGATCACGGTCCGCAACGTACGGATCAGTCACGTATTCGCGTTCACGAAGAACCAACGCCGACCAGCGAAAGGGAAAGAGACAGTCGTCCCTCGTCACCCCGAGTCCGAAAACACACCGTGCTTGGGATGCCGCCTGCGACCCTGAGGTCGAGCGAGACGCCGCCGCCTTCCGAACCGCCGCCGCCGCCTGCTTCACTCGCGTCGGCCCGCTCCGCTCGAAGAACGTCGCAAAAGACCATGCTCGGTATCCCTCGCCTCCAGCCGCGCGAGCCGAGTGGCAGCGAGCCGGAGCTCGAGCCGTCGACGAGCGGGGCGTCTGCAACGCCCCCGCCCATTCCCGAGGACCGACCCAGTCAGCGCTCGAGGGCACGCGTTCGGTACGACAGCTCGCTCGAGCCACCGCTAGTCACCATGCGGCGGCGCCGCGCCTTCGGAGGCGTGGCAGTCCTCGTTGCGTTGGCGGCAGCTTGGCTTATCTATCGTTTTGTGAATGGCTAGTATCGCGCCAGACGGTCGCGTAGCGTGCAACGCTTGTGGGGCAAGCAACCCTCCGGAGTCTAGGTTCTGCGGTAGGTGCGGGGATGCGCTCGACCGTGGGCTTCCGAAGACAGGGGACGTCATCGCGAGTCGCTATCGCATCGTCGCTCCAATCGGTCGTGGCGCAATGGGCATGGTCTACCGCGCAGAGCACGTCCAGATCAGCAAGGTGATGGCGATCAAGCTGCTCCACCGGGAGCTCCAAGAAAATCCCGAGAACGTTTCTCGCTTTCACCTAGAGGCAGAGTCTGCTTCGAGGCTCAACCACCCGAACACGGTGCACGTCTTCGACTTTGGTCGAACCGAATCCGGAGCTCTCTACATCGTCATGGAGTACGTCGATGGAGCGGACTTGGGCAAGCTGATCGGCAAAGAGGGACCGATGCCGTTCGGCCGCGTCGCGTATCTTTGTGCTCAAGTGGCGGGATCGGTCGCCGATGCACACGAGGCAGGTATCATCCACCGCGACCTCAAGCCCGAGAACATCGTGGTCACCCAGGGGCGCGACGGAGAGACGGCCAAAGTACTGGACTTCGGACTGGCCAAGCTATTCGAAGGGACCGCCGAGGTTCAGGTAACCAGCAGCGGGACGATCGTAGGCACCCCTTACTACATGTCTCCGGAGCAGATCCAAGGCCACGAGCTGGATGGGCGGAGCGATGTATACGCAATGGGGGCGATCATGTACGAGTGCGTGGTCGGCAAGCCCCCGTTCGAGGCACCGAATCCCGTCGGCATCCTCTCCAAACACCTCTCGCAAGAGCCCCTACGTCCTTCACTTCGCTCCCCACTTTCGGTACCACCGGAGGCCGACGAGATCATCATGCGATGTCTCGAAAAGAACCTAGAAGACCGCTACGAATCTGCCGAGGCCCTTCGGCGAGCGTTGATCGGATACCTTTCGACCGTCGGCGACGAGAGTTGGCGAACGCGCCGCCTCGGGATGCGGGCGACGGGAAGCGGCACGCGACGCGTCGATTCTCTATTCAAGCCCAAGCGGAGGGGCTTGTGGTTGCTCGCGTTGCTCTCGATTGCGCTCGCGGGGATCGGGGGGTGGCACTACGTAACGAGGGGCCCGTCGGAGCGCGAGCCGAACCACGCGGAGGAAAACGCTACCGAGCTGGCCGAGGCAACCAAGATGAAAGCGTATCTCGGTCAACGCCTCGACGAGCAAACCGGTGATGTCGACCTGTTTGCGATTGAGCATGCCGGCGCCGAGCCTCGCGCCGCCATCATCGAGATAAGCGCGATTCCCAACATGGATCTGACCCTCGAGGTTTTGAAGGCGGGTCAGCCGGAGCCCACGGTGTTCACGGATACCGAGGGTCTTGGTGAAGGCGAGCGGCTTCCCAACGTCCCGATGGAGCCGGGCACATATTTCATTCGCGTGCGGGAAAAGGCCGGCGGCCAACGCCTGCCTACCGAGAACGTTTCCGACGAGTACTACGTGCGCTGGGAGCTTCGCGATCGAGATCTCGACTTCGAGCAGGAGCCCAATGACTCGCTCGAGCTCGCCGAGTTACTTCCGCTCAACACCGATCGCCGCGCATGGATCGGATGGCCGGGTGACGTGGACACGTTCTGTTTGAGTGAGGATGCAGAGGCGGTGGTTGCACAGATGAGCGCGCTCGCTGGAGTGGATTTGGTGCTCCGGATCGTCGATCGACGGACCGACCGAAGCGGGAAGCACGACTCGAACGGCGTGGGACGCGGAGAGACGACCGAGGCTTGGCGTAACGCCAAGGCCGGCATGCTGTGTATCGAAGTCTCGGCGCATCCGCGCGACGACGGGGGCGCCGCTGCACAACCCGACGAGACTTACGGTGTCCGTTTCATCACGGCCCCCGGACGCTAGATGCGAATCGAAGACCTCGACTATGACCTGCCCGAGGAGCTCATCGCGCAAGAACCGCTTCCAGAGCGCGATGCGTCGAGACTGATGGTTTTGGACGTCGGGTCCGGCTTGATCGACCATCGACTCTTCGCCGAGCTTCCCACCTTGGTCGCGCCGAGCCTGTTCATCTTCAACGACACCCGCGTGTTTCCGGCTCGACTCCGGGGGCACAAGGAGACTGGAGGAAAGGTCGAGCTCTTGTTGGTGCGCAAGTTCGAGGAGTGCGGCGATCGGTGGCTTGCCATGGGACGGGCCTCGAAGGCGTTGCGCCCCAACACGGACCTGGTGCTCTGCGGTGGCGCGTTGCGTGCAAGGGTGCTGCAGGTTCTCGGTGATGGACAGCTCGAGGTCGAGCTCGAGGCAGCCCAAGACGTGGACCAACTCATCCACGAAGTCGGAAAGATGCCCTTGCCTCCCTACATCCGACGCCCGGCCGATGAAGCCGACAGGACGCGCTATCAAACCGTCTACGCTCGGCAGATCGGGGCGGTAGCCGCACCCACTGCGGGGCTTCACTTCACGAAACGCTTATTAAGTGAGCTCGAGAGAGCAGGACACCGAATTGCCTACGTGACACTCCACGTGGGGCCAGGCACGTTTCGTCCGGTGCAGGTCGATCGGTTGGACGATCATCCCATGCATGAAGAGCGCTACGAAATGCCGCAGCTCACCGTAGACGCAATCGCGCGGGCGCGTGAGGAGCGCCGCTCTGTGGTTGCCGTGGGGACCACAGTCGTTCGCTCGCTCGAGGCCGCGATTGATGAGGCGGGCCTGCCGGAGGCCGGCATTGGTCAGACGCGACTATTCATCAAGCCACCGTATCGTTTTCGTGTCGTGGATCATATGGTCACGAATTTTCATCTTCCGCGATCCACTTTGCTTGCACTGGTGATGGCATTTGCGGGCGTGAACCTGACGCAGCGCGCCTATCGAGAGGGGATCGAGCGGAGGTATCGGTTCTATAGCTACGGCGACGCCATGCTGATTCGCGGAGCGCGCGCATGACGCTTCCCACCCCCGGCTTTTTCTTCCGTGTCGACGCCCGCGACGGGTCGGCTCGGTGCGGTGTGTTCGAGACGCCGCGTGCCGCAATCGAAACTCCGGCCTTTATGCCCGTCGGAACCCAGGCGACGGTGAAGGCGCTCACTCCGGAAGAGGTGGCCTCCACGGGTGCCCGCATCATTCTCGCCAACACGTATCACCTGTGGCTCCGGCCGGGTGCGGAGCTCCTGGCCCAGCAAGGTGGGGTGGTCGGGTTCATGAAGTGGCCGTATGCGCTGCTTACCGATAGCGGTGGTTATCAGGTCTTCTCGCTCGCGCAGCATCGCACCATCGACGACGACGGCGTCACCTTTCGATCTCACCTCGATGGAGCCGAGCACCGGTTGACGCCTGAAGAAGCCATGCGGGTGCAGGCCCTGCTCGGTTCGGACGTCGCAATGGTGCTCGACGAGTGCCCACCGGGCGGTGCGCCGCGCTCGGTCATCGAGCAGGCGATCGCACGTACCACCAAGTGGACCAAGCGCAGCCTCGAGGTACCCGCCGCCGAAGGGCAGGCTCGTTTCGGGATTGTCCAGGGTGGGATCGAGCTGGATCTGAGGCTTTCGCATTTGCAAACCATCGCCGCGCTTGGTGTCGATGGTGTCGCGCTGGGCGGATTCTCGGTCGGAGAGCCCGCTTCAGCAATGTTCGAAGTGCTCGGGGAGGTCGGTCCTCGGATGCCGCAGGACAGGCCCCGGTACCTCATGGGGGTCGGCACCCCCTCCGACCTGCTTCGCGCAGTCGCATGCGGCGTCGATCTATTCGATTGCGTCTTGCCGACTCGGAACGCTCGAAATGGGCAAGCTCTTACATGGGGCGGCCGTGTCAACCTGCGCCAAGCCCGCCACCGCGACGACGAAGCGGCGCTCGACGCCCAATGCGATTGCGCCGTTTGCACGACCTACTCTCGCGCTTACCTTCGTCACCTTTTCAAAGCCGATGAAATGCTTGGTCCACGGTTGTTGTCCCTGCACAACCTCCACTTCTACGGCGCGCTGATGCGCAAAGCGCGCGAGATGATCCGTAGTGGCGGACTCGATACGTGGGTACGCGCCACCCTCGCGCAGATGCACGAGCTCGATGAGATCGGTGGTTTCCAGGGCTGATCGTCCACTGGCTCAAAATCTGTCTGCGCGCGATTGACGACAATCTGAGTGCGCGGTATGGCCACGCCCTCGAAGGCAGGGGCATGACACAGATGAAGCGCGCACTGATTTCGGTCTCCGACAAAACGGGGGTTGTCGAATTCGCCAAAGGGCTGTCGCAAGCGGGGGTCGAGATTCTATCCACGGGCGGGACGGCACGAGTTCTTCGTGAGGCCGACGTCCCGGTGGTTGACGTTTCCGAGTACACCGAGTCCCCGGAGATCATGGACGGTCGGGTCAAGACGCTGCACCCACGGGTCCACGGTGGGATCTTGATGCGCGACACCGACGACGATCGCTCCGCGCTCGGCGGTATCGGTGGAAAGCCGATCGACCTGGTGTGCGTCAATCTGTACCCTTTCGAGCAGACCGTGGCGCGTGGTGCGTCGCACGAAGAGACCATCGAGAACATCGACATCGGTGGCCCCTCCATGGTTCGAAGCGCGGCAAAGAATCAAGCGCGCGTCGTCGTCGTCACCGAGCCCAGCGACTACGACGAGGTGCTTCGGGCCGTACAGTCGGGCGATGGGCCGAGCGCTGGTCTGCGGGCGCGACTGGCCGCCAAAGCCTTCGCCCAAACCGCGGCATACGACGGCGCGATTGCCGCATACCTCACCTCGCAGGAGTCGGACTCGAAGTTCCCCGGAGCATTGACTCTGAGCTTCACCAAAGCATACGACGTGAGATACGGAGAAAACCCCCATCAGCAGGGCGCGTTCTATGTCGAGCGCAACGCGCCCGCCGGAAGCCTTGCGCTCGCCGAATCCTTGGGAGCCGGCGGCAAGGAGCTTTCCTTCAACAATTTGGTCGACGTCGATGCCACCGTCGAGGCTGTCCGGGAGTTCGAGCAACCCGCCGCGGTCGTCGTGAAACACACCAATCCGTGCGGCGTGGCGCGCGCGACGACTCTCGAGCAAGCCTACCGAATTGCGAGAGAAGCGGACGCGCAGAGCGCCTTTGGTGGAATCGTCGCATTGAATCGCGAAGTCGACCCGGACACCGCCAATGCGATCGCCGAAACGTTCATCGAGTGTGTGATTGCACCTGGCTTTGTTCCTGACGCGCTCGAGCGACTTCGAAGAAAGAAGAACCTACGAATCCTCGCGACCGGCGAATGGCTTTCGGCCGACTACGAAGCTCTGCAGTTCAAGCGTGTGGGCGGCGGCTTAGTCGTCCAAGATCGGGACGCTACCGGTCCGAGCGAGGTGCGCGCCGGCAAAGTCGTCACTCAGCGTGCGCCGAGCGATGAAGAGTTCCAGGCGCTCGACTTTGCGTGGCGTGTCTGCAAGCACGTCAAGTCGAATGCGATCATCTTCGCCAGGCCCGACCGAACAGTCGGCGTTGGAGCGGGGCAAATGGCGCGTGTGACGGCCGTCGGGATCGCCGCACAAAAAGCAGGCGAGCTCGCCCGCGGCGCCGTCATGGCATCGGACGCCTTTTTCCCCTTCCCCGACGGCATCGAAGCGGCCGCGAGGGCGGGCATCACCGCCGTGGTTCAACCCGGCGGCTCGAAGGGTGACGACGCGGTGATCGCGGCTGCCGACACGGCGGGGCTTGCGATGGTTTTTACCGGCGTTCGGCACTTCCGGCACTAGCGATGCGGGTTCTGATCGTCGGAGGCGGCGCGCGTGAGCATGCATTGGCCTGGCGCCTTTCGCAGGATGTACGGGTCGAGGTCATCGCTGCGCCTGGCAATGCGGGCACCGCAGCCATTGGCAGAAACGTCGAGATCGACCCGACCGACGCGGAACGCGTGGTTGCCGTCGCCAAGCAGGAGTCCGTCGACCTTGCTGTCGTTGGACCAGAAGCACCGCTCGTGGCGGGGGTAGTCGATGCTCTGCGCACCAACGGGATCGACGCGTTTGGGCCCGATCGACAAGCGGCGCAGCTCGAGGGATCCAAGGTCTTCTCGAAAGAGTTCATGGCGCGCCACGACATCCCAACCGCGGGCTTTCGGGTCTTCGAGGATCCCGGAGCGGCCACTCGATACATCAAGGGGGCCAACCGTCCGTTGGTCGTGAAGGCCGACGGACTTGCCGCGGGGAAGGGCGTCATCGTCGCGAGCACGGCCGCCGAGGCCATTGCGGGGGTCGACCGCATCATGCGCGACCGGGCCTTTGGCTCCGCTGGCGATCGGGTTCTCATCGAAGAGTGTCTCGTTGGTCAGGAGGTGAGTTACCACGTCGTCGCCGATGGCCAGCGCTTCATTCCTCTGGCGCCGGCGCAGGATCACAAGCGCGCCTTCGACGGAGACCAGGGCCCCAACACCGGTGGCATGGGTGCATACTCCCCGCCGCCCGTCGTCACGGCGGAGGTCGAGCAGAAGATCCTCGATCGCGTGATCGAACCGACACTACGGGGCATGAAGTCAGAGGGCAGGCCGTTTCGCGGAGCTTTGTTCGTAGGTCTGATGATCGTCGAGGGAGAGCCTTGGGTCCTCGAGTACAACGTTCGGTTTGGCGACCCCGAATGCCAGACGCTGGTCACTCGCCTGGAAGGATCGATACTTCCGCTCATCTCCGGTTCTGCACTAGGGGACTTCGGCGATCTGCACCCACGGTGGGAGGCGCCGGCGTCATTGTGCGTGGTGTTGGCTTCGGGAGGGTATCCCGGGAGCTACGAAAAAGGGAAGCCGATCACCGGCCTCGAAGCAGCTGCCGCCCTTCCCAACGTGACCGTTTTTCACGCCGGCACGCGTCTCGAGGGAGACACGGTCGTCACCTCGGGAGGTCGCGTGCTATCGGTCACCGCCGTCGGGGCGGACATCGATGAAGCCGCCGTCCGCGCTTATGAAGCGGCCGCTAAGATCGACTTCGAAGGAAAGCAGCTGCGCCAGGACATCGGCTGGCGTGCGCGCACCCGCTGATGGACACCGCCCATCTCGTCGAAGTCCTACGCCGCGGGGGAGTCGTGGCGTGTCCCACCGAAACCTGGCTCGGTCTGTTGGCAGATGCGGGAAATGATGCTGCGATCGAACGCGTAGCGGAGCTCAAAGGCCGACCGGCTGACCTTCCGATCGCCTTGATGCTACCGAACGCGGAAGCGTTGGCTGAAGTAGCCGCCGAGGCACCCACGGCTGCCTCGCGCTCTCTCATGGAGAAGCACTGGCCCGGTCCTCTGACGATCTTGGTGAAGGCAGTGCGGGGCCTCAGCCCTCGGCTCACCCGAGATGGCAAAGTCGGCGTCCGGGTGCCCGGCCCGAGCCCCGCGGCCGATCTGGTGCGTGCATTTGGTCACCCGCTGACGGCGACAAGCGCCAATCGGACCGGAGAGCCGCCCATTCGGAGCATCGACGAGCTGCCTGAGCCGCTTCGTGCGGGAGTCGATGGTGTCGTCCCGGGCGTATCTCCAGGCGGCCCCCCCTCGACCCTGGTGGACGCGACGGTGGAGCCCATGCAGATCCTGCGCGCAGGGGCGATCGAGATTCGAGGAGCTGGTCTTTGACAGAGGCGGTCGCGCTGCGTCACTCTTAGCCGCACGGAGGACTGATGGCCCTGATCGAAACCCAAGAAGCTGCACGTCGCTTGGCCAGAGCGATATCGAGCGACCTTGCGCTCTACAATGAGGAAAAGATCGCGGAGGGCATCAGGAACGACAACCTTTTCGAGGTCATGCAAGAAGAGATTCAAGAGGGACGGGATCTTTTCGAGAGCCGAGTAGCGCCCGCCCTGCTCGAACGGAATCACTACGATCGTGCGATCGTCGACCTCTTGGTCCGTTCGAAGGCCCACGTCGAATCGCCGATGTGGTAAGCCGTCTGTCAGCATGCCACGAACCGAGCTTTGCTTTTTGCCGGCAGTGGTTGCCTGCCTGGGTGTAGCCCTCGTCGGCTGCCTCAACGAAGGAAGGTCCGGCGGCCCGAACGCGGTTGCGTTGTACGGGCGAGTCCAAGGGACCTACGAGGTTTGTCTTCACCTGGGTGACGATCTGACGACGCTGACGCCGAGCGTCGTGTGTGACCGCGACGGAGCAATCCCCTACTCGTTCAACATCGAAGTCCAAGCGGGCAGCGATCCCGAGGGTGCGCCCTGCTCGTTCGAGCTCGCGTATGACGGACCGATCGAAGTCGCCGACGACGGGACGTTTGAAGTGCCGCCGCCTGGCGAAGATTCAGAGTTCCTCGTGCTCGGTACCATTGAAAGTGGGGCGGCCGATGGATTGGCGAAAAGAACAGGGACTGCGAATGGAGACTGTGAGGTGCTTTGGGCTGCCAGCGCAGGCCCCGTTTGCAGGGAGGACGACGAAGCGGTCTGCACCCAGCTTCTCGATTGCTGCGAGTCGATCTTTCTCGTTCCTCCCTTTCTCCAGCAGTGCCTGCGCGTCGTCGATGAATGCGATGGCGCGGCCTGCCGCCAGGTGTTGTCGGGCTACTCCCAATGCCCGCAGCCGCCCGATGCCGGGGTGCCCGATGCGTCCTCAGGCCTGGCGCAGTGACGCGAGCGCGCGTCGAAAGTCCTCCGGCGGCTCGGTTTCGAAGTGCATCGCCTCTCCGGTGATCGGGTGCGCAAACGCAAGCAACGTAGCGTGAAGGGCCTGGCGGCCGAGCTCCTTGGAGGCGCGTCGCAG
>JBFICQ010000049.1:0-17014 GCA_041581895.1 Polyangiales bacterium | reverse complement strand
TCTTCCTGGCGTTTCTCCGGAGTCGATCGAGGAAGCTGCCCAAGAGCTACGCGATCTCAACGATGCGCCGATCGCTGTCGATGCATCGCTCGGCCCGCGTGTCCTTCTCGATTCGATGCCGGAGGTGCAGCTCAGTGTGCATCCCTCAGCGCGCTTCGCTGTGGAGTCGGCGGTCCTCGATTGGTTGGGAAAGGTCCGAGGTGAGCCCATTCACCGGGTTCTCAACCCGCGCGCGGAACGATCGATACCAATCGTCGACCTGGTTTTCGAAGCGGATCCAGCAAGGTGGCCTGACCACATCAATCACTTGTGCGCGGACGGAGCCACCCATTTGAAGCTCAAGGTGGGCGCAGCACTCGACCAAGAGCTTGCGGCGCTACAGACCGTTCGTCGGGAGCACCCGGAGTTGGCGATGCGGCTGGACGCCAACGGCCGAATCGAGATAGCCGACCTCCGAAGGCATGCCTCGGCGTTGGAGTCGCTCGATCTCGAGCTGATCGAAGAGCCGGTGGCCCCGCGGGATTGGCCCGAGGCGGCGTCGCTTCCGCTTCCTCTGGCGCTCGACGAGACGCTCAAAGACGAATCGATGTCGCGGCGGTTGCTCGAGCGAGGGCAGATCCGCGCCGTGGTCATCAAGCCCGCTGTCCGAGGTGGAGTGATGGCGGCGCTGGATCTCGCAGCGATTGCCAAAGAGCATGGCGCGCAGCCCGTGCTGTCTCACATCTTTGACGGTCCGATCGCAAGAGCCGCCGCTGCAGAGCTCGCGCTTGCATTCCAAACCAAGCTCGCCGCCGGCCTGGGCTTCCATCCGGCTCTCGATCTCTGGCCGCCCCATCGGATCGCGGCCATTCGGGGTCGAGAGCTGCGCCCGCACGCTATTCCGGGACTCGGCTTCGGCTTCGAGCTCCAGGAGCCGGCAGATGCGTGAGCTCAGCGTACTCGAAGCCGCACGTGAGCACCCAACTCGGGACTGTCTGGTCATCGACGGCCGGGTGTGGTCGTACGCCGAGGTCGCCGATCGGGTCCGGCAAGCGATTGCATTCCTCGAGCACCAGCGCGTGAAAACCGGCGACCGAGTGGCCTTGTCACCGGGCGTTGATCTCGATTCCGTCACCTGGCTCTTCGCGCTCTTCGAGCTCGGCTGTCCAGTGGTTTCGTTGCACCCGCGGCTGACCGATGCCGAGCGAACGTCGATCTTCGAGGAGACCCATCCAGTGCACGTGCTCGACGAGCGTGTTCTTCCAGATGCTGGAGTCGATATCACGGAACATGAGCCAGTTCCGTCTGGTCGGTGTTTGGCGGTGGTATACACTTCGGGAACGAGGGGAGCTTCACGCGGAGCGATTCTGTCACGGCGCGCGTTTGTGGCCTCTCATGACGCCCATTCCGCAAACCTCGGGTGGAAACCAAACGACCGTTGGCTTCTTTCCATGCCTCCCGCGCATGTCGGCGGACTTTCGATTCTGACGCGGTGCCTGATCGCGCGGCGTTGCATCGTGCTCAGCCCAGGGACGTTCGATGCTGCAAGGGTCATCAAAGCCTTGGACGCGCACGAGGCGACTTTGGTGAGCGTCGTGCCTACGATGCTCAGTCGGCTCTTGGCCTGCGACGCGCCACGTTGGGAGCCAAGGCCTGCGCTTCGCGCCGTGCTGGTAGGCGGGGCGTCCTTTCCCGATGTCCTTCGAGAGCAAGCGCACGACAGGGGGATTCCAATGCTGGCCACGTACGGCTGCACCGAGACCTGCTCGCAAGTGACCGCACAGCGTCCCGATCAAAGTGGTCAGTCGGGCTCGGGCCAGCCACTCGAAGGCGTGAAGCTTCGAATCGACAACGGGGAGATACAGGTGTCGGGTCCGATGTTGATGGACGGCTACGTGGGGGAGGGCGACCACCCCTCAACGTGGACCGCCGACCGTTGGCTCCGAACCCGCGACACCGGTGAGCTCCGCGCCGACGGACAGTTGATCGTCACGGGAAGGACCGACGACACGATCGTGACCGGAGGAGAGAATGTCGCCCCCCTCGAGGTGGAGGCTGTTCTCGAGTCGACACCTGGCGTAAAGGGGGCTTGTGTTTTTTCGATGCCGCACACGGCATGGGGAGAAGAGGTGGTTGCCGCAATGGTCGTCGACCCTTCGAAGTTCGACCGCGCTTTTCTCGCCCAACGTCTCGACGAGCAACTGGCGTCTTACAAGCACCCCAAGCGGGTTGGTTTTCTTCGGTCACTTCCGCTCAATCGGTCTGGCAAGATCGATCGCAGAAGGGTGAAAGAGCTATGCTCGGGCGCGCTCGAGCCGATTTAGGCGTCGGTTCGCGCAGATTTTCTGGTAGGGTCCGACCCTCAAGGGGATTCATCATGGCAGATCAAATCAGTGCCTCTCACATCCTTCTGATGTACGCGGGCTCCGAACGGTCATCGGCCACGCGAAGTCGGGCCGAGGCACAAGCGCAGATCGCGGACATCGAAAAGCAGCTCGAGGACGGCGCCGACTTTGCTGCTCTTGCGCGCGAGCACTCCGATTGTGGCTCGGCGGCGGCGGGAGGTGATCTCGGGTCGTTTGGGCGCGGCCAGATGGTCAAGGCGTTCGAAGACGCTGCGTTCGGTCTCGAGGTGGGCGGCACGAGTGGGATCGTCGAAACGCCGTTCGGTTACCACATCATTCGCCGCACAATTTAAGCGGGATTTCGTAAGAACTCTTGGATGATCGGGGCGTAGCCCTCGCGGAAGGTTGGGTAGAGGAACCGATACCCGCTGTCGCGGAGGAGTGTGTTGCGGCAGCGCTTGTTCAAGCTCGACGCGTCGGCAGGGGGTGGGGCAGCGACGCCGAGCTTCGCGCTCATCCAGGTTACGACCTCGCCCGTCGTCGCAGGCGCATCGTCGGAGCCTAGATACAGATCGCCGGGGGCGTCGAGTCGCATCAAGTGGTGCAGCACCGCTCCGCAATCCTCGACGTGAATGCGATTGGTCCAGCTTTTCGTGGCTTTTGCCTCCGCGTTCCAAACTTTGCGGATCAGCCGCGTCCGTCCGGACCCGTAAATTCCCGAAAAGCGCACCGCTACCCCCGAGCCCAACCCTCTGATGATCGACTCGGCCTCCAGCAAGATGTGTCCGTTGAAGCGCGTCGGCTTGGTGACGGACTTCTCGTCGACCCATTCCCCATTCCGCTGTCCGTAGACCGCCGTGCTCGAGGTGAAGAAGACGCGCTTCATCGGGGAGCCTGCGTTACTCAAGGCGTGGAGCAGATCCCGGAGCGCGTCTACATACACGGCGCGGTAGCTCTCTTCATCTCGTCGGTCCGCGCTCGCCGTGTAGAACACGTAATCGAACGGGGCCGGCGGCGATCCAAAGGTACTAGGAGTGGTGAGGTCGACCGCCCAAGGGCGAATTCCTTCGGCGAGTGCCGAAACGTTGCGCCGGATCCCCCATACCTCGCACTGATTGGCGAGCAGTCGGGCTCCAAGCGCATTTCCCACGTCGCCACAACCCGCGATCAAGACTCGTTCAGCCATTCCTCAGCCGCATAGACGATTACCGCCTTTGCCCTTTGCGGCAAATGCGAAATCGTCGGCACGCTTTAAGACCGATGCGATGCTGTCCCCAGGCCGCGCGATGCTGAGCCCCGCGCTTGCAGTCACCGGGTTTGCCGGGTCGAACTTCGTGCCAACCTCGCGGATGGCCGTCACGAAGCGATTGCCTGCTACTCGTCCTTCTTCCTGGTTGGTGTCGGCCAACACGACTACGAACTCGTCGCCGCCGTATCGACCGGCGATATCGACCTCACGGGTCGACCTCCGAAGCGCGTCGGCCACCTGTTGAAGCACGCGATCTCCCTCGAGGTGTCCGTGTTCGTCATTCACCCGCTTGAACTGATCGAGGTCGATCATCACCACGGCCATCGGACGACCGCGGTTCAACCAGGCCAACCCCTGCTCAATGTGACTGAGAATGTGCCGGCGGTTCCAAAGCTTCGTCAGGGGGTCTTGGCGCGAGAGCTCCGCGAGCCGCTCGTTTGCAACCACGAGCTGGGTCTCGCGCTGGTTGATGCGGCGCACGAGGAGAGCCACGATCGTGGTCGCAAACATCAACAGGAGGGTCACTAGGCTCGCTTGGAGTACTCCTTGAAGAAAGTCGGGCCCTTTGGTCTGGAGCCAGGCGGGTCCGTCGGGCGCGAACGGGAGCGTCCCTTGGACCTCCATCGCGACGATTCCCGAATACATGAAAGCGCCGATTGCAGACAGGAGGAGCCCCATGCGTGGGGTCACCACCAGCGAGTTCACCACCCCTGCGACGAAATAGAGGGCGACGATCATCGTGCGCGAGGAGCCGATGCGTTGGACGATGAAGGTAAGCAAGGCCATATCGAGCACCCCGCCGAGAAACGGTCGCCACGCTCCCCCGATGTCGCGCCAAATCAGGAACTGCTCGACCAGCGCGACGCCCGCATAGGCGATGAACACCCAACGGTGCGCTTGAACCGGCGGGTACACGAGGGGGACGATCCAAATTCCGCAGGCCGCAAAGAGGAAACGCACCCACGCGGTGCCGAACGCCAGCCGATCGGTATTCATCGTCGATCCATCGGGTCTCGAATCATCTTACATTAATCCCTCAGGATTACGTGGGCTTGACAATAGGGTCCACGCGTGGCATCCGGATATCCGGATATCATGATGGCTACTGGTCTGCAGGAATCGGTCGACCTCGTGGCCGCTGTGGCGGACCCCACTCGCGTTCGTCTGCTCGCCCTGCTCGACGGGCATGAGCTCACGGTGGCGGAGCTGACGGCGATCACGGAGCTCAGCCAGTCTCGCGTCTCTACGCACCTCGGTCGCCTCCGCGATGCGGGGTTACTGCAGGACAGGCGCGAGGGCTCGCTCCGATACTACCGACTTCAAGAAGACGCTCTCCCGAGGAGGGCAGAACGCCTCTGGAATGCAGTGCGCGCCGACCTCCGTGATGCCGTGCTCGATGGAGACCGTGAAAGACGCGCCGAGTTGCTTGCTGCCCGCGACGAAGAAGGCGGATGGGCGGAGACGATGGCAGGCCGCATGGAGCATCACTATTCGCCCGGGCGCACCTGGGAAGCGTTTGCACGGGGCATCACGCCCCTGCTCGAACTCGGTGATGTGCTGGACGTCGGATGTGGGGATGGCACGGTCGCCCAGATCTTGTCCAAGCGCGCGAAGAGCTACGTCGGTCTCGACCGAAGCGACAAAGTGCTCGCTGCGGCCAACAAGCGCCTGCGGGGTCGGAACCACGTGCACTTCGTTTCGGGTGACATGCATGCGCTCCCCTTTGCCGATGCGAGCTTCGACGTAGTACTCTTCTTTCACGTGCTGACGTACGCCGAGCGGCCTGAAATTGCAGTGCATGAGGCGGTTCGCGTGCTTCGGGCCGGGGGAAAGCTTGCATTGGTGACCCTGGCCAGCCATCCCCACTTCGATATCGTCGAACGCTACGGACACGTCAACCGAGGTTTCGACGCGAAAAAAGTCAGGAGGCTTCTTCGAGGCCTCGAAGTCGAGCAATGCGAGGTCACTTCGCGCGAACGGCGCAAGCCTCATTTTCAGGTTATTACTGCGTCGGCCCGCAAGGGCGGAAACTAAGCGGATGGGTAAGGATTCGACGACACAGCGGCTTCGCAGGCTTCTCGAGGAGCGCATTTTGCTTTTCGACGGCGCGATGGGGACCATGATCCAACGAGCGGGCCTCGGGGAAGAGGACTTTCGGGGCGCACGTTTCCGCGACCACCCCGATAGCCTTCAAGGGAACAATGATCTTCTCGTGCTCACGCGTCCCGACGTCATCCGAGAAATTCACCAGCACTACCTCGACGCTGGCGCCGACATTATCGAGACGAACACCTTCAACGCCAATGCGTTCTCGCAGGCGGATTACGGGCTCGAGGCCGCGGTGTACGAGCTCAATGTCGCCGCCGCCCGCCTCGCCAAAGAGGCGACCGCGTCTCGGGTCGACCAAGATGCGTTTGTCGCCGGCGCGATTGGCCCGCTCAACAAGACGTTGAGTCTCAGCCCAGACGTCAACGACCCCGGATTTCGTGCTCTCACTTTCGACGAAGCGCGCGACGCCTACGCGGAACAGGTGCGCGGTCTGATCGACGGCGGCGTCGATCTATTGCTGGTCGAAACCATCTTTGACACGCTCAACGCGAAGGCTGCCCTCTGCGCGATCGATGACGTTTTCGCCGAAAAGGGTAAGCGGCTGCCCATCATCATCTCGGTGACGATCGTCGACAAGAGCGGTCGGACCCTGTCCGGGCAGACGGTCGAAGCCTTTTACATTTCGATCGCACATGCCAATCCGCTCGCCGTCGGAATCAATTGCTCGCTTGGCGCCCAAGAGATGCGCCCATTCCTCAAAGAGCTCGCAGACGTGGCGGAGGGTTACGTGCACTGCTACCCAAATGCGGGCTTGCCGAACGCGTTTGGTGGCTATGACCAAACCCCCGAAGAGATGGCGACGCTGCTGCGTGAGTTTGCGGCAGATGGAATGCTCAACCTAATCGGTGGCTGCTGCGGGACCACTCCGGACCACATCCAGGCGATCGCAGATGCCGTTCGCACGATCCGACCTCGGGCACTTCCGAAGCGCACCGAAAGCTATCCATGCTTCAGCGGTCTCGAACCGCTCATCATCCGACCGGAAACGAACTTCGTGATGGTCGGCGAGCGGACGAACGTCACCGGGTCGGCCAAGTTCCGGAAGCTGATCACCGAAGGCGACTATCCGAGCGCGGTTTCGGTCGCGCTTCAACAGGTGCGAAGCGGTGCCAACATCATCGACATCAATATGGACGAGGGCATGCTCGATGCCGAGAAGGCGATGACGACGTTCCTGAACCTCATCGGTGCAGAACCCGAAATCGCGCGCGTTCCCTTCATGATCGACAGCTCGAAGTGGAGCGCGATCGAAGCGGGGCTGAAGTGCGTACAAGGCAAGGCTCTGGTCAACTCGATCAGCTTGAAGGAAGGCGAAGCCGAGTTTCTCGAGAGGGCTCGCCAGGTGCATCGATACGGAGCCGGCGCCGTCGTTATGGCCTTCGACGAAGAAGGTCAGGCCGACACGATCGAGCGAAAGGTGGCGATCTGCGTGCGCGCCTACGAGCTTCTCACCGCCAAGGCGGGCTTCGCGCCGACCGACATTGTCTTCGATCCAAATATTTTCGCCGTTGCCACGGGGATCGAGGAGCACAACGAGTACGCGATCAACTTCATCGAAGCGACGCGCCAGATCAAGGAGCGTTGCCCCGGCGCCCTGGTGAGTGGAGGCATCAGCAATCTGAGCTTTTCGTTCCGCGGCAACAATCGTGTCCGCGAAGCGATGCATTCGGCGTTTCTCTATCATGCGATCGCCGCGGGGATGGACATGGGTATCGTCAATGCCGGTCAGCTCGAAGTCTACGAGGAGATTCCCAAGGATCTTCTCGAGCATGTCGAGGATGTCCTCTTCAATCGACGCGGCGATGCGACCGAGCGGCTCGTTTCACTCGCAGAGACGGTCAGGGGAAGCGGGAAGAAGCAGAAGCTCGATCTTACCTGGCGCGAGTCATCCGTCGAGGATCGTCTCAAGCACGCGTTGGTCAAAGGCGTGGTCGAGTTCATCGTCGAAGACACCGAAGAAGCGCGGCAGAAGTACGAAAAGCCGCTCGAAGTCATCGAGGGGCCTCTCATGAATGGGATGTCGGTCGTTGGCGATCTGTTCGGCGCCGGCAAGATGTTTCTGCCGCAAGTCGTCAAGAGCGCCCGCGTGATGAAAAAGGCCGTCGCGCATTTGGAGCCTTTCATGGAAGACGAGAAAGCCGCTGGAGCCGAACAAGGCAAGGTGCTGATGGCAACGGTCAAGGGAGACGTGCACGACATCGGCAAGAACATCGTCGGCGTCGTTCTCGGCTGCAACAACTATAAGGTCGTCGACCTGGGCGTGATGGTCCCCGCTGAAAAGATCCTAGATACCGCGCTTTCCGAGCGTTGCGACATCGTTGGACTGAGCGGGCTGATCACCCCTTCGCTCGATGAGATGGTCTACGTGGCCTCCGAGATGGAGCGACGGGGTCTGCGAATCCCGCTCTTGATTGGCGGGGCGACGACCAGTCGTCAGCACACCGCCGTCAAGATAGCGCCGGCCTATGAAGGCAGCACCGTGCACGTATTGGATGCTTCTCGAGTGGTGAACGTCGTTTCGTCGCTTCTCAGCCCCGAGCGCGCGGGTGAGTTCGACGAGAAGAACAGGTTCGAGCAGGAGAAGTCCCGGCGGCTGTTCGCCCACCGACAGAGCAGGCAGTTGATTCCCATCGGCACGGCCCGCGAGAACGGCGTGCCGATCCGATGGCGGCCAGAGGACCTTCCCGATCCCGAATTTCGGGGGCGACGCGTCGTCGATGATGTGAGCCTCGAGGACATCGCCGCCTACATCGACTGGACTTTCTTTTTCTCGGCCTGGGACCTCAAGGGGAAGTTCCCAAAGATCCTCGAGCACGAACGACATGGCGCTGCGGCGCTAGAGCTTTACGAAGCCGGTCGGGCACTGCTCGATCGGATCATTTCTGAGCGCCTTCTCACCCCCCGCGGGGTCTACGGTTTTTGGCCGGCCAACCGAGACGGAGACGACATCGTGGTGTGGAGCGACGATGCGCGAAAGAAAGAGCTCCTGCGTTTCGCCATGCTTCGCCAGCAGTCGGCCAAGCCAAACGATCAGCCGTACTTCTGCCTGGCCGATTTCGTTGCGCCAATCGCTGAGGGCCTGGCCGATCACATCGGGGCCTTTGCCGTTACCACGGGGATTGGCGCCAACGAGCTTGCTGCCAGTTTCGAGCGCGAGCACGACGACTACAGCGCGATCATGGTCAAAGCCCTCGCCGATAGGCTCGCCGAAGCCTTTGCCGAGCTCTTGCACGAGCGTGCGCGTCGCCAATGGGGCTACGAAACCGGCGGTGCCTTCACCAACGAGGAGCTGATCGCTGAGAAGTATCGGGGCATTCGGCCTGCGTTCGGTTATCCTGCGTGTCCCGACCACACGGAGAAGCAGACGCTTTGGGAGCTGCTCGATGCGGAAGAAGTAGGAATCTCGTTGACGGAGCATTTTGCCATGAGCCCAGCTGCGAGCGTGAGCGGCATCTATCTAGCTCACCCTGAATCTCGTTACTTCGCGGTGGGCCCCATCGACCGCGACCAAGTCGAAGACTATGCAGCTCGCAAGGGCATGAGTGTCGCCGAGGTAGAGCGCTGGCTGCAGCCGAATCTCGGCTACGAACGGGGCAAGTAGTGCAACGGCCGAGGCTTCGAGACCTGTTGCCGGTGACGGTGAACGTGTTCGATCCGGAGGAGGTCACGACCAAGAGCCACCGCGAAACGGACCCCCGAGGTGTTGGGCTGGCCACCAAAGACGTGGATGCCATTTGGCAGGCCGTCGTCCACTATTACAAGCTCGGCCTGCATCCCTCGCTGGCGCTCTGCATTCGTCGGCGCGGGGAGGTGATTCTCGACCGCGCAATCGGCCACGCGAGTGGAAACAGCCCACAGGATCCAGAAGGCACTCCGCTGGTCAGGGCGACGCCGGATACGCTGTACAATTTCTTCTCGGGCTCGAAATCGGTGACGGCAATGTTGATTCACCTGCTGCACGAGCAGGAAAGACTACACGTCGACGAGCCGGTCGCGACGTTCATTCCCGAGTTTGCAAAGAAACGAAAGCACAACATCACGATTCGTGACGTGCTCACCCATCGTGCGGGCATTCCGGCAACGCCGAGCGAGGCCATCGATCTTGATCTTTTGGAGCGCCCCGACGAGATCGTGGCGTCTTTTTGTGACCTCGAGCCGACATACAGACCCGGGACCGTGCAGGCGTATCATGCGGTGACAGGCGGTTTCATCCTCGGCGAGATCATTCGGCGGACGACCGGGGAGGGTGTTCGTGAGTTCTTGACGAAGAGCGTCCGAGAGCCGCTCGGGATGAAGCACTTCAACTACGGCGTTGCGCCCGAGCTTCTCGACAAGGTCGCCGTCGCAGCCTTTACGGGCCCCATACCGACGTGGCCCCACAAGAACCTCCTCCAACAGGCGCTTGGGGCGTCTATGCGAGAGCTCGTCGACATCAGCAACGACCCCCGGTTTCGCACAGCTGCCATTCCCTCTGCAAATCTCATCGCGACCCCAGAAGAGATCTGTCGCTTCTTCGAGACACTACTCTGTGGGGGAACCTACGAAGACGTACGCGTCTTCGAGCAGCGAACTGTCGCGCGGGCGACACTGCGGCAGACCACTGGACAGGTGGATCGGGTCTTGATGTTTCCAGTGCCTTTTTCCATGGGGTTCATGTTGGGAAACAAGACCATCGGGTTCTATGGTCCGCGAACGGGCAAGGCTTTCGGTCACCTCGGCTTCACCAACGTGCTCGGCTGGGCCGACCCCGAGCGCGACCTAAGCGTGGCTTTCATGAACACGGGCAAGCCCCTGTTGGCCGCGAAGATGGTGGCCTGGCTGAATGTGATGCGAGTCATCAGCAGCCGGGTGCCCCGGGACCGAGCGTAGCGTCGAACTACACGTCTCGACTCGTGAGCCCGGACTGCTAGGGTTGGCCCGATGAAATTCAGCGTGTCGATCGCCATGGCTCCGCCCGAAGATTACGTTCCGGTGGCGCAAGAAGCCGAGAAGCTCGGGTACCACGCGATCGTACTACCGGACTCGATCTTCTTTTCGGAGGAGGTCAGCAAGCCGTATCCCTACACTCAAGACGGCAGCCGGATGTGGGGGCCCGAAACTCCCTGGATCGAACCGCTCATCGGTGCAGCCGCGATGGCGGCCGCCACTAAGACGTTGTTCTTATACACGAGCGTCGTGAAGCTGCCGGTGCGCCATCCGGTGCTGGTGGCCAAGCAGGTCGCCTCGCTCTCGGCCCTCTCGAACAACCGCTTCGGGTTCGGCGCGGGGCTCGGGTGGCTGCCCGAGGAGTTCAAGTGGTGCGGAACGGACTTCGAAACGCGCGGTAGGCGGATGGACGAGTGCCTCGAGATTCTGCGTCTGATCTGGAGCGGCGAAATGGTCGAGTACCATGGCGAGCACTACGACTTCGGCAAGATTCAGATGAGCCCAGCGCCGACCAAGCCGATTCCCATTTACATCGGCGGCCACAGCAAGCCCGGGCTCAAGCGGGCAGCGAAGTACGGCGACGGTTGGTCCTCTGCCATGCTCACCTCCCAACAATTCATCGCGTTGATGCGCCAGATCGAGGAATATCGCAAAGAGTACGGTCGCGATCACCTTCCAATGGAGTATCAAGCCGTCGTTACCGATGCGTGGGATGCCGATGGCTTCAAACGGCTCGAAGACGAAGGGGTCACCGATATCATCACCGTTCCCTGGCTGATGTATGGGACACCGATGCAGGGCGGTACCCTGCAGGGACGCATCGACGGCTTGAAACGTTTCGCAGACGACGTTATCGGCAAGATGAAATGAGCCCAGAGCTTCGGATATTGGCCCAGGCGAGCGCTGCCCCCGTGGCCGAACGGGATGCATACCGACTAGCTGATTTCAGTACGGCAGCGTTGTGCGAGGCGGCGCGCGTGCGTCGCGACCGCGCTTGGGGCAAAACCCTGACCTTCTCTCCCAAGGTGTTTTTGCCGATCACCAATCTGTGTCGGAATCGCTGTGACTACTGCTCGTTTCGGCGCTCGCCCGGTGACCCCGGGGAATGGACGATGAGCCCGAGTGAAATCGAGGCGTGGCTCACCCGCGCGCGAAAGCAAGGCTGCATCGAGGCTTTGTTTTGCTTGGGCGATACCCCGGAGACGGGTTTTCGCGAATACCGAGCATTGCTGCGCTCGTGGGGTCACGAGCGCACTGTCGACTACCTTCGCTGGGCGGCCGAGCGGGCCTTGGCCGAGGGGCTTCTGCCACACACCAACGCCGGCATTCTTTCGCGCGACGACATGGTCGAGTTGCGTCCGGTCAACGTGAGCCTCGGCTTGATGCTCGAGACCGTGGCCGAGCGCTTGTGCGAAAAAGGAATGCCGCATCACAAAGCACCCGACAAGCGTCCGGCAAGGCGGATTCAAATGACACGTGAAGCCGGTGAGCTTCGCATCCCCTTCACCTCGGGTCTGTTGATCGGCATCGGCGAAACGCTGGAAGAACGAGTCGACACCCTCCTTGCGATCCGAGGCCTCCAAAGGGAGTACGGGCACATCCAAGAGGTGATCGTGCAGAACTTCCGGGCTCATCCATCGACCCCAATGGGCGCGATCCCCGAGCCAACGGAGGATGAGTTGGCAGCCGCGATCGCGTTGGCGCGGCTGATCTTGGACGACGACGTGAGCGTACAAGCCCCCCCGAACCTCAGCCCGGCATCGACCAGGACCTTGATCGACGCAGGGATCAACGACTTCGGTGGAATTTCACCGGTGAGCCCGGACTACATCAACCCTCTCCATCCTTGGCCGCACGTCGAAGAGCTCGGCGAAGCTTGCGGTGCAGCGGGTTTCGGGCTTCGAGCACGGTTGCCGCTCTATCCCTCGCATCTCGATGCCGACGGGTTTGTCGACCCATCTCTCCGTCCCCGCGTCGACGAGCTTCAGACCGGGCTGGGGGCTCCATGACCACCGAGCTCGAATCCTGTCTGCAGAACGTGTCCGGGGATATCCGTGAGGTCCTCGAGCGGAGCCTCGACGACCGCGAGGTTACCGTTGCCGAGGGTGCGTTGCTGAGCGAAGCCCGAGGGACAGACCTTCATGTCCTTTGCCTCGTGGCCGATGAGCTTCGCCGCAAACAGACCGGAAGCCGCGTCACTTACGTAGTCAATCGAAACATCAATTTCACCAACGTCTGCATCAAGAGCTGCAGGTTCTGTGCATTTGCGAGGACGATTCGGTCAGAGCAAGGCTACTTTCTCCCGCACGATGAGATCGCGCGTCGCACACGCCAGGCGCAGAAGATGGGAGCGACCGAGGTATGCCTGCAAGCTGGGCTTTCGCCGAATCTGACGGGGGACAGCTACATCGACCTTTGCCGGGTCGTCAAAGAGGCGGCGCCCGGCATTCACATCCATGCATTCTCACCTGAAGAAGTGAAATTCGGAGCTTCCTTGAAGAGAGTCTCTTTTCGGGACTACCTCGCGCTGCTCAAAGAAGCTGGGCTGGGCTCGCTGCCCGGCACCTCTGCCGAAATCCTCGACGACCGATTGCGAAAGAGGATCGCTCCCACCCGGATCAGCACCGCCGAGTGGATCGAGGTCATAACGTCGGCGCACGATCTGGGCATCCCCACGACCTCGACGATGATGTTCGGCCACGTCGAATCGGTCGAAGACCGGATGGGCCACATGGACCTTCTTCGCAGGATCCAGCGCACGACCGGTGGGTTTACCGAGTTCGTGCCCCTTTCGTTCGTGCACGAAGAGGCGCCATTGTTCGTCAAGAGTGAGGTGCCAGGCGTGCGTCCCGGACCAACGGGGGATGACGTGCTGCGTCTGTACGCTATCGCCAGGCTGATGCTCGGGCACGACATTCCGAACCTCCAAGCATCTTGGGTCAAGGAAGGTCTTCGGACTTCGCAGCTCCTTTTGAGCTCGGGCGTCAATGATCTCGGCGGGACGCTCATGAACGAGAGCATCTCGACCGCGGCCGGCGCGCGCCACGGCCAGCTCATGACGCCCGCGACCTTGCGGCGGGTGATCCGCGATGCCGGCCGGGTGCCCGTCGAGCGGGACACCCGTTACGGCGTCGTTCGTGAGTTCGGCCCGACTGCCGATCGGGACCCGTTCGAGCCGCTCGATGGCGTTCGAGATCCAGACGCGGTTTTTGGGTCGTACGAAGCCCTGACCCAGGACCCTCTATTTCGTTATGAGCCCCGTGGTCTTCGCGTCGTCGGGTAGCGCTGTGCGGTCGACCACCTCGTGGTACGATGACCCGCGATGAGCAAGTTTGCCGAGCGCTACGGGCCCTGGGCGGTGATCACGGGGGCCTCCTCTGGGATCGGTGCCGAGTTTGCGCGTCAGCTGGCAGGTTATGGGCTGAACGTCGTTCTGGTTGCCCGCCGGCGTGACCGCCTGGAGGAGCTCGCATCCGGCATCGAGGACATGTATCGCGTCGAAGCACGCGTCGCGCCCGCCGATTTGACGGCCCGAAACATCGTTCAAGTGTTGCAACCTGCGCTCGCCGATATCGAGATCGGTCTTTTGGTCAATTGCGCCGGCTTCGGAACGACTGGGCCATTTCTGGACATGGATCCGAGCGTCCAGGAATCGATGATCAATTTGAATTGCCATGCGCCTGTGGTGCTGACCCACGAAATCGCGCAAGGCATGCGTGAGCGCGGGCGCGGTGGCGTCATCTTCGTATCTTCGGTGAATGGGTTTTGTGCGGCGCCTGGGATGGCCAACTACAATGCCACCAAGGGGTACGACCTCTTGTTCGCGGAGGGCCTCGCCGCCGAGCTCGCGCCCTATGGCGTGGATGTGCAAGCCCTTTGTCCTGGGGGCACCTACACGGAGTTCCAGCGCGTCGCGGGGCTCGACGCGGCGGCCCTCGGGCCGTTGAGCGGTTTAGTCTTCGCAAACGCCTCGACCGTCGTTGCTACCAGTCTTCGAAGGCTCGGCAAACGCGTGACGGTCATCCCCGGGTTCTTCAACAAGCTCAATGTCTTCATGATGCGCCTCATGCCCCGCTGGCTTTCGACCCGTATCTTAGGCACGGCTATGCGCCGCTTGGCCGCGCACAACTGAGCCGTCTAGCGCGACCGAAGGAACACGCTTCAAATCGGCGCGCGAATCGTCCATACTCGCGCGGGTTCGGCAACTTCGCCTGGGAGCGATTCACATGAACTGCATTGAAATGCGCGCGAGCGTGATTGTCCGGGCGTGTGCTGTCGCGCTCGGTTTGATGGGATGTGCAAACGGTGAAGTGGATGAAGCCACCGGTGGGACTGCCGGCGGTGCGGGCGGAAACGGCGGTGCGGGCGGAAACGGTGGGGCGGGCGGCGCGGTTGAGATCCCGATCGACGTCACGGCGACGGGTCGCGTGGGCCTAGGCACGATCGGCGGGGCGACAATCGAGGTCTACGCGTATGATGATTTGGAAACCCCGCTGGCGAGCGTCCAGTCGAGCACAGGCACGCTCGAAGAAACAGGGCGTTTCTCATTTGAGCTCAATCAAGTTCTGCCAAGCGATGTCTTTCTCATCGTGGTCAGAGGCGGCGAGGCCGTCGATGTCGACGAGGACGGTGTGATCGACGCCGGGAACACCACGAACACCGGCACGTTTCATTGTATCGCGACAGCAGGGCAACTGAATGACGGCGATTTCTTTGTTTCTGTGATCAGTGAGCTCATCTATTGGCGGCTTCGGTACTTGATCGGCGCCGAGTATGACGATTCGTTCGTAGCGGCGGCGGCAAACAGTTGGGCGACAAATGTGTTGGGCTCGAGTATCGATGCCGACGACGACGTAGACTGGAAGGACGTGCTGGGGTTCGATGGCACGATTCACAAGGACCACACCATTCGACCGTATTCGCGGTACACACCGACTGCCCTCAACGTCCTTGCAGGAGCACCTCTGCACGTCCCCGGATTCGACCTTACGGAGGCCGAGATCTCATACGTCGACTTACCCGGAAACGGCCGTGGGATCGATTTGGTCGACGGACGCATGTATTTCGGGAGCAACGACAGTTTCGCAGTCTATGACGTCAGCGATCCCACCGCTCCCGTGGAGCTTGGTACATACATGCCGTCCACCCCGTTCGAGATTCAAGTGGTCGACGATCTCGCCTACGTCGCGGACTTGAGTGCGGGGCTGCAGATTCTGAGCGTATCCGATCCAGCCACGATCACGCTTGTGGGCGAAGTACTAATTCCTTCAGCGCAGGCCCTTGAGGTCGTCGGAGCCTTGGCCTACGTGATGGAGGCTTCCTTCAATAACGCCATGATTCACGTAGTGGATATAAGCGAGCCAGCAACTCCATCGATCTTAGGCAGCTTGCCCATCTCAGGGCGTCCGCGCGATCTAGCGGTGCACGGCGGTTACGCGTATGTCGCAAAGAGCAATTCCCCCTTTGAGATCATCGACGTAAGCAATTCGTCCCAGCCGGTATCGGTCGGCAACGGACAGGATAGCGACGGGAACGCTGGCTTGTCCGTCGTTGGTAACTACCTGCTCGTGACTACCCGCGACGGGATGCAGGTCTTGGACATTTCCGAACCAGAAGATCCGACGTCGGTTGCTTCGTTGACGATTCCCGCGGAGGGTTTCGCCGGATCGATCACAGTTGTGAACGGGAAGGCCTACCTCGAGCGGAGCTTCGATGGGGTTCACGTCATCGATGTCTCAGACCCCGCAAGCCCGATTCGACTTGGAGTGCTCCCCATCTCGAGCACGCAAACCGCGATTGCCGTCGACGAGGCGTTGATGGTCACCTCAGACACCAACGGTGGCTTCCACACTGCTGCCGCGGGCACGCCGATCGCGTCGGCGGCCATCGCGGAAGTTCGACTGACAGGTCGAGCTCGCACTGTCGTTGCGACCGGAAGCCGTGCCTACGTCGGAACCTTTAGCCCAAATGAGCTCTGGGTCATCGATACGCGCGAACCTCCCATGGCGGAGCGCCAAGGTGGCGTCGTATTGCCTTCGACTCCGAGCGAGTTGCAGGTTCGCGGCAATCTCGTCTTCGCGGCGACCGACAGAGATGGGTTGCAGGTTATCGACGTCTCTAACGCAGAGACGCCAGTCGTGGTTGGCGACGACGGCACTGAGCAGGGCCTGCGTACGTTGACACTGGGCGAGAACACGGCTTACGCGGGAAGTGGCAGCGAGCTTCATGTGATCGACATCACGACGCCGACCAATCCGATACCGCTGACGCCGGTACCCTTGGATCGCACAGCAGGGTGCACTGTCCTGGACGGCGCGACGCTGCTGATTTGCGAGGACTTCACGGGCGTTCAGGCAGTAGACCTCACGGTACCGACCACACCCGTGCTCGGCGCGACCAAAGTAGA
>JBFICQ010000048.1:0-17218 GCA_041581895.1 Polyangiales bacterium | reverse complement strand
TGGCGATGAATCCAAAGCGCAGCCCTGCGTCGAGCATCGGTTTCGCGAACTGGTCGTCGAGCTCGCCGCGGTAGCCGAGCGGATTGCCCGGCTCCTCGTAGCACCCGTGGCAGGAGCAAATTTCCCACACCGGTTGCCCGACCGGGTCGTGCCCGGGCGCATCGGCGCCAGTCCAGCCGATGTGATGAGGGCCGGTCATTGCTCCCTGCGCGCGGATCTGCTCGACCAATTCCCGCCCCCGTGGAACCCGATCACGGGAAACGATCGGAAACCCAGGACCCGGAAGGTACACGCACTTGTGTCCCGGCCCTGGATAGGCCCTCCCGGTCCATTCGTAGGCCACGATCGTCGCGAACTCGCCTGGGGCGTTGTGTTGCTCGGTGACGGCTTGCAGATAGGCCCACTCGCCGGGGCCGATTCGCTTTCCCAAAAACGACTCGTGGTCGGTCAACGCCGCGAAGTCGTCGCCATACCGGTACCGCGCTCGCAAGTACGGTTCGTCGGCGGTTCCGACACCATCCGAGTGGGCGCTGTGCTGCTGGATGTCGCCGAACAGAACCTGTGGGCCAGACCACGCGCTGGCGTGAGGCGGCTTCGAGACGCCAGCTCCCACGTGCACCTCGGCGGGCACCAACTCTGGCGCGCCACCCGACGGTGACTCGAAACTTTGGATCAGGATCCCCTGACGCCCTCTTCGGGCGACGAGCGTGGCACCGCTTGCCAGTCCAACCGCGCTAGTGTGCCTCCCGCGACATCCCCACCGCCCGTCATCGATCGGCTCACGAGGGGAAAACCCGGCGGCGCTCAACCGCTGTCGATAAACGTTGTGCGAACCGCGTCCAAAGAGATCGACGGCTCCGTCGTCGCCGACCACCAAGCTCGGAAACTCGAACCCCTGCTCCTCGCCGGCGAGGTCGCGGTCGCGATCGGTCATGGAGGTCGCTGGCTCGAACACCTGCCCCTCCATGTCGACGAAGCGAACCGCGATCCATTTGGCGACATCGGGCTCCCCGGTGTCCTCGCGCACGTCGTGGTGAAACGCGATCCAGGCTCCTCCGGGCGCCGTCGTGATGCAGGGTGCCGCCGCGATTCCGACTGCGCTCCATACGACGAACTCGCCCCCAGTCGGCGGAGTGACCACCACGGTGGAACGAGCACCCTCGTGACGCACGAACACGTGCCACCCCCGGTGCTTCGCTTCGAGCTCGGCACCAGGGTCGTCGGTCGGACGCGGAGCGCCCGGCGCCCATCCCATGATCGCAGGCCCATGATCGGTCGCGACGGGCTCGCCCAGCACCAAGCCGTCGTCCGACAGTGTGTACCGCAACACATACTCGTGATCGTCGGACCACGCGAGGACGTGAAGAAGCGCACCCCCGCCGGCTACCGGCTCCAGCCGCGGGCTTCTCAGGTACCGCTGCGGAGTCTGTTCGATGACGGGCATGGAGCTTCAGTGTGCGTAACCGAGAGCCCGGAGCTGATCGCGGATTGTGTCGTCCATCTCCGCGCTCTCTCGCTCGAGTTGTGTACCGCTCTTCTGCTCGGCGCTCAACCAGTTCGCACGATCGGTCGCACCCAGGAATTGACCTAGGAGCATCCGGCAATGGCGGCGTCCAATGGGCGAAGCCGATGCGTCGAGCTCGTTCTTTTCACGCGGATCGGCGACGAGGTCGAACATCGTGGACGTGAGGTTGCCGCGGAGGACCAGCTTCCATCGCCCGCTCGTGATCACACGCCGGTCGTCTTGGAAGTCGCTGAACGCGACTGTAGGCCTGCTGGGGGGTGCGCCGCGCATCAGCCCCACAAGCGTCTGCCCTTCATTCCTAGGCATCGGCGAAACCCCCACGAGCTCGGTGACCGTGGCCGCGACATCCAGGGTGCTGACTGCATTGGGGATCCGCACGCCCGCTGGCAACCGATTCGGGAGGCGAAACATCAGCGGCACGTGCAGAAGCTCTTGATAAACCGAGTGGCCGTGTCCCCAGGATCCGTGGTCGTCGAACTCTTCCCCATGATCCGACGTCACCACCAACAGGGTATCCTCCCACAGGCCAAGCGCGACCAATCGATCGATGAAGAGCCCGAGGAAGTGATCGTGCTGCGTGATCTCGCCATCATGTAGCGCGACCAACCTTCGCTTGTCGCGCGCGTCGAAGACCACGTTGGGCGGCCTGCGTTTAGCGCGCTCGAGCAAGTCCCCGGTCATACGCGGCTTGACCTGCCCTGAGTACTCGCTCGGATCGTACATCCTCAAGTACTCGCCTGGAGGGTCGTAAGGCACGTGCGGGTCGATGCTCTGAATGTACGCAAAGAACCGCGTGTCCTTGTGCTTCTCGATCCAGTTGCCCGCTTCTTCGAATACGTTCTTCGCTTCGGTGTTCTTTCTCTCGCGGATGTAGTTGGTGTAATGGTCCCAGCCCTGATCGAAGCCAAACCTGTCGGACACGTAACCGTTGGCGATGAAGCTGCCGGTACGAAACCCCTCCTCTTTGAGGTGCTCGCTCAACAGCAGCGCCGAGCTTGGCAACGCCGCGTCGCCGGTCTTTTGCTGATGGGTTTGTGGATGAAGCCCAGTCAAAATCGACGCGACCGAAGGCTTGGTCCAGTTCTCAGGCGACTGAGCGAGCTCAAACACCACGCCTTCGGTGGCCAACCGGTCGATCGTCGGGGTCTTGACCCTGGTGTTTGGGTTGAAAGGCCGAAGCTTGTCGGCCCGCAGCGTGTCGATGACCAGCACGATCACGTTCTTGGCGGGCTCGATCGGCTGCTCGACCTTGGCGGGCAGCAGGATTTGCGGAGCATGCCAGGCCACCCGGCCCGCGCCTTGCCCCCTCGCGTGCAGATCGATCCGAGCGACCTGCCCCGCGAAAGCGTCGAGATCGACCCTGTGTGCCCTCCAGGACGAGCCGGCCTCCGCTTCGAGCACCTGCGTAGGGACCCTACCGTCGGTCGCGACCTCTACGACAACCGGCGTGCCGCCCTCGCCCTCGCTGCCGACGGCGATCCCGAGTGAGGCGCCCTCGGGGATCTGCACGTAGTAACGGAGCGTCGAGTCCCGCGAAAGGACCATCGCGCTGCGCTCCTCGTCGCCGAGGCGCACATTCGCGAGCAAGCCCTCGTAGGCGGGCGAGGCGTGCGGGCTTTTCGGCGGCTCGCCCTCTCCTCGAATCCAAATCGAATCGACCGCGACGGACACGGCCTCGCCGTCGACCGGCACCGTGCCACCAAAGGTCAGGAGCAGGTAGTTCTCCCCAACCCGCACATGCTCCCGCGGAAGTGCAATGTCGTACTCCGAGAACCGATCCCCGTGTCCGAGGTGGACCGACTTGAGCTGTTGGTTGTTGAGGTACGGTGTCAGCGCCTGGGTGCCGAGGGCCCGAAGCCGGATGCGAGCGATGAGTGCTTCCTTCGCATCGGCGTGAAAGTAGACGCGGCCCCGCATGCCCGCATGTGCATAGGTCGTGTCCCCATCCACACCGCGACCGACCCAACCGCTTCGCCAGTCGCCCACGGTGAACTTCGACTGCGCGGGAGTCCCGAAGTCGAGGTACCACCCACCATCATCCACCTCCGCGAGGTGCCGAAGCTCGGTGAGGTCGAGGTGCGTCTCGAACCCTGCGAAGAGCTCGGAGCCATTCCCCCCGCGGCTGCATGCACTCGTCGAAACGAAAGCCGCCATCACCAGCATCAACAGTCGCATCCGCCACTTCCTCTCGAGGCTCTGTTAGGCCGGTTTCGCTTGCGTTTTCGGCCCTAACCTTCTGTGCGGTTATCACGCAGCTTCAGCGAGCGTCAACAAAACCACCCTGTGTCGGGACCGCGTGGAGCACCCGCGTCGCACCCGCCTTGACGTAGTAGAAACGGTACGTCCAGGCATCGCCAATCGAATACCGCACGACGTGCTGACCGTCCTCCAACACGAGCGTGACCGGGAGGGGGCCTCGGTCGATCCCGTTGACTTGGGCCGAGACGCTTGTCGGGCCGTGGAGCTCGAGCACACCTTGGGTCGTGGAAACGGCGAGCGAACTCGGGACGCCCGCCCGAAGCTCCCCGGCATAGGCCGAAAGTTTGATCCGACTCGAGGCCGACTTCGCTTCTACCTCCGCAGGCGCGACGACCTCCGCCGGGGCCTCGGCGACCCTCGAGGTCGGCTCGGGACTGGGCGAAGCCGGTCCGGCAAGGCGTGACCACTCCCGCCAGACCAGAAAACCAACGGTCAAACAAAAGACCATCGCAAAGCCCCAACCCAAAATCTTCGGCACCAGTGAGATTTCGGGCCCAAGCCCAGAAAGCTGCTCATCATCTTCGGAGCGCTCGTCGATCGCACGACGCCACACGGTGTCCGCAGACCTCGGCGCCGGATTGGCGGGCTCCCGGTGCATCGATACCGCCCATTGCGCCCGGAAGTTCTCCCGGTCGAGAGGGTCGATCGTTCCTTCGGGCTCAGGTTCGGCCTCGGTCACTTCCTGCTCCCCCGGAATTCCCACATCTCGGATCGCACCTTCGCGCGCCAGGGTCACCAATAGCGCATCGACGACCGCGCGCGACCCCTCGCCTTTCTGCCACAATGCGCGAGGCGGCTCTCCCGCTGCGAGGCGCGTGATCATCCGTTGAATCGCTTCCGGGGAGTGCGGAAGATAGGTGGTCATCACGGCGGGATCCAGATCGACTCGACAGTCGGGGGCGTCTGTGAGCTTGTCGATCAATTCGCTCAACCGTCGAGTCGCTGCTTCGAAGTCCTCATCGAGCGACGTCTCGTCACTCGCGAAGCTGGCGAGGGGCTCGGTGATCACGAAACGCCCCGAGCTCATGCCCGCCAACGAGATCAAGGTCGGATTCCCGTGGGTCACGGTGCCATCGATCGCAGTGCGCGTGACATCGACAAGGCGCCCTTCACGAAACTCGACCTCGAACAGGCTCCAAGGGTCCTGCAGCACAACCCGCGCGTTTGGTCGCAGTCGACGCACCGCTCGAAAGAGGACGGATACGCCTAGCTCTTCGAGATCGCCGCGCGCCTCCGCTTCGCTGACCAGAAACTCTTCGAGACGGCTCAGAGGCTCGAGGACCGCGCTCACGCGATCGAGAATCTGTCGCGGAGGGAGCTCTTTTCGCAGGTAGTCCTGAGCTCCGGCGCGAAGGTCGCGCATGCTGTGAAGGAAATCCTCCCTCCAGGACAGGAGAACGATGGGGACGCCATCGAGGCCCGGCTCGCGCCGGACCGCCTCACAGAGGGCGAGCCCATCGAGCCGTGGCATCAAGGTATCGGCGAGAATCAGGTCCGGCGGGGCCAACCGCGCAAGCTCGAGAGCCCGCTGGCCGTCGGTTGCCTCGACGACCCGAGCCCCCGCTTCGCGAAGCATCCCCACGTAGAACCAACGCGCCTCGGCGTCGTCGTCGGCGATCATCACGCTTCGCCCCCGGAGGCTCAGCGACGCTAGACGCTCCGGTCGAACCGTCCCGGACACGACCGGGTGGGTTCCCGACTGGCTCGGGATGCGGGCCAGCTCCGGATATCGATGGGCGAGCACCCGAGTTGCGTGCACCGCGGCCGGGCTGAACGACTCCTCCCTTAGTCGATCGAGGACCGTCTGGAGCGAAGCCTCCAGGTGAACCAAGCCCTGCTCGGCGGCGGTTTGGCGAAGCTCGATGAGATGGCCGGTGAGCGCAGCTCGTGCGCTGGAATCCTCTGGATTGAGACTCAGGGATTCCGTCAACCTGATTGTTTCCAAGCTCTTGGCGTCCAAAGCTTGGAGAATTTTTGCTTGTGAAGGCACGACATCTGCATCGGGCAGCAGACTAAGCGTAGGTGCAGTGTACGCATTCGAGGGATTTGTTCGAGTCCCAACTCGGTTGCCCCCACCCATCCCCCGACGTACGCACGAGGGTGGACTTCGTCGACGAGGTGACCCTGGAAGTCGTGGCAGGTGACGGCGGCAACGGCTGCGTCGCGTTTCGGCGGGAGAAGTTCGTGCCACTTGGAGGTCCCTCGGGGGGCGATGGGGGCCGCGGTGGAAGCTTGATATTGGAGGCGCACGACCGAATGACGACCCTGCTCGACCTTCGATTCCGGAAGGTCGTCCGTGCCGAGCGCGGCGAGGATGGACGAGGCAAGGATCAGTTTGGAAAGGCTGGGGCCGACGTCCGAATCCAGGTCCCAGTCGGTACTCAGGTGTACGACGACGAAAGCGGGGAGCTGCTGGCCGATCTCGATCGCGCCGGAGCGGAGCTCGTGGCCGCAAGAGGCGGTCGAGGCGGACGCGGCAACATCAAATTCGCGACCCCCTACGATCGCGCGCCTCGTCGTGCCCAGCCCGGGGAACCCGGGGAGCGCCGTCGGATTAGGCTCGAGCTCAAGCTTTTGGCCGATGTCGGTGTCGTCGGCTTCCCGAATGTCGGAAAGAGCACTTTTATCGCGGCGGTTTCGAGAGCGCGACCCAAGGTCGCCGACTATCCATTCACGACGCTGGTGCCGAATCTCGGCGTGGTTTCGCTCGGGATCGATCGAAGCTTCGTGATCGCGGACATCCCAGGCATCATCGAGGGTGCATCGGAGGGCGCTGGCCTTGGGCTTCGGTTCCTGAAACACGTCGAGCGCACGCGCGTGCTGCTGCACATGATCACCGTGGACCCCGACCCCAAACGAGACGCGATTGGCGACTTCGACGCGCTCATGAAAGAGCTGGAGCGGTTCGATCCGCGTCTGGTCGCGCGCCCGATGATCGTCGCGGTCAGCAAGCTCGACCTCCCCGAGGTGCAAGAAGCATTCGACTCGGTGAAGGCCGAGCTCGAGGTACGCGGCTACGAGGTCCTTGGCATCAGCTCGGCGACCCGCGCCGGGCTCGACCTCGTCCTCCAGAAACTCGAGTCTATTCTGGAGCGGTCAGTCGACGCGTGAGCCTGCTGCTCGCCCACGCGGCCGCGTCCCGCACCACGGCCGAGGGGTGTGTCCGTTTGGCGTCTTCCAGCACCCGCAGGTGGAGCTTCTTTCCATGATTGCCGAGCAACAACGCCGCGTTCCGGGCCAAACCTTCGTGACCCGCGCGTTTCACGGCCGACCCTCGAGCCCAACTCTGGAAGGATTCTTCATCCATCTCGAGCAACGCCGCCGCGTCGATGCCCCGCCATCGCTCGCCGAGCGCGAACGCCTCGAGCGGAGCGCCCGCCGTTGCCGAGGTCTGATTGTAGGGGCACACGTCTTGGCAGACATCACACCCGAATATCCACGGGCCCAGGGCAGCCCGTTGCTCTTCGGGAATCGGTCCTCGATGTTCGATGGTGAGGTACGAGATGCAGTTTCGAGCATCGAGGGTGTACGGCCCCTCGAACGCGCGGGTCGGGCAAGCCTCGAGACAGAGCGTGCAGGTCCCGCACTTGCGCCCCATCGGTTCGTCGGACACCAGCGGTGCGGTCGTCACGATGCAGGCCAAGAAGACGTGTGACCCGATCCCCGGCACGATGAGGCAGCAGTTCTTCCCGACGAAGCCGATACCCGCCCGCTCAGCCCAAGCACGCTCGAACACCGGCTTCGAGTCGACGGCCACGCGGGCTTGATAGCCCGAATCCCGAAGGAAGCGCTGCAGTCGTCGAGCCTTCTTGGTGAGCACGCCGTGGTAGTCGCGACCCAATGCGTACTTCGCGACTCGGCCAGGCCACGGTCCTTGGTAATCGGTCGACCGGAGATAGGGCGCGGCCAAGACCACCACGCTTTTCGCCCCCCGCAGCATGTCGGAATGCCCGGGGTCCTTTCGGACCTGCGCGGTTTGCGCCATCCACCGCATCTGGCCATGACGTCCAGCCTCGAGCCAGGCATCGAGCTGCCCGCCCTCGGGCTCGAGCCGCTCGGCCGCGGCGATCCCCACGCGCGCAAACCCGATCGCTTCGGCTTCCCCTTTGACGCGCCTCGTGAGCTCGGCGCAGCTCATCCGACGGCGGAGCCGCGCGGCGCAGGTGGCACCTTAGGCGCGTCGTCGTTCTCCTTCGGCTCGGCAGGAGGCGACTTGTTCTGTCGCGGCTTTTCCTCCTCCGGTTCTTCTTGGGAGTTGTCGGGCTCCTCGCGCGTGCGCCAGGTCGGGGTTGCACCCTGGGGCACGACCGTCTCCCAGTCGGGCGAGTCGGTGAGCCCGTCGCGCCGGGCTGGAGCTCCCGGAGGATTCGGAAGAATGTAGGGTTCCGCGTTGAATGTCCCACACTGGCGCTGATTCTTGTAGAAACCCCAGTGGAAGTAGACGCGCCCGTCGCCACTCAGGATCGAATCCGGCGCCGGCGGGTATGGTTGCGCGCGCAGGACCGAGTTGAACGCGCCAAAATCGAACGGCAAAAGCCCGCTGGTCCGCGCGATTCCGACACGATGCACCGACCCGTCCTTGTTGAGGACGATTTCGAGCTTGGTGTTGAGCGTCGGGTCCGAATAAGGGCTTCCCGCGAACATCGGCAGATTTCGCAGAAACCGATCGGCAAACTGTCGGTGAATCCGACGATGCACTGCAGCGATGTAGTTCGCGAAAGGCGATGCAGCCGCATTGAGGGCGGTTTGGCTGCCGGGCTTGACGGCCGGCGTGAAGTTCTCGATCGCCGCGCGGAATTGATCCCAGTTCTTCCCGCGGGACACCCCCTGCTGCGAGGATTTGTGCTCGGCGATACGGGCGCGACGGTCTTCACGAAGCTTGTCCGAGCCCACAGCCGCCTCGAACTTCGACCACGTCAGCTCGGTTCCTGGCCCGCGTCCGTCGGCGCGCTGCCCACCCCCGCGCCCGGACTGACTCGGACGACTAACGGTGAACGTGCCCGCGCCATCGGTGATGGTGATGGTCTTGTCTCCCTGGCTGCCCGCTCGATCGCCGCTCGTCGTCGCGCGGCGTCCGTTGGGTGACTCGCTTGCAACCCGCTCAGCTTTGATCGGATCCGCGTCGATGGCCTTGTCGGGGCGGTCTTTCTTCGCCTCCTCCTCAGTGACCGTGCGCGCGTCGCTGCCCTCCTTGTCCCGGGCGTCCGCGATCTCGTCCTCTTGCGAGTTGCCCTCCTTGTCAAGGGTCGAGCTGGGCTGTTGTTGGCGACCAACCGCCGTCTCCTGGTCGTCGCGATTGTAGTTGCGGACCCTCGCCGCGGTTTCCTCTTCCACGCGCTGGTTTTCCTGCGCGATGTACCGAGCGTCGGGGGGTGGCTCGACATCGGGGTTTTGGCTGCGCTGTTGAATCGCCTGACGGTTCAGCTGCTCCTCGATGGGCGGGGGCCTTTGCTGCTCGGCCTTCTGTTGCGCCACGGCCAGGGCTAGCTTCTCCTCCGCCTTGGTCCGGCGTTGGACGCTCTGGCGCTTCTTCGGCCTTGGGGCCTTCGCGAAACCATCGGAAACATCGAATTCCACCTCGACCGGCTCGAGGTCGCTCTCTCTTTTCGCTTGTTCGGCGAGGGCCCGGAAGTGATCCGCCAGGTCGCCGAGCACCTCGTAGACCGGCAGGTGCACCGACAGCGAGGCGATCAGGGCGATCACGAACGCGATGAAGACCGGCTCTCGGTAGCGGTTGTGCACGAGACAGTTCCTTGGGGCGGGCTCCGCTCTCCCCATGTAGGGTTACACCCCCCAAGCGCAACAGCAAAGACTCGACGAAACCCCTCAGCGGCCTCGAGCTGTCGGCATCGATCGGCCGCCCCCGGGGCCACCAAAAGACCGGCCCATCGAGCGACCCCTGCCCATACCGGTGCGCCAGCTTCCAGACCCCCTAGAGCGTGAAGTACCGAGGCTCCGGGGCGGGCTCGGCCTCGAACGGCCCACCGAGCCACTCCTGGATGGGCTCGTCCTGGCACGGCTCACCGTACCGGTCCGAGAGGGTCCCGATCTCGCGCCGCCCACCGAGGGGCTTGGCCTCGGGCGGCTCACGGTGTTGGCTCGGGAGGGCGTCACACGCGTGCGGCTGTTGGGGGTAGCCCGATTCGCGCCCGGCCGAGTGACCGGCGAGGTGCGGGCCGCACGCGGAGGGGTCCTCACGACCGAGCCGGTTCGCATCGTGCTCGGCGTCGTCCTCGTCACCGTGGAAGCCCGTGTCGTGCCGGGGCGGGTTCGATGGATCGTCGCGCTGCGGGTCGGTGCAGTGCGGGCGACGGTCGCAGTGCGGGTCGGTGCGGTTCGAGCGACCGTGCCAGTCCGGACGCTGCGACTCGAAGGGCGGGAAACCGTGCGAGCGCGGGAGGGAGTGCGATCGACTGCGGGCGCTCGGCCGTGAGCGCGCGATCGAGCTGGGTACGAGGGACGCGCGGTGGTGCCACGGGGAGGATATCCGCGGCTAGGAAAGGACGAGTAACCCCTTCTTCCGTGGTGACCGTAGTAGCGGGGATAGTAGTAAGGGGCGCGGTAGTAGTAGGGGCGGTAGTACGGCGGATAGTAGAAGAAGGGGCGATAGTACCCAAAGCTCACCCACACGCTGCACGGTCGGTAGTAGCCGGGCACGAAGTACCAGACCGAGCCGTAGAAGTCCCAGCGCGGGTGAACGAACACGTAGTTCGTGCGCGGCGCAACGTAGTGCCCCGCGACCCAGACGTATTCGCCTGCGCCGTAGTACCAATAGCCATCCACCCAGATGGCCCCGGCATAGGGCGGCTCGGGTTGCTCGACGATCACAGTCACGGACTCCGGGGGGGGTTCTGCAGTGGCAGCTGTGGGTTGGGGCTCCTCAACGACGATCACCGTCTCTCCCTCGATCTGTTGGGTCGTGCCCTGCCCCTCTTCGATCACGATGTAAGAGGTCGGGTCGTACTCGGCGGCGACGTCGTCCCGCGAATAGCCGTCATGGCCAACGACGACATCGGCATCACCGCTGGCCCCCTGCGCGTAGCCGCTCGACCCCTCGTAGCTCTGCGCACTCGCCCAACCGGGCATCGCCCCGACCATCAGCCAGGCGGCGACTGCTAGGAAAGGTGCTGCAAATGCCACGGAAAGCCTTTCGTTTGATCTACGGCGGGATTGGCAGGCTGTCACCCCTCTTGGGGCGAGCGGGCACGGCCCGCTCGACAGATTCGTCAGAAAGTGCTTGTGTTCGGTCGATTTTGATGGAGTCACAGAACATAGACGCCGCAGCCAGGCAGCTTCTTCAAAGATACGGATTCGATGCCATTCCGTTCGAATCCTTACGAAAGCGGTTGGCGGAGGGAACCGCCGGCCCCGCCCAGAACCGGATCCGCGGCAAGGTGGAACCCCCTGAGGAGGGAGACCTCAAGGCGCTTCCCCCCATGGGTGGGGACCTTCGGCGCGAGCTTACGAGGCTCGGCGCGGAGGCGATTCGTCGCGGTGAGGTGGCATCGGTCATTCTCGCAGGGGGGATGGCGACGCGATTCGGCGGGGTCGTCAAAGCCGGGGTCGAGGTTCTCGATGGCGCCTCCTTCTTGGAGCTCAAGCTGCGCGACATCGCCGCCACCGCGCACAGGTGCGATGCGCGGATCCCCGTCTACCTGATGACCAGCTTCGCCACCGACGACGCCACCCGCGAGATGGCGGAGTCCCTCACGACCGATCGTTGTCCGATCACGACCTTCCCGCAGTTCATCTCGCTCCGCTTGACGCCGGAGGGCGATCTCTTCCGCGATGCGGCGGGCGCACTGTCGCCTCATGCGCCCGGGCACGGCGACCTCACCTTTGCGCTCCGGCGCTCGGGGATACTCGAGAGCTTTCTGAGCAACGGCGGCCGCACCTTGATGATGTCCAATGTCGACAACCTCACGGCAACGCTCGACCCCGCAGTCATCGGGGCGCACCTCGAAGCTGGAGCTGCGCTCACCGCGGAAATGGCACCGAAAGAGCCCGGCGACAGAGGCGGCGCCCCGGCTCGGGTCGATGGCAGAGCGCAAATCGTCGAGGCGTTCCGCTTCCCTGAAGACTTCGATCAAGAACGGATTCCGGTGTTCAATACCAATACGTTCGTGCTCGATGCGAAATCGATCGACGCGGAGTTTCCCCTGACATGGTTCGCGGTGAACAAGACAGTCGACGGCAGCCCGGCCGTGCAGTTCGAGCGGCTCGTCGGCGAGCTGACGGCGTTCTTGGATGCGGCATTCCTCCGCGTCGAACGTCATGGCCCGGACGCCCGGTTTCAGCCGATCAAGGTCCCAGAAGACCTCGCCAAAGAGCGCGCCGACATCATCAAAGCGCTCGAAGCACGCGGCAGCCTCTAACCCCTCGGTGGCGGCGCTAGATCGGTGACGAAACCCGCCTTGCGCTACGCGGCTCTCCGTGAAAAGCGAGCTGCCCGCAGGCGGCCGCAACGTCGTCACCCCTCGTTTTGCGCACGAACACCGACAGGCCACGCTCGGTGAGTCGCTCCTGAAAACGCTTCACATGCGAGGCGGCAGGGGCCCGCAAATCGGACGCGCGAATCGGGTTCATCGGAATGAGGTTCACCTTGACCGGAATGCCGCGCAGCAGGTTGACCATCGCATCGGCGTCGGCAACCGAATCGTTAACGCCTTCGATGAGCGTGTACTCGATGGTAATCCGTTGGCGCTTCGAAAGCGGATAACGCCGGAGAGAAGCCATCAGCTCATCGAGACCGTGCTTGCGGTTGATCGGCATGATCGCGCTTCGATCCTCGTCGCGGACTGCATGAAGGGAAACCGCCAACTGTACCTGGCCGCCGAAGTCCCGGCCTAGGCGATCGATTTGTCGAACCAAGCCACTCGTCGACACGGTGACCCGACGCTTGGATAGGTCGATCCCATCGGGATGCGTGAGCACGACCAGAGCGCGAGCGAGTGCATCGTAGTTGTGAAGCGGTTCGCCCATGCCCATGAAGACCACGTTTCGGAGCCGTTGATCGGATTCGAGCTCACGCCGGCCGAGCAAGACCTGGGCGATGATCTCACCCGCGCTCATTTGGCGCTTTAACCCACCGACGCCCGATGCACAAAACACGCAACCCATGGCGCAGCCCACCTGGCTCGAGATGCACTGGGTCACGACGCTCGAGTCTTGAAGCTGTGGGATGAGGACGGTCTCGACGCGCTCTCCGTCCGGCAGTCCGACGAGCAGCTTGTTGGTGCGATCGTCCGCCACGTGCGACGACACCAGCGAGAGCGGCCAGCAGACGCCATCTTGGGCGAGCCGCGCCCGCAAGTACTTTGGCAGATTGGTCATCTCGGCCGGATCGAGCACGCCGTGGCGGTGAATCCACTCGAAGACCTGCCGCCCACGATAGGCTGGCTCGCCCCAGGACGTGACTACCTCCTCCCATTCGTGCGGCAGACGCGCGATCGGGTGGTCTGGGGCGGTCAATGCTTGTGCGGGAAGCTTCACGATCCTATTGGGTGTCAGAGTTTGGGGCGCAGCGCAATCGAGCGTGGTTGACAATTCTCGGGGCGGACGCACCTTGAATGCATGGACCGTCCCGGAACCGCAGCTATTTTATCGTTTGTCATTCCCGGCGCAGGCCAGATCTACAACGGCAAGTTTCTGCGCGGGATCGTGTGGCTAATCATCACGCCAGGCCTCTGGCTGGGCACAGGCGGGTTCTTTGGTTGGGTGTGTCACCTGGTCTCGTCGTACATGGCGTATCAGTGGGCAAAGGATAATCCGCCGCGTCTCGCTTTCAGCTCCAACGACGAATCTGCAGAGGAACGATCGGCACGCTAGACGGAGACGCCGAAGTCTCGCAAAGCTTCGTTGAGTGAGACCTTCTTGTCGGTGCTCGGTTTTCGTCGACCGATGATCAGGGCAACCGGGATCGAATACTCGCCAGCCGGGAAGTTCTTGGTGCGGGTGCCGGGGATCACGACCGAGCGCGGGGGGACGTAGCCCTGCATTTCGACCGGCTCGGTGCCGGTGACGTCGATGATCTTGGTGCTCGCCGTGATCACCACGTTGGCGCCGAGCACGGCTTCTTCGCCGATGCGCGAGCCCTCGACGACGATCGCTCGCGAGCCGATGAATGCGCCGTCCTCGATGATGACGGGGGTGGCGCCGAGGGGCTCGAGCACGCCACCAAGACCCACCCCGCCCGAGAGATGAACGCCCTTTCCGACTTGGGCGCATGAACCGACGGTGGCCCAGGTATCGACCATCGTGCCCGTACCGACGTACGCACCGATGTTCACGTAGCCGGGCATGAGAATCGAGCCTGGCTCCATGTGTGCTCCGTAGCGAATGGTGCCTGGCGGAACGACGCGAATTCCCTGTTGGTCTAGGTTCTTCTTGAGCGGGATCTTGTCGTGGTACTCGTAGGCGCCGACTACGACTCGCTCCATCCCGCGAACGCCGAAGTAGAGAAGGATCGCCTGCTTGGCCCAGGCGTGCACGGTCCACTCTCCGTCGTCGCCCCGGGTGGCAACTCGGATCTCGCCCTGGTCCAAAAGAGCGATCGTCTCTTCGACCGCCTCGCGATAGGAAGCACTTGCGAGCTTCGACCGGTCGTCGAAGGCCTCCTCGATCAATGGGCGCAGCTGGTTTTCACTCGCGTCGGCCATCGGCTATCTGAGGAGGTATTCCGGAAAGAAATAGGCGACTTCGACCTTGCCGTTTTCGACGCTGTCGGAGCCATGGCACGCGTTTTCGCCGATGTCGGTGCCATACGCCTTGCGAATGGTCCCTTCGTCTGCCTCGGCTGGATTGGTGGCGCCCATCAGGGTGCGGTAGCGCGCAACGGCGTCGTCACCCTCGAGCGCGGACACGACGACTGGGCCACGCGTCATGAACTCGACGAGCTCACCAAAAAACGGGCGATCCTTGTGGACCTCGTAAAAGCCTTCGGCCTGGGCGCGGCTCAGGTGCAGCATGCGCATTCCGATGATCTTCAGGCCCGCTCGCTGGATCATGGCGAAGATGTTTCCGATGTTGTTCTGCTCTACAGCATCGGGCTTGATGATGCTGAGGGTGCGTTCGGCGGCCATGGTGGCTTCTCTTTCCTGCTGATTCCTCGAATCAACTCGGCGCGTTTGTAGCGCGTTTTGGCTGGTCGGCAACGCCCTTGGCAAACGCGGTGATATGCGCCGCGACGACCTCGGGCTGCTCCTCTTGAAGGAAATGCCGGGCCTCGACCATGTGCTCTGCGCGAAGCGGAAACGCCTGGCGAATGTAATCGAGTTGTGCCTTTGGGATCGCAACTTCTTGCTCGCCCCAAACCAGTTGCATCGGCTTGTCGATCGCCAGGAGCCCGTCTCGCAACCAGTCGCGATGCTGCTCGGTTAGATCAAAGCCAGCCATGATCTCGAGGAAGCTCCGGTGCCCCCCGTTCGCCTTGAGCAAGTAGATGTAACTGGCGATGGTGTCTTCATCGACCGTTTCGGGATTCTTGACGCCGGTTTGACGGAATAGCTGCAGCATCGTCGGCGTGTTCATCGTGGCAAACACCAAATGCCGCATCACCGGGACCCGAAAGGTCCACATCGGAAATGGCGGAGCAAAGTCCGCGACGTCGAGAAGCGTGTTGGTGATCGTAATTGACCGCACTTTGACCGGATTGCCGATGGCCCACTCGACCCCAATCGGACCCCCGATGTCGTGTACGACGAGATGCACGGGAGGGAGCTCGAGCGCGTCGACCACGCGCCCTACCCACTTCGCGAGCGCATGCCAGTCATACGCGAGGTCCTTCGGCTTGTCGCTCAACCCGACGCCAGGGAAATCGAAGCTGATGGCGCGAAAACCCGCCTCGGATACTGGCGCGAGCATCTTGCGAAACAGGAACGAGCTCGACGGCACACCATGCAACAGGAGAACCGGCTCGCCCTCCCCCTCTTCTCGCACGAAAATCTGGTGACCATCGATGGTGATTCGTCGTCCTGCTGCTTCGTGCTGTTCGACCAATCGTGGCTTTCGCATCGCAGACCCCAGCGCGTCTCCGAGAGCCTAAAGCAAATGTGCGACGGCGGCAGCTTCCTCTTGAAGCTCCGCAGCGGTGGCGTCCATTTTGACGCGGCTGAAGTCGTTGATTTGGAGGTCCTGGGCGATCGACCATCGCCCGTTCTTGCACGTGCACGGAAAGCCATATACGAGGCCCTCCGGAACGCCGTAGCTGCCGTCCGAAGGGACTGCCATGGAAACCCAGTCGCCTTCCGGCGTGCCGAGCAACCAGTCGTGGACGTGGTCGATCGCGGCGTTGGCAGCCGAAGCCGCACTCGAAAGGCCACGCGCCTCGATGATCGCCTTGCCGCGCTGCTGCACGGTTGGGATGAAGTCATTCTCGATCCAGCTCTGGTCGTCGATGACGGCCGCGACGCTCTTGCCGTCGATCTCCGCGTTGAAAAGGTCGGGGTACTGCGTGTTTGAGTGGTTGCCCCAGATCGTGAGCTTTTTGACGTCGGTTACCGGACGCCCGGTCTTGGCGGCAACCTGCGACATGGCGCGGTTCTGGTCGAGCCGCACCATCGCCGTGAAGCACGACGGGTCCAAGTCGGGCGCGTTCTTCATAGCGATGTAGCCATTGGTGTTCGCAGGGTTGCCGACGACGAGCACTTTCACGTCGCGGTTGGCGACCGAGTTGAGTGCCTTGCCCTGTACGGTGAAGATCCCGGCATTCGCCTCAAGCAAGTCTTTGCGAAGCATGCCCTTACCGCGAGGCCGAGCACCGACCAAGAGAGCCACATCGGCGTCTTTGAAACCGATGGTTGGATCGTCGCTCGACTCCATCCCGGCAAGCAGCGGGAATGCACAGTCTTCGAGCTCCATCATCACGCCGTCGACCGCCTTCATCGCCGGCGGGATCTCGACAAGTTGTAGGATGACCGGTTGGTCGTTCCCTAGCATGTCACCGGCCGCAATGCGGAAGAGCAAGCTGTAGCCAATCTGACCTGCGGCCCCAGTGACCGCGACACGCATCGGTTTCTTTGACATCGTTCTATCTCCTCAGAGAAGGCTCTGCATCGTAACGCCCATGTCGGAAGGCGTGGGCGCGACCTTCACGCCGGCATCCTCGAGAGCCGCGATCTTCGCATCGGCCGTGCCCTTGCCACCGCTGATGATGGCCCCCGCGTGGCCCATGCGCTTGCCGGGCGGCGCTGTCCGGCCAGCGATGAAGCCGGCGACCGGCTTTCGGAAGTTCTGCTTGATCCAGGCTGCGGCTTGCTCCTCGGCATTGCCCCCGATCTCCCCGATCAAAACGACCCCGGCGCTCCCTGGGTCCTCGTTGAAGAGCTTCAGAATGTCGATGAAATCGGTGCCATTGATGGGGTCGCCGCCAATCCCGACCGCCGAGCTCTGCCCGATGCCAAGCGCGGTGAGCTGGCCCACGGCTTCATAGGTCAG